>JBKOVK010000295.1:0-23457 GCA_046724475.1 Acidobacteriota bacterium | reverse complement strand
GGCGGTCAATCTCGACATCGTGGACGGCGCGCTGGCGGGAATGAAGCTGTTCGGACAGTCCGTGGACGTCGGCGACAACCACATCGAGATCGACAAGCTGGTGCTGGGGTTCGAGTCCACCTTCTCAGGCGTCCTCTACTTCGTGGGCCTGTTCCTGGCGCTGTTCGCCACCGCGCACCTGGTGCCTCGCCTCCAGGAAAAGGGCACGATCGATCTGTACCTGTCGCGCCCGATCGGCCGCGTCCCGCTGCTGCTGTCGCGCTTCACCGGGGGCGTGCTCCTGGCTGCGGCCGACATCGTCTATCTGATCGGCTCGATCGGCGCCATCGTTGCGTGGAAGACCCACGTCTTCCATCCGCGGTTCTTCCTGTCCGGCGCCGTCATCCTGTTCACGATCGCGACGCTGATGGCGTTCGCATTCCTCGTCGGCGTCGTCACGTCTTCCACCGCGGTCTCCCTGATGGCCACGTACGCCGTGTTCTTCCTGGCTGCGATCCTGGCGCTTCACGACCGGATCGCCGCGGCCGTCTCCACGGAGTTCGCCGCGAAGACGGTCCAGGCCCTCTACTGGATCTTTCCCAAGACCGCCGAGCTCGGGCAGGCCACCGTCGCGCTGGTGGCCGGCGCCGCTGCTCCCGAGCGGCTCGCCAACCTCGACCACTTCGCCGTGTACGGTTCGACGGCGCTCTTCGGCGTCGCCGCGCTTTCCCTGGCTTCCTGGCTCTTTTCCAGAAAGGATTTCTGACATGGACTTGACCCGCTTCTCGACCGTCTCGCGCCTCGCCGTGGCCGGCATTCTGGCCCTGGGACTCGCCGCCGACGCCCGCGCCGTGCGCCGGACGGAAGACTCGCTGGCGCTGGTTCCGGCTTCGGCCGGCACCGTCGGTGTGATCCGGTGGAACGAGCTGCGCTCGAGCCCCCTCGGCCCCAAGATCTTTGCGTCGATGGACGAGATTTCGACCGACGGCGACGCCGCGCGTTTCCTGGCGGAGACCGGCCTGACGCCGCGCGAAGACATCGACACGGTCATCGTGGCGATGTCGCCGGGCGGGCATCCGGGGCCGGGCGACGACGACGGCCTCGTGATCTTCGAAGGACGGTTCGACACGAACAAGATCGGCGACGCGTTGAAATCGCGCGGCGCGAGCCTCATGAAATCGGCGTCCGGCGACGCTTATTATCGGCTCACCGGCAAAGGCTCGGACACGGAGGGCGCCGTGTCGCTGGTCAACCGCGGCCTGATCGTGGCAGGCAGCGAGCGTGCGGTCCTCGCGGCCCTGGCGCGCAAGGAAAGCGGAGGCTCGGGTGGATTGACCTCGGGCGAAGGTCTCGGCAAGTACCTGTCGCGTGTGGACACGAGCGCGTCGGCCTGGGCGCTCGTGGACATGGCCCGCTTCACGCAGGGAGCGAACGTCGAGGGCGGCGGCGAAGGAGAGCCTTCCCGAGCGGTGGTCGGCGCGATGAAGTCGGTGACGCTCCTGGCGCTTCAGGCGAAGGTTCGCGACGACGCGGTGGATCTCGAAGCGACGGGCCTGACTCCGGATGCCGAGAAGCGCGACCTTCTGGAAGACTCGCTGCGCGGCGTGCTCGCGATGTGGCGCATGGCGGTCTCCGAGAAGTCGCCGGAGCTCGTCTCCGTGATCCGCAAGTTCCAGGTCGAGCACGACGCGGACAGCGTCTCGATTCGAGGAAGCCTGCCGGGCTCGTTCCTGCGCTCCCTCACGGCACAGCGTCAGGCGGTTAAGAACTAACCGCCTTCAAGGCTTCTTGGGCGGGGCCGTCGCACGTGGGGGAGGCCCCGCGGCGGCTCCGGCTTCCTTTCGCGCGTCGCCCTGCTGTTTTTTCTGCAGCTCCTCGGCGCGCGCCGAAATCTGCTTCTTCAGCTCGTCGGAGTGCGGTTGACTCAGCTGCGCCCCCAGCATCGCCGTGCGCTGCATCATCTCCGGCATTTTCTGGACGGCCTTCTGTCCCGCCGGGCTGCGGTAGAAGGCCGCCATGCTCTTCAGCTCCGCCTCCGTGAAGTTGGACGCGTACAGCTGCGTCAGCTGGGGCTCCATCGCCGGCCACGTCATGTACTTCTTGAGCCAGGTCACCATCAGGTCTCGGAACGGCGCCAGGCTCGGGTTGCGCGCGATTTCCCCGTCGATCATGGATTCCGGCATCGTCTGAACTTCCTGCGGGAGCCGGAGAGCGACGAACAAGTCGGCCACGGCGGCGCGCTGAGACTCGGAAACGGGGACGGCGGTCTGGTTCGGCTTGGCCCCCCCGACCGCCGCGGCTGTCGGCGCCGGAGACTGCCCGCGGGAGGAAGCGGCAATCGCCAGCGTGAACACGGCGAGCACGATGCGAGCGACTCTTCTCATGGTTCACCTTCTTCCGACATCCGAGAAATGGTCCGCGAACCTGGCCTCCCGACGCGACGTGTCTCGCCGCCAGAGATCGACGAAAAGGAGTGTGTCATGAGGCGCCCGCAAGCGGCGATCTTTCTCGCGAAGATCAGCCGGGGACTGAAGACTTCGCTCGGCGAGATCGTGCTCGATTCAGAGGAGGCAGGTCAGGAAGCCGCCGTTCCTCGGCCGCCAGCTTCCACGGGTTTCGCCGCCGAGCGCAGCATCGCGACGGCCGCGTAGACGACGACCGCGACGACGAGCCATCGCAGCCACGTCAGGGGCAGCGACTTGACGAAGAACGCGGCCAGGAAAACAGCCGGAATTCCGCCGAGCGCGAGGCCGACCGCCGCTTTCAGCGCGTAGCTGTCCTTCTGGATGAAGCGGAGGCTGCCGATCGGCATCAGGAACGCGCAGGAGCCCATCATGATCGGGAACGCCGCCCGCGGATTCATTCCGAGCAACGCAACGAGGATCATGCAGGGGGCGTAGAGGCCGATCCCCAGCGTCATCAGCGCGCCGAGCACGAAGTTGCCGGCGATTCCGAACCAGAGAAGCGGCGAGGTCAGCCCCAACGTGTCGCCGCCGGCGGGAAAGAGCCCGAGGTTCGTCATCGCGAAGAACGACGCCGCCGCGATGAGGGCGATCCCCATTCCGATCTGGACACGGCGCCGCGGCCACGACGCGACGGCGCCAGCGCCCAGCCACGCTCCGGCCACCGACGCCGCGATGAGGCTCGCGAGCGTCGCCATGTCGACCGTCACGATCGCGATGAAGATGAAGGCCTGCGCGATCGTCGGAAGGGAGTGGCCGACGTTGAGAGTGCCCGGGATCCTCTCGTCGGGCACGAGCCGGTTGAGCTTGAACATCGACGTCGTCGGCGCGAAGGAACCGATCCCGAGCGTGTCGAAGAAGTTCGTGAGGAAACCGATCGCGAGCTGCATCGTGCCCGGTCTCGAGTTGCCGCGGCGCCGCAGGTCGCGGATCCAGACCACGAGGTACACGAGGCTGACCACACCCAGGGCCGCAAAGAGGGCACCCTTCGCGTTCACGTGGCGCTGATCCTAACCGAGTGCGCCCGTTGCCCGGCCTGCTAGAGTTCCGGCCCATGAAAATCCGGCGAATCGCGGCCTACCGGGTCGAGCTGCCGCTGCACGAGGGCAGCTACCGCTGGTCCGGCGGCAAGTCGGTGGCGGTCTTCGATTCCACCCTCGTCCGGGTCGAGACGGACACGGGCTTGGTCGGCCATGGGGAAGTCTGTCCGCTCGGCCCGGCGTATCTGCCGGCCTACGCCGAGGGCGTGCGGGCTGGTGTCGCGATGCTCGCGCCGCAGTTGATCGGCGAGGATCCGACGCAGCTCGAGCGCCTGAACCGCCGGATGGATGCGGCGCTGAAGGGGCATCCGTACGTCAAGTCCGGAATCGACGTGGCGTGCTGGGACATCCTGGGCCAGGCCGCGAAGCTGCCGGTTTCGACCCTCCTCGGCGGCCGCTACGGCGAGGACTTCGTTCTCTATCGCGCGATCTCACAGGAGGCGCCCGAGGAGATGGCGAAGAAGGTCGCGGGGTACAAGGGCGAGGGTTACCGGCGCTTCCAGCTCAAGGTCGGCGGCGACCCGAGCGTGGACGTCGAGCGGATTCGCGCCGTGCGGGCGGTGTTGGCTCCGGACGACGTCCTCGTCGCGGACGCGAACACGGGATGGCTGCCGCACCAGGCGGCTCGGGTCGTGCGCGCGGTGCGCGACGTCGACGTGTACATCGAGCAACCCTGCGCCACGTACGAGGAGTGCCTTTCGGTGCGGCGCCGGACGGATCTTCCGTTCGTCCTCGACGAGACGATCGACGGGATCGGCGTGCTCTTGCGCGCCGCCGGAGACCTCGCCATGGACGTCGTCAACCTCAAGATCTCCAAGCTCGGCGGCTTGACGAAGACGCGCCAGGCGCGGGATCTCTGCGTCTCGCTGGGGGTCGCGATGACGCTGGAGGATTCATGGGGAGGAGACGTGACGACGGCGGCGATCGCGCACCTGGCGCACTCGACTCCGCCGGAGCTGCTCTTTTCGGCGACCGACTTCAATAGCTACGTGACGGTCTCGATCGCCGAGGGCGCGCCCCGCCGCTCCCGCGGCCGCATGGCCGCGTCGACCGAACCGGGCCTCGGTGTGGCGCCGCGGGAGGAGTTCCTCCGCAAAGCGGCCGTCGACGTGGGCTGAGCCCTGGACGTGGGCTAAGATCGGCGGTCCATGTCGTCGAGCGAACCCACGCCGCTGCCACCCGAGGTCCAGCAGCTCATCGACGGGAAGAAGTTCGACGCGCTCGAGGCTCTCTGGACCAGGAAAGTCGAGGAGGGCGCCGAGGAGCTGCCGTTCTATTTCCGGGTGGCCGCGGCGGTCAAGAAGAAGGGCGCCGGCGCCCAGGCCCTTTCGTGGCTCCGCCTCCTCGCGGACTTCCATTCCGACGGCGACCGTGATGCGAGCATCAAGGTGCTGCTCGAGATCGCGCGCATGTCTCCCACGGACGCGGCGATCCGAAAGGATCTGACGGCGGCGCTCAAGGCACGATTCGCCGGCCACCCGGCGCTGGCGCCGGTGCTGGCGAAATTCCCGGTCGAGGGCGCGGCCGACCCCTCGGACTCCGCCGGAAAAATCGCTCGATGGCTGAAGTTCACGCCGGGAGAGATTTACTACCTCCCGGGACGCGGGCCCGGGCGCCTCGTCGAGATGAATCCGGCGCTCGATGTGATGCGGCTGGAAGTCGGCGGGGCGAAGGTCCCGCTCTCGCTGGTCTCGGCGGAGAGGACGCTGGTGCCGCTGCCCGAGACCCACATCCTCCGAAAGAAGGTCGAGGATCCCGAGGGGCTGTCCGCTCTGGCGCAGAAGGACCCGTCCGAAACCGTCCGCTGGCTGCTCGCGAGCTTCAGCCGTCCGATGAGGGTCCAGGAGATCAAGACCGAGCTGGCCGGGACGGTTCCCGAGGCGCGCTGGTCGTCGTTCTGGACCGCGGCGCGCAAGCATTCGCAACTCCTGGTCTCCGGAAGCGCCAAGTCGGCGAAGGTGACCTGGAGCGAGAGCGCCGGGGCCGCGGACGAAAGCGTGCGCCGTGCCTTCGCCGAGGCGGAGCCCGCGGCCAAGATGGACCTCGCGCGCAAGCACGCCAAGAGGTCGAAAGAGCTCGCCGGCTGGATGGCCGAGGGACTGGCCGCCGAGGCGCAGCGCGTCGGAAGCGCTCGGCCTGCGCTGGCGTGGGAGCTGTCGCAGGCGGCGGCGCGTCTGAAGCCCGCGGCTCCCGAGGCCTTTCCCGCCGACCAGCTCCTCGCGGCGGAGCCCCGCAAGATCATTTCCGAGATCCGGGACCAGCAGGCAAGGCAGAACGCCCTCGAGGCGGTGCGCGCCTCGCGGCCGGACTGGGCCGAGATCTTCGTCGAGCAGATCTCCCGCGAGGACGACGCGCGGGTCCTGTCGATGCTCTTCGAGGCCCTCGGAGACCGGGCGGCGGACCTTTCGCGGCGCATCCTGCGGTCGCCGCGTTCGGCGCCGCGGGCGTTTCTCTGGCTCGCCGAACGCATCCACTCCGAGAACCGGGTCGAGTCGCCGGCGCTCTTTCTCGCGATCACCGACGCGCTGCGGATGGACGAGTTCTCGGGATTGCGCGCGCGCCTCAAGGAGCTCTTCGAGCCGGGAGGCCTGGCGGTGGCGGCGGTGCGCACCGCCGGCTCCGAAGAGGAGGCGCGGGACCTCCTCCACGCGCTCGACCGAGTCGCGGGCCTCGAGGAGCACCGGCGCGCGACCGTCCGGGAGGCGCTCCTGATGAAGTTCCCGGAGCTGCGCGCTCCCGCCCGCGAGTACCTCTACGCGACCGCCGAGGCGGTGGAGGCGCGCCGTAAGGAGATGCTGCACTTGAAGCAGGTCGAGCTTCCGGCCAACGCGGAGCAGATGCGAGCCGCCAAGGAGCACGGAGACCTGTCGGAGAACTTCGAGTATCACGCCGCCCGCCAGAAACACGAGTACCTGTCGGCGCGCATCGCGTCGCTCGCCGACGAGCTCTCGCGGACAAGGATCCTGGATCCGACCCGAATCGACGCGACGGAGGTCCGTGTCGGAACGCGCGTGCGCCTGCGCGACGGCGCGGGCGCCGAACGCGACGTCACGATTCTCGGGCCGTGGGACTCGAAGCCCGAGGAGGCGGTCTATTCCTATCAGTCGGAGTTCGCCCAGCGTCTGCTCGGCTCGCGCGTGGGAGATCGCGTGCACCTCGCCGAAGGACCCGTCGAGATCGCCGCCATCGCGCCGTGGAGATCGTGAGGCGCCGCCCGAGCGCACGATTACTCGTCCTGGCGGCGATCCTGGCTTCGCCGGCGCTCGCCGAAGACCTCCTCAAACTCCCGATCGGCGACCCGGCACGCCGCGATCGGACCGTGCCTGTCGTCCTCGACGCAATCACGGACTCCGGGAGCGGCGCCGCGATCATTTCCGCGGAGCTGCCCTCGCGGCTCAGCGGCGTGCGGCTCCTGCTCGTCGGCGAGGAGCACACGAGCATGGACTCCCATCGCGTCGAGCTTTCCGTGATCGAGGCGCTGGTGAAGTCGGGGCGCAACGTGACCATCGCGCTCGAGATGTTTCCGTACACCGAGCAGAAGCTTCTCGACGACTGGATCGGCGGACGTCTGTCCGAAGAACAATTCCTCGCGCCCGGGGGTTACTACAAGAGCTGGGGCTACAACTGGCTCTACTACCGCGACGTCTTCTTCTTCGCGCGGGACCGGCACCTGCCGATGGTCGCCGTCAACGCGCCTCGCGACATCGTCTCGGCCGTCCGCAAGAAGGGGTTCCAGGGACTCACACCGGAAGAGGCGGCGCACATCCCGTCGAAGATCGACACGGAGAGCCCGGAGCATCTGCGCCTCTTCAAGGCGTCGTTCGACGACGAGAGCTTCCACGCCTCGATGGACGAGGAAGGCTGGAAGGCGATGCTCGCCGCCCAGTGCACGTGGGACGCCACGATGGGATTCCAGGCGGTGAAGTCCGTGTCCGGGAACTCGGACCCGAAGGCGATCGTGGTCCTGCTCGTCGGAGCGGGCCACGTGCAGTACGGCCTCGGCATCGAGCGCCAGGTGCGCGCCCAATGGCCGGTTCCGACGGCGTCGGTGATACCGGTTGCCGTCCGCGACGACAAGGGCAAGACGGTCGCCGACGTGCAGGCGTCGTACGCGAACTTCGTCTGGGGCGTGCCGGCCCAAACCGACCCGATCTATCCCGACCTCGGCGTCTCGACACGGCCTCGCCCGGAGGAGGCGCTCCTCGAGGTCATCCACGTCGAGAAGGATTCCCCGGCCGAGCGGGCGGGGCTGAAAGAGAAAGACCTGCTGGTCTCCCTCGACGGGGCCTCGCTCCCGGACCGCGAGGCGCTCGCGCGTGGCATGTCCGGGAAACGCTGGGGAGACGCTGCCGTCGTCGCCGTCCGCCGCGGCGGCGAAAACGTGACGGTGATCGTGCCGCTACGGCGGAAGAGTAAGGACTAGCCCCCGTCGAGGGGACGCTTGCCCGGCGAGTACTTGAGCACCCGGGCCTTCTCGATCGTCACGAGCCCCTCCGAGACCATCTCGTCCAGCGCGGGAAGCAGCGCGTCCACGTGCGCCTGCGTATCGACGATCTCGATGACGAGCGGCAGGTCCTGGGAGAGTCGCTCGAGCAGCGTCGTGTGGAGCACGCTCCGGGCGCCGAACCCGCCGATGCCCCGGAAGACGGTCGCGCCCGCGTAGCCGTCCTTGCGCAGGCGCTGCAGCAGCGCCATCCAGAGAGGCTGGTGGTGCCACTGGTCCGACTCGCCGATGAAGATGCGAACCAGAACCTGCTCTCCGTCGAGAATGCGCATGACCTTAGCCTCCGAAGGTCCAGCGACCGAGGGCGACGCCCGCCAGCCCCGCGACGAGGCACCCAACGAACGTGGCCAGGACGTTGGCGAGCGCGACCGGCCAGGACCCGTCCTGGGCGTATCGGATCGTCTCGTAGTTGAACGTCGAGTACGTCGTGAAGCCTCCCATCACGCCGGTCGTCAGCGTCAGCCGCAGCGTCGGGGACAGAATCGGCGTGGCGATGCCGACCTGCATCAACAGGCCGAGCAGAAAGGATCCGATCGCGTTCACAGCCAGCGTGCCCCACGGAAATGCGGGCCCGAGGGCGGCGAGGGCCCATCCCGACAGCAGGTAGCGCGCGCCGGTTCCGGCGGCGCCGCCGAGGCAGATCCACAGAAATCGCGACATCCTCGTCTATTCCCCCGTTCCGCGCGCAAGAAAAAAACTCCTACGGCGCGACACCGTAGGAGTCATTGGCTGGCAGCGGCCAGCGGTTTCGGCGGACTCCACCGCCGTCTGTCGCGGGCAGCCTATCACGCGCCGGAGTTGCCCTCGAAGAGCCTCCGCCGTCGGCGCCCGGTCCACATTCCGTCGATGGCCATCACGGGTCCGAACAGGAAGTAGACGAAGCCGGCGAGGCCGACCATCCGCGCCGGAACGGTCACGGCGACGAGGCAGGAGAGCACGCCGATCGCCGCCGCGAGGAGGTGCGACCGGATGCTGGCCCGCGTGTCGAAGACCTCGAGCGGCGTGAGGTCCAGCGCGCCGCGCAGCCGGTACGCGTGCGCGTACATCAGCGCGAGCAGGAGGTAGAGCGCGATGACGCCCGCGCCGTAGATCAGGAACAGCGAGGGGACCTGTCCGGTCTCGATCACGGGTTCCAGGCGTCCTTCGGGTCCGGGGACTTCGCGCGGAGCTCCGGTGACGCCCGCGAAGACCACGTTGAAGAGGAACTTCAGGGGATACACGTAGAAGAGCGCGACGAACAACAGCGCGGCGTTGAGCCAGATCGTGCCGTTGTCCTGAAGCCCGTAGCGACGGAAGAACACGTAGTGCTCGCGCCAGACCACGATCAGGAGCGTGAAGCACACCGCGAAGACGACGAACCCTCGCATCGCCGCCGCGAGCTCGTGAAACGTCCGCGGCACCTCGAGGGACACGACGAGGAGCGTGACGGCGAACGCGAAAACAGCGTCAGAGAAGCCCTCGACGCGGCTGATCTCGCCTCCGCGCCAGCGGAACCCGTCGCGCTGTCCGATGCCCCGGTCGGCGAGGACCTGTCGCGGCGCGGTGGTCATCGCGACAGGCTCGCCAGGCACGCCTCGGCGATGAAGAGGTCCTCGGCGCCGAGGCCGGTGAAATCGGCGACGGTGACTCCGCCGCGGTCGTAGTCGCGGGGCGAGGCGCAGAATGCGCCGATCTCGACCGCGCGGGCCTGCTCGGTGAGCGCGTGCTGGAGCTCGCCGAGCTTCTCGCACTGGGCGAGCGAATCGATCAGCAGGAGTGAGGCGCGGCGGAGAATCTCGGGGTCGAGCTCCTGCTTGCCGGGGGAGTCGGCGCCCACGGCCGAGATGTGCGTGCCGGCAGCGACGTCCTCGGCGCGGAGGATGGGCGCGCGCGAAGCCGTTGCCGTGACGAGGAGGCGCGCCTTCGCGGCGACTTCGGCGGATGTGGCAAGGGCGGTGACTCGCACCCCCGGAAGGCGCACGGAGATCTCGCGGACGCACGCTGCGGCCCGGTCGGGGTTGCGGCCCCAGACGTGAATCTCCGACAAAGGCAGGACTCCGGCGTGGAGCTCGGCCTGGAGGCGCGCCTGGATCCCGGTGCCGAGGATCCCGAGAACCTGATCCTTCCGTCCGAGCTCGCGGGCCGTCATCGCCGACACGGCCGCCGTGCGCAGGTCGGTCAGGTATCCGCCGTCGTCGAAGTACGCGGCGGTCTCACCCGTCTCCGCCGAGACGAGCATGACCATGCCGTAGGCCCGCGTGGCGAACGTGCCGGCCATCTTCAGGGCGAAGTGCCGGCCTCCGTTTCGGAAGCTCGACTTCATGTGCACCTCGTCCCCGTGGTCTCTGGCGAGATAGAGGTGCATCGGCATGGGCGTCTCGCACTCGCCCCGCGAGTACGCGATCACGGCCTCCCGCATCGCGTCGATCGCGGCGGAAGGGGAGACCGCGCGCCGGATCTCTTCGATGCCGATGGTTTTCATGCGGCGAGGATCCGCCGAAGCGTCGGGAGCGCGACATTGCGTCCCGAGATGACGGCGACGGCCGGCGAGGTGAGCCTTCCGGCCTTTCCGGTCAGGATCGCCGCGACGGTGACGGCCGAGGAAGGCTCGATGACGTACTGGTGGGCGTCGAGCACGAAGCGCACTGCGTCGAAGA
This sequence comes from Acidobacteriota bacterium, assembly GCA_046724475.1. Taxonomy (GTDB): domain Bacteria; phylum Acidobacteriota; class Thermoanaerobaculia; order UBA5066; family Gp7-AA6; genus DAHUXD01. The sequence continues at coordinate 12,836 of JBKOVK010000295.1, read as the reverse complement.
TCTCCTCCTCGGTCAGGAGGGCCACGCCGTCGATGCGCGACTTGAGCGCATCGAAGCCCGTCTTCCCGATGCCTCCCTCGAGACCTCCGGCGGTGGTCTCGATCGGCGGCAGCGTCAGAACCGCCTCGCCCCGCTCGAGCGACAGGGCGAGGGCGGGCGAAAGGACGTGCTGGCAGCCGATCACACGCGAGCTCGGGACCGCCGTCTTCGCGTAGAACGCGAATCCGCCGGCCAGTCCCGCGCCGCCGACGGGCAGGAGAAAAGTCCGCGCGTCGGGCGCCTCGTCGAGGACGTCGGCCGCGAGTGTGCCGCCGTTGGCCGCCAGGATCACCTCGTCGTCGAAAGCCGTCAGGTACGGACGTCCCTCCCGCGCGGCCTGCGCCTTCGCCACCTTCTCGGTGTCGTCGAAGCCGTCGAAGTCGCTGCGCCGGACTTCAGCGCCGAGAGCGAGCATTCCGCGGTACTTGGACTCGTCGACGCCTCTCGGTACGTGGATCGTGGCCTTCAGGCCGAGCTCCCGCGCAACGTAGGCCACGGCCTTGCCGTGATTGCCCGCGGAGCAGGTGACGACGCCGCGCGCGCGCTCGTCTTCCGAGAGACGGCTCATCGCGAAGAAAGCGCCGCGCAGCTTGAAGGAGCCCGTGGCCTGGAGCGACTCGAGCTTGAGCGACACGGGAACGCCGGCGATTTCCGAGAGGCGAAGCGAAGGCTCGAGCGGAGTCCGGCGGATGCGGCCGTCCAGCGCGCGGCGCGCCTCCAGAATCAGGGCCATGTCGAGAGTCGGCACGGCGTATCACTCTACTCCGAGGACTGCCGCGATCTGGCCGCGCACTTTCTCCGCCAGCGCCGGCGCGTCGGCTGCACCGAGGCCGGCGGTCGAGACCGGCGGAAGCACGGTGACCGACGCTTTCGTCCGCCGGAAGCGGAGCGAGTGCTTGGGCAAAGCGGTCTCGGTACCCTGGATGGCCAGGGGCACGATGTCGACGTCCAGCTCGATCGCGAGGCGGAACGCGCCATCGCGAAACTGCCCGAGCGTGCCTTCGGCGCTGCGCGTGCCCTCGGGAAACACGATCACGGAGCTCTTCGCGAGCAGCCGCTCCCGCATTTGCCCGAGCGCCCGCCGCGCGCTCTCCTTGTCGCCGCGCTCGAGAGGGATGTCCCCGGCCACGCGCATCTGCCACCCGAGCAGGGGAATCTTGAAGATCGATTCCTTGGAGAGGAACTTCATTTCCCACGGCAGCATTGCCAGGAGGAAGACGTCCGCGAGTGACTTGTGGTTGCAGACGAAGAGATACGGCCGCCGGGCATCCGGATGAACGCCGTCGACGACGCGGAAGTCCCAGAACGGATTGATGCGCGCAGCGAACGCCGCGGAGGAATGCATCAGGCGGCCGACGCGATATCGGTTCGGATCGGAGAGGCGGGTGAAGAGCCGAAACAGGGCGACGGCCGGCGTCCAGGCAATGACGATGAGCACGTCACCTGCCCAGAGCAGGGCCGACAGCGGTGTCGCGACGAGCGGGTTGTCGAGGAGGGTCCGGCGCGGCTCGGTCACCGATCGTCAGACCGGGCGCTTCGTCAGACGAACTCTTCGTCGGGATAGCACCAGCGCCAGTCCTCGCCGGGCTCGAAGGACCGGATGATCGGATGCTCGACTTTGCGCCAGTGCTTGGTTGCGTGCTTGTTCTTCGAGGAATCGCAGCAGCCGACGTGGCCGCAGGTCAGGCACAGCCGCAGATGGACCCAGGTGTCTCCCATCTTGAGGCACTCCTCGCAGCCCTTGGAGTGCGGCTTGACGTCGTGGATGGCCGACAGGTGTGTGCAGGGTCTTTCCATTTCCATGATGAACGCAGTCTATCGTTTCGTCAGTGGCACTTCGCGCTGCCGGAATCGGCGAAGGACCCGCCTTCGACCGGCACGAACTGCCAGTCGTAGGAATCGGGATGGAGCGTGAGCTTCAAGACCCCGTAGGTCGTATTGCTTCGGACCTCGGTCGTCGGAAGCGGCTTTCCGAAAGGATAGAGACTCTTTCCTCCGGTCCCCACCACGAATTCGCGGATCCCGTGCTCGGGGTCCGGCTTCCCCTCCGCGTCCTGAGGTACGAAGCGCTCGTAGTTGTGCTCGTGGCCGGCCAGCGCGAGGTCGACGCCGCCCTGCTGGAGCGCGCGCCAGATGTCGGCCATCCCGGCTTCGTCTCCGTGCTCGATCCCCGAGGAGAATCTCGGGTGGTGCCACATCGCGACGGCGCAGAGCGTCGGATGCGCGGCGAGATCCTCGCGGACCCACTTCTCCTGCGCCGAGCCCGCCTGGCACCCGCCGATCTGTCCGCAGTTGCTGTTGACGACGATGACGTGCCACGTCCCGAGGTCGTAACTGTAGTAGCCCTTCTTGGGATCTCCCGCGGCCGCTCCGAAGTAGGCGAAGTAGGCGGCTGCCCCGGCCGTACGGTAATCGTGATTGCCGAGGGCTGGACGCGTGCGTTCTTTGTGGCGTCCCCAGGTGGGGGCATAGCACTGTGCAAACTGCTCGGCGGTGCCGCTTGCGTAGACATTGTCTCCGAGCGTGAACACGGTGCCGGGGATCGTGTCGAGGAGCTTCGCAGTTCTTTCGTCGCCGTCGTTGTCGCAGGCCGCGATGTCTCCGGCCCCGACCAGCACCGGGTCCGAAGACGTCGGCGGCGAGGGAGCGCTCCGGCCAGGGAGCGCGGTGAAGAGGACGATGACGAATGCGGTGAGGAGTCTGACCCGTAGTTTTTTCACGCGGCGCATTATCTCCCGCCGTTTTCACTTCCGGTCCTCTCGGGCGCCTGCTAGATTACGCGGCGTCCACCGGGCGATTCATTTGGATTTAACCGCGCGCCATCGCGCGCGGCGTCGAGGAGGGAGGATGGTCGAACGGGCGCGTCGGGCGGCGCTGGTCGGGCTGCTTCTCGCCGCGAGCGCGGCCGCGGTCCCGGAAATCTCCACGGCGCCGGATGTCCCGGAGCCGGGCTCGATCGAAGCCATCGCGGCCGACACGACGGATTCCAAGTTCTCGAGTCCCTGGGTCGCCTACGTTCCGGCTTCCGCGACCGTGACGTCCCCGACGAAATACCTCGGGCACGTCGTCGGGAAGGCGGGCGAGCTTTCGCGCACCGACAAGATCTACGGTTACTTCCGCGAGCTGGCGCGGACCTCGCCCCGCGTCCGCGTCGATACCATCGGCAAGTCCGAGGAGGGACGCGAGATCCTGCTCGTGGCGGTGGCCGACGAGGACGGCATCCGCAACATGGATCACTGGAAGGCGGCGACGGCGGCCCTGGCCGACCCGCGAGCCACGAGCCCCGAGGCCGCGGAGAAAATCATCGAAACCGCGCGCCCGATCTACTACTTCAACGCCGGCCTGCACTCGACCGAGACCGGCAGCCCCGAGATGGTGATGGAGCTGGCGTACCGGCTGGCCGTCTCGGACCAGCCGATGATCCAGCAGATCCGCAAGAACGTCGTCGTGCTGATCAACCCGGTCTCGGAGCCCGACGGGCGCGACAAGACCGTCGACTGGTTCTACCGATACCTGAAGGGCAAGACCGACTACTTCGACCTTCCTGACAAGTCCCCTCCGTACTGGGGCTACTACGTCTTCCACGACAACAACCGGGACACGCACCAGAGCGCCCTCGCGCTGACGAAGGCGGTTCACCGGATGTTCTTCGACTACCACCCGACGGCCGTCCACGATCTCCATGAGTCGATCCCGCTCCTGCACACCTGGAACGGGACCGGTCCCTACAATGCGAATCTCGATCCCATCGCGATCTCCGAGTGGCTGGAGACGTCGTTCCACGAGGTCCAGACGCTGACGGCGCTGGGAATGCCCGGCGTGTGGACCTGGGGATTCGGCGAATCGTGGGGACTGCACTACCTCGACTCGGTCGCCTCCAACCACAACTCGCTGGGCCGCGGATACGAGACGTTCGGCAACGGTACGGCCGAGACGGTCGAGCGCACGCTCCGTCCGTCCGAGCAGCGCTACGTCGACAAGCCCGTGACCGACCGCGAGTGGTACCGGCCATGGCCGCCGGACAAGAAGTTTCGCTGGTCGCTGCGCGACAACACGAACTACATGGAGACGGCCTGTCTCTCGATCCTGGACTGGACGGCGAGGAACTCGAAGGAGATGCTGCGCAACTTCTACCGCAAGGGCTACAACTCGTGGCAGAAGGGCGTGAAGGGAAACCCGTACGCCTTCGTCATCGCGCAGGACCAGGGAGATCGCCGGCGCGTGGCGCAGATGATCGGGGTCCTCCGCGCGCAGCACATCGAGGTCGCGCGCCTCGCCGAGCCGGTCACGGTGAAGGAAGGGAGCTTCGCAAAAGGGGACTTCCTGGTCCGTCTCGACCAGCCGTATCGAAACTACGCCGTAGACCTGCTCGAGCCGCAGAAGTTCCCGACCGAGACACCGTATCAGCCCTATGACGACGTGTCCTGGGCGCTGCCGGTGCACTACGGCCTGACCGCGACGAAGGTGGATGACGAGAAGATTCGGGACGCGAAGGCCGCGCCGGTCGCTTCGGTGGAGATGCCCGAAGGCCGCGTCTCCGGCGCCTCACCCGTCTACCTCCTGAAGGACACGGGCCAGGAGGCGCTGCTCGCCGCGCGGTTCCGGCTCGCACGCTTCAAGGTCTCGATCGCCGAGAAACCGTTCACCGTCGGCTCGACGACGTACCCTCGCGGGTCCTGGATCGTGCCGGCCCAGGACGGGCTCGCGCCGGCGCTCGCGGCGACGGCGAAGGAGCTGGGGCTCGACTTCGAGAGCGTCGGCGCCGCTCCGAAGATCGACGCGCACGATGCGGTGATTCCGCGCCTCGCCGTCTGGCATCTCTGGGACGACACCGAGTCGGTGGGGTGGCTGCGACTGGCGCTGGACCAGGAGAAGATTCCCTACGACTACATCCGCGACGACGACATCCGCGCCGGCCGGCTGCGGGAGAAGTACGACGTCATCGTCTACGCGCACACCGATCTCTCGCTGAAGAGTCAGATCAAGGGAATCGATACGAAGTGGCGGCCGATGGCGTACACCAAGACGCCCGAGTTCCCGAGCCACGGAGTGCCCGACGCGTCCCCCGACATCACCGGAGGCATCGGCTGGGGAGGCATGGCCAACCTCCAGGATTACCTGGACCACGGAGGACTCCTGATCACGCTCGGCGGCGGCTCGGCCCTGGCCCTCGAGGGCGGCCTCGCGCGCTCCGTCAGCCGGCGGTCGGGCCCCGACACCCCGGGCGTCGAGCTGACCGCTAAGTTCCTGCGGCCCGAGCATCCGGTCGCCTACGGATATCCCGAGGTGACCTCCGCGTTCCGGATCGACCTGCCGACGTACGGCGTGCGGCCGGAGCTGCGCCGCTTCATCGTTCTCCAGTGGGGAACGAAGCTGCCCAAGGACGAGCGCGACCCCGACGCCGAGAAGGCGTCCGACTCCAAGACCGACAAGACACCGTCGTTCGTGGTCTCCGGAGGGGTAAAGAACGCGGACGCGCTCGAGGGGTATGCCGCGATCCTGGATCTGCCCGCCGGAACCGGCCGCGTTCTCGCGATGAACTTCAATCCGATGCACCGCGACTTGAATCGTGGGGACTACCGGTTCCTCTGGAACGGGATCCTGAACTGGAACGCGCTGCCGCCGGCGCGGCCTTGAGGAGAAGAGAGATGAAGATCGCTCGTACGCTCGCCGTCTTCACCGCCGCGGCGCTGGGGGCCCTTCCGGCCCTCGGGCAGAGCATCAACCCCGGCCTTCCCGATCCCTTCCGGCTGACCGAGCCCAAGGATTTTGCGGCGTTCCGCTCCTCGTCCAACAACGAGGACTGGAACTCCAACGACGACAGCAAGCGTCCGATCCCGGGTGAGACGACGGTCCTCGCGGACCTCCAGGGCCCCGGCGTCGTCACGCACATCTGGGTCACGATCGCCGACAACGAGTACGGCTGGCCCAAGCTCCTGCGCCTGCGCGTCTACTACGACGGCAGCCCGATCCCCAGCGTCGACGCTCCGATCGGCGACTTTTTCGCCGTCGGCCACGGGTTCGAGGCGAAGGTCAAGTCGCTCATGGTCGTCGACAGCTCCGACGGGCGGGCACGCAACAGCTACTGGCCGATGCCATTCAAGAAATCGGTTCGCATCACCGTCACGAACGAAGGGCGCCGCCGCTGCTCCAATCTCTACTTCCACGTGGACTGGGAGAAGCTGCCCTCGCTGCCGGCCAACACGCCTTACTTCCACGCCCGCTACCGGCAGATGCTACCCGCGCCGGCCGACGGCAAGAACTACGTGTTCCTGGAAGCGAAGGGCAAGGGCCACTACGTCGGCACCGTCATGTCGGTGGTGCAGGCGGAGGCGGGCTGGTTCGGGGAAGGGGACGACTACTTCTGGGTCGACGGCGCGGCCAAGCCCTCCATCGAGGGGACGGGCAGCGAGGACTACTTCAACGACGCCTGGGGGCTGCACGTCAACGACGGTCCGTACTACGGCGTGACGGTGGCCGAGGGCACGGGGCTGGGCTCGCGAATGACGGCGTACCGCTGGCACCTCGTCGACCCGATCCCGTTCCAGAAGTCGCTGAAGGCCGAGATCGAGCACAAGGGATGGACGTTCAACGCCGACGGGTCGGTCAAGTCGGGATTTGGCGAGCGCGTCGACCTGATGTCGAGTGTGGCCTTCTGGTACCAGGAGGGAATCGCGCAGGACCAGCCGCCGGTGCCGTACGGCGCGGCGCGGCTGCCCCAGGGCAACGCCCTGCAGATCGAGGTCGAGAACGCGATGCCGCAGATCGTCGCCGAGAAGGGGAAGGTCTCGGTCTTCCCGGACCTCTTCTGGTCCAAGGACGTCGTGGTGTTCGAAGGCCAGGGGCCTGGCTCGAAGGTGACGATCCCGTTCGACGTTCCCGAAGACGGCGACTACGAGGTCTACGCCCAGATGGCGAAGGGGTCGGACTACGGCGTCTACACGGTCCTGCTGGACGGGAAGCCTCCGGTCGCGCCGGTGCTCGAGCACGAGCCGGGCGCGGACGTGCGGCCGCAGACCGAGTTCGACGGCTACGCGCTCGAGACCTACGTGGGCGCCGACTACCAGGTCGGCTGGCCGCGGCTGACGAAGGGCCGCCACACGCTGACGTTCGTCGCCAAGGGCAAGCGCGAGGACTCCAGCGGCTACACCGTCGGCGTCGACGACATCGTCCTGGCCAAGACGGGCCCCGAGGCCTGGGCCGCGGCGGCGAAGATCCAGGAGCCACGCGTCCCGACGGGATCCGTGTCGGACCTCGCGAAGGCGTTGTCGGATCCGAACCCCGTCACGCGCGGCCTCGCCGCGCTGGCCCTGCGCGACCAGGGCAAGGCCGCGCTGCCGGCTCTGCCGCAGCTTGAGAAAGCGTTGGCGGATCCGGACCCCAACGTGCGGTTGATGTCGGGTAACGCAATCGCGGCGATCGGCAAGGACGCGGCGCCCGCGGTACCGGCGTTGATGGCGGCATGCTCGGCGAAGAACGAGCAGATCCACGTCCTGCGCGCATGCGCATCGGCCCTCGGCGCAATTGGCAAGCCCGCCGCCACGCCGGCGCTGCCGCTCTTGAAGGAACTTTCCAAGATGCCGCGCGTCAAGTGGGCCGCGGATCGCGCGATTCAGAACATCGAGAAGTAGCACCAGCCTCTCCAAGGGTCCCCTCTCCTCCGCTTGCGGGGGAGAGGGTCAGGGAGAGGGGGTAAACTAGGCGCGCATGTCGGACGGTCGCCACATCCCCCGGCGCCTAGCGGCGGGAGTTCTTCTCGCGGCGATCATCGCTTCCGCGGGCGGTCTGCACGTCCACGAAAGCTTCGCGGGGCTGGTCTCTCCGACGTCGACCGGCGCGCCGGAGAGGGTCGTCTCGAATCACAGCCCGCTCTCGAAGGCGACCCACTGGCATTCCGTCGTCCGTTTCGATGAGCACCCTTGTCTGGCCTGCCACAGCCATCGGATGGCTGGGCTGGCGGTCAACGCCTCTGTTTCACTTCCGGTCTTGATCGCTGCGTTCGCCGGCGACGAGGTCGCATCCAAACCCGTCTCGATCGCATCCTTCGCAAACGGCTCCCGCGCCCCACCGTCTCTCCTCTAGACCCCGACCGAACAACACAACTTCGAGGCGCCTCCCCGCCGGGGAGGCCAGTCGGTGCGCTGGCCGCGCCGAGCCTCGACCCGTTTGAGGAGGAGAACACGATGCGGAGATTCAGGCGTCTTGTTTCTTGGTCTTGCACTGCGGTGCTGTTTGCCGGCGGCGCGGCCCTGGCTGCGGGTACGGCCGGCTCGATCCGCGGCGTCGTGAATGGGCCTGACGGCAAGCCACTGGCGGCCGTTCTCGTGCAGCTGCGCAACGACATCGCCGGATTCAAGGCCGAGACGACGACCGGCCGCGACGGGACCTTCCAATTCTTCAACGTTCCATTCAATCCCTACGAGCTGCACGTCGAGGTGCAGGGATTCAAGCCGGTCCACCAGACCCTCGACATTCGGACGTCCATCCCTCGCGAGGTCGAGATCCGGTTGGAAATCCCGGCCGTCTCGGAGTCGGTCAGCGTCGTGGGCGAGCCCACCGCGGCGCAGCTGGAGACGGACGTCACCACTTCGCACATCGACATCGACAAGTCTTTCATTCAGAGGGCGCCGGCTGCGGTCCCCATGCGCGCGATGGAAGAGATCGTCACGTCCACGCCCGGTTTCGCGCTGGACGAGAACGGCCGCTACCACTTTCAGGGCGCGCACAGCCAGAGCGAGTACGTCATCGACGGCCAGACGATCGCCGACCAGACGGGCGTGACCTTCTCCAACTCGATCGATCCGGGCATCGCGCAGTCGCTCGAAGTCATCTACGGCAACGTGCCGGCCGAGTTCGGCGAGAAGATCGGCGCGGTCATCAACATGTCCACGAAGTCCGGCCTCGGGACCCCCTTCAAAGGCAACGTGATCGGAAGCTTCGCGACATTCGACACGTATCAGGCCGGGGCTTCGCTCGGCGGTGGGAACGACCGCCTCGGGATCTTCGCCTCCTTCAACGCCGCGGGATCCGACTACTTCGCCGACCCTCCCAACCCGGGCAACCTCAACAACACGGGCAACACGCAGAGGGCCTTCATCCGGCTCGATTCGGCGTCGCCCGGTTTCGGGAACGCCTTTCGTCTCTCGGCGCTCCTCGGCCGCACCGACCGGGACGTCCCCAACCGATTCTCACAGGAAGACGCGGGACAAAAGGAGAGTGTTCAGACTTACGACCAGAACTACAACCTCGGCTGGCAAAACGTCATGTCCGCGTCGACGGTCCTGGACGTGACCGCGTACGCCCGGCTGGCGAGGTTCGTGCTCTATCCGTCGGCGGGGGACACGCCCATCACGGCCGACTCGCACCGCGACCTCAACAACTTCGGGATCACGCCCTCCTTTACGTGGACGACCGGAATCCACGAAATCAAAGTCGGCGGAGTCTTCAAGGCTTACCCGATCAAGGAGTTGTTCCGTTTCGGGATCACCGACCCGACGTTCAACGATCCGTCATCCCCGGACTACAACCCCAACATTGCGCCCTACGACCTGACGCGCGGCGGAACGCAATTCGAGTTTTCCGACAGCAGCACGGACAAGTACTACGCGGCCTACGTGCAGGACACGATCCGCTGGAAGAACCTGACGGCAAACATCGGAGTTCGGTACGAGAACAACAACCTTCCGGTCACGAACGTCCAGTGGTCCCCGCGCCTCGGGCTCGCCTACTACCTGGCTGCGACCGGTTCGGTCTTCCGGGCGACCTACAGCCGCATCCTCTTCACCCCGGAGTTCGAGAACATCCTGCTGAGCTCGTCGGAGGCCGCCGCGGCGATCGTCCCGCCGGCCGTCCAGGAATCCCGGGCGCTCGGCGGAGGCGTCCTGCCGGTCAACTCCGAGCGTCAAAACGCCTGGACCGTCGGCATTCAGCAGGCGCTGGGCTCGAAGGTCCGTCTCGATTTCGACTACTGGTGGCGCGACACGAAGAATGCCGGGGACCAGGACCAGTTCCTGGCGACCGGCATCGTCTTTCCGATCTCCTTCGCCAGCGGCTCGTACCAGGGGTGGGATCTGCGCCTCGATCTCGCGCCGACGTACGGTTTCCGGGGCTTCGTCTCGGCCGGCCACGTTCATGCCATTTACGATCCGCCACCTGCGGGAGGCCTCTTCCTGGACCAGGGCGCTGTCGACTCGATCACCGGTGCCCCGTTTCTGATCGACCACGATCAGAAGCTCCAGATCCAGGCGGGGCTCTATTACGACGTCGCGAAAACGGGTCTCTGGCTCGGGACCAACGTCCGCTACGACTCGGGTCTCGTCACCGACGCCGACCCCGCGGAGCTGCTCAACGATCCGGACAACGCCTTCGCGGCGCCCTACATCAACGTCAACAGCGGAACCGAACTCGATCCCAACCGGATCAAGCCACGAACGATCGTCGACTTCCAGATCGGATACGACCTGTCGCGAATGAACATACCCGTTCAACTTCAGTTCATGCTGCTGAACGCCTTCGACAAGAAGGGCGTCTACAACATCCTGTCGGTTTTCGGAGGCACGCACGTCATTCCGCCGCGCCGCTTCGTCGGCCAGGCGGTCTTCACGTTCTAGCTTCGCAGCACGACCGGCCGGCGCCTTTCTCCCTTGCCGGCGCCGGCCGCCCTTTTTCGTCAGCTCGGAGGGGAGATGAAACGAGGCGCCGTTCGAAAAACCCTGGCGGCAGTGCTCGGCGTGACGTTCGCCGCCCTCGTGACCATTTTGAGCTTCGTGCTCGACCGCGCCCGTCCTTCGCACGCCGCCGTTTCCTTCACGCCCCGCGACGTCGAGCAGGCGCAGCGCGAGGTCCTTCCGTATCGTCAGTCGGGCCTCGTCTTTCACTGGGCCGACGATTCCCCGAACGTCTACGTGACACGCTCGATGTGGGAGGCGCTGTCGGACGACTCCCGGAGAAAGCTCGGACGATCCATGGCGATCGCCAAGAATCGTCGAGAGATCGCGGTCTTCGACGAAAGCCTCGTTGCGAAGATCGCGGTCTGCACTGCGGCATACGGCTGCACGCCGGTCGGCCGTGCGCGGGGTGCGGCCTCGCGGTAAGATCTCCGCTGCCGATGGCGAGCGTGTCGCGACGCCGCTTTCTTCGCCAGGCGGCTGCTGCCGCTTCCGCGACCTGTTTGGCGCCGCTCTTGCCCGCGACCGCCGGCACGCCGAAGAAGAACATGCCTGAAACCTCGGCCATGGAGGACGCGCTCGCGCTTCTGGCGCCGACGGGTCCGGAGTACGCCGGGCGGTTGGCCAACCACGGACCGATGGCCGCGGAGGCCCTCGTGGAGCTCGCGCGGCCCGAAGCCGTAGTGCCGTGGGTCGAGAAGTACAAGAGGCGCCTGCGCGACCATCCGGGCGGCACGCGGCCGATCGACTCGAAGAGCTGGCGGGAAGCTCTCGGCGAAGGCGACCGTGTCGGCGACTGGATCGTCTTCTTCCGGCGGGAGGTCGAGGAGCGCCCGTGGAAGACCGTCCTCGCCGACTGGATCCCGCGTTTCTCACCGGGCGTCGTTGCAGCCGCGTTTCACGGAGCGATCCGCACCGCCCATGCGGTCCGCAGCCTCGAAGCGACGGAGACGCCGGCACGGCGACGCGAGCTCGCCGAGGGGCTCGGCTACTGGGCGGCGACGTACAACGCGCTGCCGGAAGCCTCGCCTCCCGTGAAGGTCCCGGCGGGGCGCAGGCCCTCCGACGCGATCGCGTCGGTTCCGCTGCTTCCGCCCGAGCGCCGCATCTCCTACGGAAACATCACCGACCGGCTGTCGCCGCTCGATCAGTTCCCGCCGTTTGCCTCGGTCGCCGACGCCGTGGATTCGTCGGGCGATCCCGACGCGTTTCTCACGAACGTGACCGAGACCTTCGCCGGCGTCTATCTCGCGAGCGTGCCCCCGGGCAGCGTGATCACTTTTCTCCACGGCGTGACCGGACCGACCGCGGTGCGCACGCTCCTCCCGTACGTTTCGCCGGAGGAGCGGCGGCGGCTGGTCCGCTACACGTGGCAGGCGGCCGCCTCGTTTCTGTCCTCGAGCGGCGGCAAGACCTCACCGCGCATCTCCGACGAAAAACTGCCCTCGCGCGACGAGCTCGCCGATCGCGCCCTCGCGACGGACGACGAGCACGCCATCAAGTTCACCGAGGCCTGCTTCCGCGAATACGCGCGCAACCCGAAGCCCGTCTACATCCTCGCCGCCCGCGACGGCGTCGCGCGGCTGGGCTGACCATCACCGGCCCTGGCCCGGGCATGACCTCCCGACACGGAACGGGAGTATGCTGGTTTCCCTTTTCGGGTTGGCACTGTGGCTCCGGTCGGCGAGTCGGGGACTCGCTTCCGCTCAGGCCCGGTCCGACACCTCTGCCGGACCCACCGATTCCTGCGTGCCCTCTCCGCCGCGGAGCCCAGAAGGAGAGGCCCATGAGCGCTCCGCGAGCTCTTCGAGTCGGTCTCGGTGGAAGCCTCTTGTTTCTCATCGCCTCGTGGCTGGTCGCCGACGTCGGCGCCACCGGCAACATCGATCGCCCGCCGGGAGGAGGCGGGCCTCTCTGCTACCAGATCGGCGCCTCGCAGACTTCGCCTGACGGAGCGCACTTCTGGCTGAAGGTCTGCAACAACGGGTCCAAGGCGATCGAGATCGTCATCTGCGCAATGCTGAACCTGAAGAAGCCGGTCGTTCCCGACGCGGACTTCAAGATCCGGAAGAACTTCAACAGGATCACCAAGCCCTGGGAGTGCATTTCCGCTCCCGATCCCGCCGGAAG
>JBKOVK010000177.1:0-10587 GCA_046724475.1 Acidobacteriota bacterium | reverse complement strand
CGAGCCGGCGGAGCCGATGACGTTGCCGAAGCGCACGGCCCCGAAACGGGTCGTGCTGTAGCGCTGCGACAGGTCCTGGACCGCGAGCTCGGCCACTCTCTTGGTGGCTCCCATGATCGAGGTCGGGCGTACCGCCTTGTCGGTGGAGATCATGACGAACGCCTCGACGCCGAGCTCTCCCGCGAGCTCGCCGAGGAGACGCGTGGCGAGAATGTTGTTCTTGATGGCCTCGCCGGGGTTGGCCTCCATCATCGGCACGTGCTTGTGCGCCGCGGCGTGGAAGATGATCTGGGGCTTCTGCTCCCCGAGGATCATCCGCATGCGCCCCTCGTCGCAGACGTCGGCGACGAGCGGCACGACCTCGATCTCCGCGCGCGTCCGCCGCAGCTCGCCGTCGATCTCGAAGAGCGCGAACTCGGCCCGCTCGATCAGCATCAGCTTCGCGGGCCCGAACCGGGCGACTTGCCGCGCGAGCTCCGAGCCGATCGACCCGCCGGCGCCCGTGACCATGACGCGCTTGCCGGCCAGAAACTGGCCCAGCTGGGCTTCGTCGAGGTAGATCGGCTCGCGGCCCAGCAGGTCTTCGATCTGGACGTTGCGGATGCGCGTGACCTGAACCTTGCCCTGCAGCACGTCGTAGAGGCCCGGGATGATGCGGACGCTGACCTGGATCTTCCGGCACAGGCCGATCAGGTGAAGGATCTCCTGGCGGGAAATCTGGGCGATGGTGATCACGACCTGCGAGATGCCGAGCTCCTTGACCAGCCGGGGCATGTCCTCGGTGGTGCCGAGGACGCGGACGCCGTGGATCACGGCCCCGCGCTTCTCGGGATCGTCGTCCACGAACCCTTTGACGTCGAGGTTCATGTCGCCGCGTCCCTCGATCTCGCGAGCCGCGAGGAGCCCCGCGCGGCCGGCCCCGATCAGGAGCGTGGGAACCATCTCGGCGGCGCCCGCCTGCGCGGCGCGGTGGCGGCGCTGGGACTTCTCGTAGAGATACCGGCGGATCACGCGCAGGCTCAGGACTCCGCCGAAGGCGAGCACGGTGCCCATGAGCGTGACCGAAAGAGGAACGCGCCAGTTACCGAAGCGATCCGGAAGCGAGAGCCGCAGAACGGTGAGGACGAGTCCCGACCAGATAGCGGCGTACACGAACGCCTTGACCTCTCCCAGTCCGACGTAGCGCCAGATGAAGCTGTAGACGCCGGCCAGGGCCAGGGCGCCGAGCTGGATGAGGACCACGTATGGGAGCTGCTGGAGGGCGTTGCGCAGCTCCGTCTCCGGAAGGGCGAACTCGAAGCGGAGCATGTACGCCAGACCGAACGCGAGCACCAGAGTGGTGACGTCCAGCGTAAACTGGAGTCCCCGAGTCAGGTGCGGCTGGAGGTCCTTCCTGGTCACCCGGACGCTCCCTGCTCCGGCCCGCAAACGCCGGAATCAACCGGTCTCGTTTTGAGGACGGGGAAAAAAGAAAGCCTCTCTGCGACGGCACTCTTTCTTCCTCGCCCTTCGACGGCGAAGAATTTCATTGAACTCTAAGCACTGACAAGCTAGCGAATCGAGCCTCCGTTTTCAAGCTTTTGGTGGCCTTTCGGACAGGTCCGCCGACGATTGCGCAGCCTGTCGGCCTCGGCGACCCGGCAAAAGGGCCAGGATTGTGTCGCAGATCACACCGAGGTCACTCCAGGAGGTCCGATGTTCGAGGTACTGCTGATACCCCGCGAGCTTGAGCGGCTGGAGGGTTTCGCGGTAATAGCGGTCCCGCTCCTCCCCCGCCACCCCTTCCATCAGCGCCTCCTCATCCCGCAACCGCAGCGTCACGGGATCCGTCAGTCCCGGTCTTACTTTCAAGATTCGCGCCCAAACCGGATCCGCGAGGTCGACGTAGGCCGGCACTTCCGGACGCGGACCCACGAAGGACATGTCGCCGCGAAGCACGTTCCAGAGCTCGGGCAGCTCGTCGAGCTTCGTGCGGCGTAGCAACGCCCCGACCGCGGTGACGCGGGGATCGCGACGGGCGGTGACCTGAGGCCCTCCCGCAGAGGCGCGCATCGAGCGCAGCTTGACGAGCGTGAAGGGCTTGCCGCCGCGGCCCACGCGCGTCTGGCGGAAGAACACCGGCCAGCCCGAGGTCGCCACGATGGCGACGGCCGCGATCCCGATTACCGGGGCGGCAGCGACGAGACCGGCGAAAGCCATCGCCGCTTCGACGGGGCGGGGAAGGCCCCGGCCTAAGCTGTCACCGCTCGCGACGGGCTCCTCCGGTTCTCCCGGCAGAGTCCGCGGACGGTGTCGACCACGCCCGCGATCTCTTCCTCGCGCATGCCCGGGAAGATCGGCAAGCTGACGAGCCGATCGAAGACCGCGGTCGCCGCGGGAAGGTCCTCCGGCCGCCAGCCGAACGTCTGGGCGTAGTAGGGATGGAGATGAAGCGGACGCCAGTGGACCGAGCAGCCCACGCCCCGCGCCTTCAGCTCCTGCATGAACGTGTCGCGATCGATCGAGAGCCGGTCGAGGCGCAGGCGGATCGGGAAGAGGTGCCAGGAATGGATCCGGTTTTCGTCGTCGGCGGGCAGCTCGAGCTCGTCCGTGTCGGCGAAGGCTTCGAGGAAACGCCGGGCCACCGCCTCGCGCCCCCTGCGCATCTCTTCCGCCCGGGCGAGCTGGTGGATGCCGATCGCGGCGGCGACGTCCGTCAGGTTGTACTTGAAGCCGGGCGCGAGGATCCGATAGTCCCAGCTCCCGCCCTTCGAGAATCGCTTCCAGGCGTCCTGCGACAACCCGTGGAGGGACATCACGCGCATGCGCTCGGCGAGCTCCTCGTTGGCGGTCGTCGCCATGCCTCCCTCGCCGGTCGTGATCGTCTTGTTGGCGTAGAAGGAGAAGCAGCTGATAGCGGCCGTATTGTCGCCGCAGCGCTGCCAGGCCGCGGAACGATCGCGCCTCCACGAGGCCGGGAAGGAATGGGCGGCGTCTTCCACGACCCACAGGCCGTGACGGTCGGCCAGGGCCTGGAGCCTCCCGACGTCGAGCATCAGCCCGCCGACGTGGACCGGCACGATGCCCGCGATCCGAGTTCCCGCGGGCACGCGCCCGGCGGAACGTCCCGCCGCCAGGGCGTCGAGCTTCCTCTGCGCATCCTCGAAGTCGAGGTTGAGCGTGACCGGATCGCAGTCGACGAGCAGTGGGATTGCGCCGAGGTAGCGCACGACTTCCGCCGTGGCCGCGAAAGTCATGGTCGGAACGACGACGGCCTCGCCGGCCTTCAGGCCGAGGGCCTCGACCGCGAGATGGAGGGCGGCGGTACAGGAGTTGACGGCGACGGCGTGGGGAGCGCCGACGGTCCGCGCGAATTCTTCCTCGAAACGCTTCACGCGCGGTCCCGTCGTCAGCCAGCCCGATCGAAGGGTGGCGACGACCTCGTCGACTTCGGCATCGGTGATCTGGGGGCGAAAGAAGGGGACCTCGGTGCTCATGAGCCTCCTTTGACGAGAACCGCCAGCAGGTGAGTGCGGGTCAACGGAATCGCTTCCAGGATCCGGGCGAAGAATTCCATCCGGGGTATCAGAGCACGGGCCAGAGGCGGCGCCAGCGTGACGGGCCGTATCGTGCCGGAGAGACCGGGAAACAGTGCCCGAAGCTCGGAGGCATCGACGCGGCGCACGTTGGGATTGCGCGGATTGTTCACCCGAAGGTCGTACCAGAGGAGCGCGCCCCCCGGAGCCAGGACCCGGGCCGCTTCGGCCGCGACCTTGCGCCGGTACGCGGAGTCCAGGATCGAGCTGAAGACGGTCGACGCGATGACGAGCCGGAATCGTCCGTCCGGCCACGGAAGGTGGGACGCATCTCCGGTCCGCAGGTCCGCCGCCGGAAACGTCTCGCGCGCCAAGGCGGCCCGCTCCGCGTCGAGCTCGATGCCGTGGAGGTCCGTCTCTCGAAGGCCCCAGACGAGGAGCTCCGCCAGCCATCCCCGAGATCCGAATCCGATCTCCAGGCAGGACTGGCCCGGCCGCGGGAACACGCCGCTGCGAGCGAGCTCGATAGCAGCCATCCGCGTGAAGGTCTGCCGACGATAGATCGCAGAGGGATTCCACGGAGCGTAGAGGCCGTCGTCGACTTCCCGGTCCCGCCGGTGGAACTCGGCGATGATCCGCTGCCGTTCGGCTGCGTCCCGGCTCTCGTCGGCTGCCGTCATCGGTTCCCGTCCAGAAGGATCGACACGATTCGCTCGCTCGCCCGTCCGTCCCACAGCGGGATGGCCTCCCCCGCGGGCCAGCGTCCTTCCAGCACGTCGGAGACGCCCTTTCGGATCTCCTCGGACGAGGTCGCCAGCCGATTCGTGCCGCGCGTGAGCGTCACGGGACGCTCGGTGTTTCGCCGGAGCGTCAGGCACGGGACTTTCAGCGCTGTGGTCTCTTCCTGGATCCCCCCCGAGTCCGTGAGGACGAGGCGCGCCTTCGCCATCAGTCCGAGGAAGGTCATGTAAGGCAGCGGATCGCAGAGGCGGATTCGCGAGCCGACGTCCCGCCCTGACTCCTCCAGCCGCGCGCGCGTGCGGGGGTGCACCGGGAAAAGCACCGGGATTCTCTCGGAAACCGCCCGGAGCGACTCCATCAGCGGCTCGAGAGCGGCGCCGGAGTCCACGTTGGACGGGCGGTGCAGAGTCAGCAGCGCGTACCCGCCGGGCTCGAAGCCGAGGGACGTCCATGGCGCCCGCTCGACCGATGCGGAGACGTGCTTCATCAGAGTGTCCACCATGCAGTTGCCGACGAGATGCACGCACTCGGGGGGAATGCCTTCGCGGGCCAGGTTCTCGTTGGCGCTGTCCTCGGTCGTGAAGAGATGGGTCGAAAGGTGGTCCGTGACGACGCGGTTGATCTCCTCGGGCATCGTTCGGTCGAAGGAGCGCAACCCCGATTCGACGTGGCCGAGGGGAATCCCCTCCTTGGCGGCGACCAGGGCGACCGCGGCCGTCGAGTTGACGTCCCCGCCCACCAGGACGAGATCGGGGCGATGTTCGCGGCAGACGTCTTCGAATGCCGTCATGATCCTCGCCGTCTGGCGCGCCTGCGTGTCGGATCCGACTTCGAGGTCGATGTCGGGCCGGGGCATCGCGAGCTCGTCGAAGAACACGCGCGACATGTTGCCGTCGTAGTGCTGGCCCGTATGGACGAAGACGTGCGGTACACCGCGCCGGCGGATCTCCGCGACGACCGGGGCCATCTTCATGAAGTTGGGACGGGCACCGACAACACTCAGGATTTTCAAGAGAGTGCGCCCTCCAGGTGGTCGATGAAGCGGTCGGCGATTCCGACGCGGTCGAAGTCGCGCACGGCGGCGCTCCGTCCCGATGCGCCGAGCCTCGCCCGGCGCTGGGGATCCGCGGCCAGCCCGCGGATGGCGGTCGCGAGGCCCGGCACGTCTCCGGGGGCCACTTGGACGCCCGCCTGCGAGCGGTCCAGGATCGCGGCCGCTTCGCCGCCGGCCACGAGCACGATCGGCACCCCGGCGCCCATGGCTTCGTAGATCTTCGACGGAACCGCTCCGGGCAGCGACATCTTCAGGGGCACGAGAGCGAGATCGGCCGAAGCGACCAGCGCCGGCATCTCTTCCCTCGGGAGCGCGTCCAGGAACCGCACGTTGGAAAGGCCGAGCTCGCGGCTGCGCGCCATCAGCGCGCTCTTGACGGGACCATCGCCCACGAGCGCGAACTCCAGCGACGGGACGTCGGTCAGCCTGGCCGCCGCCTCCAGGATCTGGTCGAGCCCCTGCGCGATGCCGTGGAGACCGGCGTACATCGCGATGCAGGCGTTCGCTCCCCCAGCGCCGTTGGCTAGGCGGGCGCGCGCCGACGCCGAGCGGCACTCGGGGCGGAACAGCGACGTATCGACTCCGTTGGAGAGGTGATAGGCGCGGACTTCCGGGAAGCGCCGGCGGATGTCCTCGAGGATCTCCTGGCTCTGTCCGGTGACCAGCCAAGCCTTGCGGTAACAGAAGGCCTCCAGCGCCAGCGCCGTCTTCAATCCCCACCCCTGCGAAACGGCGCCCAGAGCCACGGCGCTCTCGGGCCAGAGGTCGGACACGTTGAAGATCCAACGTGCGCCGGTGCGCCGCGCGAGGAGGTAGCCGCTGATGCCGAGAAAGAGCGGCGGGCTCTCCGTCACGAGGTAGTCGAGTCGCGGCAGCTTCGCGGCCCCGACGAGAAGCGACGAGAAGACGAACGAGAAGTACGACGCCAGGCGCGGCCCGAGCCCAACCTTCGTCGTCGGATAGATCCAGGTCCGGATCATCGATACGCCGTCGCGACGCTCCTGGCGCGAGAATCCCGGGTAGCCCTCGAAGATCCGGCCCGTCGGGTAGTTGGGCATCGCCGTGAGCACGACGACCTCGTGCCCGCGCCGGACGAACTGCGCGGCCAGATGCGACAACCTGGCCTGTGGCGCCCCCATCTCCGGCGGGTAGTACTGCGTCAAGATCCCGATCTTCATCCGTCCGAGCGAGCGAACTCCCGCGACTTCTCCGGGTACGCGGCAACGCGGCCGCGATCCTTCAGCAGCGAAATCTGGATGACGAACTTGCCGGCGGCCGTCCGCGGAATCGAGTCGACCGTTTCGACGACCACCTCGACCCGATCGCCGAGGATGTTTCGAAGGCCTCGGGACATCTCCTCGGAATGCCGGGGCGCGAAGCCGGACGAGGGCACGACCTTGACACGGAAGCGGAGCAGGCTCTCCTGGATGATCTGGCCCTCGCGCATGGGAATGCCCGGGTGAAAGATCAGATCCAGGCCGCCGACCGGAACTCCGTCGGGGGTCAGGATGATGTCGGCCTGGCGGCCGTCGAGCGAGCGAATGATCGGGAGCCCGCGTCCGCAGGCGCAGGAAACGCCCGGCGCCGCGAGTGTCGAGCGATCTCCGCCGTCATAGCGAATCAGGGGCATACCCAGGTTCAGGAATCCCGTGGAGATCATTCGGCCGGACTCCCCGGCACCGACCGGCTCGTCCACGCCATTGCGCAGCCACTCCGTCTCCCCCACTTCGGGCCAGAAGTGCATCGTCCCGGACGCACACTCGCTGCCTCCCGACACGATCTCCGCTTGTCCCCACGTGTCGCGAACGGGGCACTGGAAGACCTCGGAAATGAGCTCGCGTTGAAACGGGTAGAACGCCTCGGCATTGCTGAACACCACCGCCATCGAAGGCGCCTGCAGGCCCCGCTCCCGAACCGCCCCGGCGAGAGCGAAGAGCGCGGACGCGTAACCGAAGAGGTAGCGGATCCGATACCGGCGGAGAGCCTCCAAATACGCCTCCGCCGCGTCGAGCCGGATGTGGTAGGTGGATACGTAGAGCTGGTTCATCCCCGGGTTCCACACCCAGTACGGCGGCTTCGTGCGCGGGCCGGGAATGACCCGCTGACCTCCCAGGTGCGCCCAGCGATCGCGGAGATTGACGCCGTTCCACCGCCGGATACGCGCTTCGAAGAGCGCGTACCAGGCCACGAGCGTCTCGCGCGACTGGAAGAGGCGAAGCGGCGTGGCGGTCGTACCGCTGGTCGAAGTCTCGTACTGCCGATCCGCGCCGTCGGCGACGAACGCCCGCGGGGTCTCCCGCACCGCATTCTTGGAGAGAATCGGCCAGTTGGCGAGGACCTCCCACGACGCGCGATCCCCGTCGCGCCGCCGCCGGGCCCACTGATCCCGGTAAAAGGGAACGCGAGTCGCCGCGTGGTGCAGCACGAACGCCAGCCGCTCTTCGCGGTATCGCTTCCAGCGCGCGGCATCCCAGAAGTCGCGCTCGAGCGCCTGTGCGACGAGCGCATCGGTCTCCTTCCCATAGCGTCGGCGCTGGAGCTGGTATCCCCGGATGCCGGCCGCGAGTGTCTGGAACGAACCGGGCAACCTCCGGTAGAGGTCCATCAACAAAGGTGGGGGACCTCCTTGCGGGCGGAGGCCGCCGCGAACACGCCTTCCCACTGGGGAAGCACGACCGACCAGTCCGCCTTCTCCGCCCGGGCGCGGCCCCCGGCGGACAGTCTTTGCGCCAGCCCCGGCTCGGAGAGCACGCGCCGGACGGCCGCGGCCATGGCCTCGGCATCGTCTGGTGGAACGAGGAGGGCTTCCTCGCCGTTGCGCACGTAGTCGGGAATCCCTCCCACGTCGGTCGAGACGACGCAGAGTCCGCAGGCCAGCGCCTCGAGAACGCTGACCGGCGCATTGTCGACGTTCGTGGTGTTGAGGAAAACGTCGGCGCGTGAGAGGTGCTCCCCCACGGCGGCCTTGGGAACCTGGTCGACGAAACGGACACGATCCTCCACGCCGAGCTCCCGGGCCTCGGCCCTCGCCCGGGCCAGGCTTCCGTCTCCCCGGTCGGGGCCGATCATCGTCAGCTCGACGTCGGGATGGGTCTGGGAGACAAGGGCCAGCACGCGCGGACCGAGCGACGGGTTGTACGTCTCGTGGAACGCGCGCAACCAGACCAGCCGCGGATGCGTGCGGTCTCGTTGTCGGAATGGATACGCGGCGATGCTCAGGGGGTTGGGCAGCAGGAAGAGGTCGGAGCGGTACGGCTCCATCTCCCGCCGGAGAAACTCGGAAGGGACCGTAACGGTGTGTGCGCCCGCCAGGACCCGGCGCACGGCGCCGGGCCAGCGCGCGGCGAACTCGGGAAGCGATCCCCCCCGCAGTGTGAGCACGTGGGGCTTTCCGAGCGAGCGCAGCAGCCCCACGATCGCCGCGGCCCAGAGAAAGGCTTCGCCGCTGAAGACGTCGACGTGGACGACGCCCTCCCGCCGCCGCCCGCGCCACACCGCGCTCGCCATCTCCAGCATGCGGGGAGCCTTCGCGTGTTTCGCCGACGCGGCATGCACCTCCCAGCCCGCGCCGCGCAGGCGCTCGACGAGGTCTTCGCAGACGCCGCGGCTGGCTCCCGAGTTCGACAGGAAATTTCCGATGAACAGCAGCGCCGGTTTCGTTGAGCCGTCCGCCGGGAGACGGGAATTCACTTCACGCACTGCTCACGACCGGCGCGGCGACTTGCGGGCGCGGCGCCGGCGCCGCGACTCGCCGCTTCGGCAGGAGAAGCCGCATCCCGGAAAGCCCGAACGTGAATCCCACGGCGGAGATGCGCATCCCGTCCACCAGCATGTTCAGGAGGGCGTATGCGAGCATCGCTGCCGCGAAGGCCTTGTCCAGGCGCGTCGGTGCGTACCAGACGTTGCGATAGGCCATCCAGCCCATGAGACCGAGCGCCATCAGGCCGAGCAAGCCGTGTTCCGCCAGCATTCGTGAGTACTCGGTGTGCGCGGTCGCGACGTGAAAATACTTCAGCCGGTTCTTTCCGCCCATACCAGGCCCCGCGCCGAGGACGGGGTTCTCGGACCACGTCACGAGGTCTCCCTGGACCAGCAGGTCACGTCCTGTCGAATCCGTGTTCGCGAAGCGGTCTCCGATCTTGCCGCCGGTCATCTCCTCGAGCCTCGGCCACACGACGAAGACCAAAAGCGGTATCACGACGACGGCGACCCCTATGAGCCGCAATCGTGTTCGCCGGTCACGCGCGAGGTAGAACGCGGCGCTCAGGATTCCGGCGCTGGCCATCCAGAGGCCTCCGCGCGAGAACGTGATGGCGCACTGACGTATCAGGAAGAGCGTCAGGAGCACCAGGGACGCCGAAGCGATGGTGTTTCCGACTCCGATGAGCAGGATGAAGAAGACACAGAGGATGCCGAGTCCCAGGACCGCCGAGACCTGGTTGGGTCCGAACCCGCCGCTCGCGGCCCGGTTGGCCTGATTCCCGAACTCCTCGTCGAAGAACTTCTGGGCCTTCTGGAGACTGACCGTGGCCACGGTCGCGATGGACACGGTGGGCGCAATCAGACACGTCAGGATCCATTTCAGCTCGCGCTTCGTGACTCGAATCGAGAAGAAGAACATGGCACACACCGCCAGTGACAGCGGGCCGGACATGTTGAAGCTCAACTGGTCGCGGGCGTCTTCCCCGTTCATGGCCTGGAAAGTGAGAGCCACCGAGGGCAGCAGGAGCAGAAGGTAGGCAGCGGGAAGGGCGGTCTTCTGGAATCGACCGAAGCGGATGATGGCGATTGCGAAAATCAGGACGATGGCGTATTTCGCGAACTCCCATGGAATGTCTGCACGCCGCATGCGCCAGTAGACCTCGGCGCCGCAGATGTAGGCCGCCACGCACGCCACCCTCTCCCACCGCCGGCTCGTCAGGACCAGCGCGACGCCGAAGAGAAACGCCAGCCGGGCGTGCCAGGTGACCTGCATGGAATGCCTCGGGATCAGTATGGCGAGCGGGACGTGTGCGGCGAGGAACCCGAGCTGCCAGACCCAGTCGAATCGTCCGGCGGCGGGGCGCGCCTCGACCGCCGTCCTCGGCAATGCCCGCGTGCTCATGCGGCCTCCAGATCGAAGAGCCCGCGCACGGCGGACAGGTAGCTCTCGTAGCTGAACCCGGCCGCGGCCTTCATCGCGCGCGCGGACTCCTCCTTCCACCGACGCGGCTCACGGACATATCCCGAGATGGCGGCGGCGAAACCGTCGACATCCATCGGATCGATGGCCTGACC
>JBKOVK010000130.1:0-50763 GCA_046724475.1 Acidobacteriota bacterium | reverse complement strand
ATCGAGAAGGTCGCCGTCGACGTCGTCGAGCCGTCGGCCTTCGCGCGCGGGATCCTGTCGTCGCAGCCCTACACGTTCTTAGACGACGCGCCGCTCGAGGAACGCCGGACGTACGCGGTCTTCTCGCGCCGGGTTCTCGATCCCAACGCGGTCGACCAGATCGGCGCCCTCGACGCGGAAGCCATCGAGCGCGTGCGGGAAGAGGCGTGGCCCGCCCCGGCCGACGCCGAAGAGCTGCACGAGGCGCTTCTGTGGATGGGTTACGCGGGCGCGGACGAGGTCGAAGGCTGGCAGCCGTGGCTCGATGCGCTGGCGTCGGACGAGCGAGTCGTTCTCGAGGACGGACGCTGGTTCGCGGCCGAAGCGCCGCGAGACCCCAAGTCCGTCCTGCGCGGTCGGCTGGAAGCTCTCGGTCCCATTTTCGCCGGCGATGCGGACGAGCAGGTGCTGCTCGAGCTCGAGGCCGAAGGCGCCGTCCTGCGTACGCGCATCGACGGCCGCGCGGCCTGGTGCAACCGGCGACTCCTCGCGCGGATCCATCGCTACACGGTGGACCGGCTGCGACGCGAGATCGAGCCCGTCACCGCCGCGCAGTTCCTGCGCTTCCTGGCGTGCTGGCAGCACGTGGATTCGGAGCACCGGCTCGAGGGGCCTCGCGGCGTGGCGGCGGTCGTGGCGCAGCTCGCGGGCTTCGAGGCTCCGGCCGCCGCCTGGGAGGCGAGCATCCTGCCGGCGCGCGTCCGCGGTTACAAGCGCGAATGGCTGGACACTCTGACGCTGTCGGGCGAAGCCGCCTGGGGACGACTCTGGGGCGCAGGCGCCTCGGCGATCCGGCGGACGCCGATCACGCTGGTGCCGCGGGAAGACCTCGAGGCGTGGGGCGCCCTGAGTCCCGACGTGGAGGCGACTGCGTCGCACACGGCGGCCGCGGTGCAGAGCGCGCTCGCTCGCCGCGGCGCGATGTTCTTCCAGGAGATCGTTCGCGAAACCGGCCTCTCAGCCAGAGAGGTCGAAGAGGGCCTGACCGAATCGATCGCGTTCGGCCGGGCGACCTGCGACTCGTTCGGAGGGCTTCGCTGGCTCGTCGTTCCGGCGTCGCGTCGCCGCGCGGCGGGATTGACGGCCGGACGCTGGACGCTCCTGCGCCGCGATGACGGCGGGCCTGCGGCGGATCCCCGTTCGGCTGCGGAGTTCGTCGCCCGCCGTCTGCTGGCCCGAACGGGCGTCGTCTTCCGCAAGACCCTCGCTCGCGAGAAACAGCCGGTTCCCTGGAGAGACGTGGCGCGGGCGCTGAGGGCGATGGAAGCTCGTGGAGAGGTTCGCGGCGGACGGTTCGTGGCGGGGTTCGACGGAGAACAGTACGCGCTCGCCGACGCCGTGACGATGCTCCGCGCCGTCCGGCGGCGGGATGCCTCGCCGGAGCCGCCGGCGCCGCTGACGGTCTCGGCCGCCGATCCGCTGAACTATCGGGGAATCCTGACCCCGGACGAGCGAGTTTCGTCGACGACACGGCGAGAGGTACTGGTAGCCTAGCGCCCGGAATGCGCAGGTTCCACGGTCGGCATGCCCTGCTGGGTGGGGCGATGGTCCTGGGTGTCGCGGGAGTTCTGGCCTCGCTGGGAGGGCCGAGAGAGGCGTCGGGGGCGGAACGCAACTCGGTCGCGCCGATCGACCGGGAGCATCTGAGCTTTCTCTCGATCGACGATGAGCTCTCCCGCGTCCTCGCCGAAAACGGTTTCACGGGCCGGATCGAATCCACGCTCGAGACGCGCCTCGGCCGGAAGATCGATCCCAAGCTCGCGGACCTCGGACGCAACCTGTTCTTCGACCGGATCCTCGGACTCCACGACGACAATGCCTGCGCCGGCTGCCACTCTCCGGCCAACGGCTTCGGCGACACGCAGTCGATCGCCATCGGGATCCAGAACAACGGGATCGTGGGCCCCGGCCGCACCGGCCCGCGCAACCAGCGCCGCGCGCCGATGGTCATCAACAACGCGTTCTATCCGAAGCTGATGTGGAACGGACGCTTCCGCAGCGCCTCGGGAGATCCGTTCGACAACTCCGAGGGCTTCGTCTTCCCGTCGCCGGAGGGAATCACGAAGTTCGGGCCGGGAGATCCCCGCTACAAGCACCTGCTCGTCGCGCAGGCCCACATTCCACCGACCGAGCAGGTCGAGGTCGCGGGCTTCACCGGAGCCGGCGGCCCCTTCGACGACGGGCTCGGGCACCTCGTCCCGCCGCCGGACGCCAGCGGCTCCCGCAACGAGCCCATTCGCCAGGCGGTCCTGCGGCTCCTGAACGAATCGCCTGGCTACCGTGAGGCGTTTTCGCGTGTTTTCCCGCACGTCGCCCGGGGAGGGCAGATCCTCTTCGAGGACGTCGGGCAGGCGATCGCGGAGTTCGAGCTCACGCTGGTCTTCGCGAACGCGCCAATCGACCGTTTCGCGCGGGGCGAACGATGGGCGATGACGCCGGCGCAAAAGCGCGGCGCGCTGTTGTTCTTCGGGCCTCGAGCCGGGTGCGTCAGCTGTCACGCCGTCGCGGGCCAGTCCAACGAGATGTTCAGCGACTTCGAGATGACCTGCGCGGGCATTCCCCAGATCGCGCCGGTCTACGGCGTGGGCACGGGCAACCTCGAGTTCGCCGGCCCCGGGAAGGACGAGGACTTCGGACTCGAGGACATCACGGCATCGATCCTCGATCGCTACGACTTTCGGACCTCGCCGCTGCGCAACGTCGCGCTCCAGCCCGCTTTCTTTCACAACGGAGCGTTCACTCGGCTGGAAGACGCCATCCGGTATCACTCCGACGCTCATTCCCATGGGCGCTCCTACGACCCAGCCGCCGCGGGCCTGCCCCCGGACCTCCAGCGCACGGGCCCGATCGAGTCGGTCCTCGGCAAGCTCGATGCACGGCTCTCGGATCCGAGCAGTCTCACCGAAGCGGAGCTGGCGGACATCGTGGCGTTCGTGCGCGACGCCCTGCTCGACGAGCGCGCCCGGCCCGAGAACCTGATGCGGCTGATCCCGGCGGAGCTTCCCAGCGGCCTGCCGCCGCTGACGTTCGAAGGCCCGTCTCGATGAGTGCGTAGCTTCTTTCGGATCGCCGCCTCGCTGGCTCTGGTCCTCGCGCTCCCGTCTTCCATTCGCGCGGCGGATGCACTCCGCGTTCTCCTCATCGGCAACAGCCTCACCGCCTACAACGATCTGCCCGCGATCGTCGAGGCGCTGGCGAAGGCCGGCGGCCAGCCCGCGCTCGACTGGAAGAGCGTTCTCCTTCCGGGCACGAGCCTCGAGGATCAGTGGCGGGACGGGCAGGCGCGCAAGGCGATCGGGCAAGGACCGTGGGACTACGTCGTCCTCCAGCAGGGGCCGTCGGCGCTCGACGAGAGCCGGAGATCACTGCTCGACTACGTCGCTCGCTTCGCGAAGGAGATCCGCGCCGCCGGAGCCCGGCCCGCGATCTACATGGTCTGGCCGTCGTCGAGCCGCACCTCCGACTTCGACGATGTCAGCCAGTCCTACCGCATGGCGGCGCGGCAGGTCGACGGCCTGCTGTTCCCGGTGGGCGAGGCGTGGCGCGCGGCATGGAAACGCGATTCGAAGCTCGCGCTGTATTCGAAAGACGGTCTGCATCCCACGCCCGCGGGCTCCTATCTGGCGGCGCTCGTGATGTACGGACGGCTCTACGGAAAGTCGCCCGTGGGACTGCCGGGAACGCTTTCACTCGCGGAAGGCGGCGCGATCGATGTGCCCGAGCCGCAAGCGCGGCTGCTGCAGGAATCGGCGGAAGAAGCGAACCGCAGGTTCGGCAAGCCCTGAAGCCGCCTCGTCGCAATTTCGCGCGGAGACGATGGCGTTCCGCTGTCCAGCGAATGACGTCGAAGGATCCGCGCGAAAGGAGAATCCAATGAAGAGAATCCGGCTCCAGATTTTCGTAGGCGCGATCGCCACAATTCTTGCTTCGAGCGCTTTCGCGCAAACACCCGTGTCCAACGGCGCCACGCTCGCCATCTTCGGGGCCGGCAACATCGGCGCCTGGACCACCGAGCTGACGATCTCCAATCCCGGAGAAACCGCGATGGCCGCGACGGTGCAGAACTACCCGACGCCGATCGTCTGCACGCAGATCCAGCCGTGCACCCTCGAGTATCAGATCCCGCCGCGCGGCACGGTCGTGTCCGGGCGCCCCGAGGGCGGCATCGGCGTGACTTACGTCCTGACCGAATCGACTGTTGGCCCGCAGGCGCTCGCGCGGGTGCTCGACGCGAGCGGACGTTCCGTCGACCTTCCGGTGTTCCGCCTGGCGACGCTCATCGAGCTCGATGCCTCGGAGCTCGTCTTTCCGGCGGCGCAGCGCTGGTCCGAGGGGACCGTGAACCTCCAGCTCGCGAACATCGTTGATTCGGTGGACCCTCAGCCCGAACCCGTGACGCTGCGTCTGGAGGCGTTCGACGCCAATGGCGCCTCGCTCGGAGCGCGCGAGCTGACGCTCAACGGAGGGGAGCATCGCTTCCTGACGGATGTTCTCGGCTTCCTCGGCGTCGATGTCGTCGAGGTCGGCCAGCTCTCGGTGCGGCGCGTGGCGGGGGCGGGCCGATTCTGGGGGGTGATGCCGATCCTGCGCGCGGACGGCAGCCTTTCGGTCAGCGTCGGAGCCGCGCCGTGATGCGCCGGCATGCAGTGGGTCTGGGCCTCCTCGTCCTCTGCGCGTCGCTGGGCGCCACGCAAGACGGGAGGGCCGGGCCAGCGAAAACTTCCACCGCGACGTTTCGCTCGTTGATGGAAACGATTGCCGCCGGCTGGAACGAGGGCAATGCGCGCAAGGCCGCCGACTGCTTCGCCGAGGACGCGCTGTATCTGGAGCCGCCCGACCGGCAGTTCTTCTCGGGCCGGCCGGCTCTTTACGAGTTCTTTGGCGGCGGCAAGAAGCCCGAGCCGCCGATGAAGATGACGTGGCACCACCTCGCCTTCGACGAGGAATCCCGGGTCGGATTCGGCGAGTACTCGTTCCAGATGAACCGGCGCTATCACGGCGTCGTCGTCGTCCGGCTGCGCGACGGAAAGATCGCCAACTGGCGCGAGTACCAATACGAGTCGCCGCTGGAGTGGAAGGAGTTCGTCTCGAAGAATCCCTTTTAGCTGTCATCCCGAGCGGAGCGAGGGATCCCGGACTCGACAAGCGCTCGTCTGAATCGCACGGGATCTCTCGGACCTGCGGTCCTCGGGATAACAGGCGAAGGCGCGATTGCGCTTCCCCTGTCAGTCGCCGGGGCCGATCATCTTCTCGGCCCGGACCTCCCGATCGAACTCCTCCTCGGTGATGTAGCCGAGGGTGACCGCCGCTTCCTTGAGGGTCGTGCCCTCCTTGTGCGCCTTCTTGGCGATCTCGGCGGCCTTGTCGTAACCGATCTTGGGGGCCAGCGCCGTGATCAGCATCAGCGAGCGGTCGAGGTGGTGCCGGATCCGGGCGTGGTCGGGCTCGATGCCTCGGGCGCAAAACTCCTCGAAGGAGTCGGAGGCGTCAGCGAGCAGGCGCACAGAGCGGAGCACGTTGGAGACGATCAGCGGCTTGTAGACGTTCAGCTCGAAGTTGCCGGACGCGTCGCCGACGGTCACCGCGACGTCGTTACCGAAGACCTGCGCGCAGACCATTGTCAGGGCCTCGGCCTGCGTGGGGTTGACCTTGCCCGGCATGATCGACGAGCCCGGCTCGTTCTCCGGGATCCGGATCTCGGCCAGGCCCGAGCGCGGCCCGGAGGCGAGCCACCGGACGTCGTTGGCGATCTTCATCAGGGCCGCGGCGAGCGTCTTGATCGCTCCATGAGCGTTCAACAGGGCGTCATGCGCGGCGAGCGCCTCGAACTTGTTCGGCGCCGAGACGAAAGGCAGCGCCGTGATTTCCGCGATCTCATTCGCGACCTGCTCGCCAAAGCCCGCGGGAGAGTTCAACCCGGTTCCGACCGCCGTTCCTCCGATCGCGAGCTCGTAGAGGTGGGGCAGCGACGCCTCGATGTGCCCGAGGCCGTAGTCCAGTTGCGCCACCCAGCCCGAGATCTCCTGGCCGAGCGTCATCGGGACCGCGTCCTGCAGGTGTGTGCGGCCGATCTTGACGACGCCCTTGAATTCCTTCGCCTTCCGGTCCAGCGTGTCGCGCAGGCGCTTGACCGACGGGATCAGCCGGTGGCGGATCTGCTCCACGGCCGCAATGTGCATGGCCGTCGGGAACGTGTCGTTGGAGGACTGGCTCTTGTTGACGTCGTCGTTGGGGTGCACCGGCTTCTTCGAGCCCATCTCGCCGCCGAGGATCTGGATCGCCCGGTTGGAGATGACCTCGTTGGCGTTCATGTTGGTCTGCGTTCCGCTTCCCGTCTGCCACACGACCAGCGGGAAGTTCTCGTCGAGCTTGCCCTCGATGACCTCCTCGGCCGCCTGGACGATCGCCTTCGCCTTCTCCGCGGGCAGCGCCCCGCGGTCCCGGTTGACGATCGCCGCGGCCTTCTTGAGAATCCCGAACGCGCGGATCAGCTCCCGCGGAAAGCGCTCCCGCTCGCCGCCGATGGCGAAATGATGGAGCGAGCGTTCCGTCTGGGCTCCCCAATAGCGGTCCGCGGGGACCTCGATGTTCCCCATGGTGTCGGACTCGGTCCGGGTCTTCTTCGTTTCCGCCACGGCTTCCTAGCCTGCGCCGGCGTCGGAGAGGCCGGTCTTGCGCCGACCCGCCGTCAGCTTCGCCTTGACGAAATCCCAGTTCATGCGCGCGATGAACTCCATTCGGATCGCCTTGGGGCAGACCGCCTCGCATTCGCCGTGGTTGGTGCAGGTGCCGAATCCCTCGGCATCCATCTGCGCGACCATGGCGAGCACGCGGCTGCGCCGCTCGGGCTGACCCTGAGGCAGCATCGCGAGGTGCCCGATCTTGGCGGAGGTGAAGAGCATGGCCGAGGCGTTGGGGCAGGCCGCGACGCACGCGCCGCAACCGATGCACGCCGCCGCGTCCATGGCGAGGTCGGCGTTCTCCTTGGGGATCGGGATCGTGTTGCCATCCGGAGCGCTCCCGATCGCGGTGGAGATGAAGCCCCCCGCCGCCATGATCCGGTCGAACGCCGAGCGGTCCACGACCAGGTCCTTGATCACCGGGAAGGTCTTCGCGCGCCACGGCTCGATGACGAGGGTGTCGCCGTCCTTGAAGCTCCGCATGTGGAGCTGGCAGGCCGTCGTCTGCGAGCGGGGACCGTGGGCCCGGCCGTTGATCACGACGCCGCAGGTTCCGCAGATTCCCTCGCGGCAGTCGTTGTCGAAGGCGATCGCCTCCTCGCCCTTCTCGATGAGGCGCTCGTTGAGGACGTCGAGCATCTCCATGAAGGACATTTCCTCGCTGGCGTCCGGCACTTCGTACCGGACGAAGCCTCCCTCGGAAGCGCGGTCCTTCTGTCTCCAGACTTCGAGCGTGATCTTCATTTGTAGCTCCGCACCGACAGCGGCACGTACTCGAACGTCAGAGGCTCGGCGTGGAGGTTGGGCTTGACGTTTTCACCCGTGTACTCCCAGGCGGCGACGTTGCAGAACTTCTCGTCGTTGCGCTTGGCCTCGCCGTCGGGGAACTGGTGCTCGATCCGGAAGTGGCTGCCGCAGGACTCGTCCCGCTCCAGCGCGTCCAGGCACATCAACTCGCCGAGCTCCAAGAAATCCGCCACGCGGCCGGCGACCTCGAGCGACTGGTTGAGCTCCTGGCCGGTGCCCGTCACGATCACGTTCTTCCAGAACTCCTCGCGCAGGCCCGGGATCTTGCCCATCGCGTGCTCGAGCCCTTTCTTGCTGCGCTCCATGCCGCAGTGGTTCCACATCAATTCTCCGAGCTCGCGGTAAAACGACGTGAATGTGCGCTTGCCCTTCACGGCCAGCAGGCGCTTGGTGCGCGCCGCAACCGCTTCCTCGGCCGCGACGACCTCCGGATTGTCGTCGCCGACCTTCGAGAGCTTCGCCGCAGCCAGGTAGTTGCCGATCGAGTACGGGATGATGAAGTAGCCGTCGGCCAGGCCTTGCATGAGGGCGGACGCGCCGAGGCGATTCGCCCCGTGGTCCGAGAAGTTGGCCTCGCCCAGCACGAAGAGGCCCGGGATCGTGCTCATGAGGTTGTAGTCCACCCAGAGGCCGCCCATCGTGTAGTGGGAGGCGGGGTAGATGCGCATCGGGACCTGGTACGGGTTCTCGTCGGTGATGCGCTCGTACATCTCGAAGAGGTTGCCGTACTTCTCCTCGATCTTGTTCTTGCCGAGGCGCTCGATCGCGTCCTGGAAGTCGAGGTAGACGCCGCGGCCGCCGGGACCGACTCCGCGGCCCTCATCGCAGACCCGCTTGGCCGCCCGCGAGGCGATGTCGCGCGGCGCGAGGTTGCCGAAGCTCGGGTACATCCGCTCGAGGTAGTAATCGCGGTCCTCCTTGGGAATCTGGTTCGGCGGACGGTCGTCGCCCTTCTGCTTGGGAACCCAGATCCTCCCGTCGTTACGGAGCGACTCGCTCATCAGCGTCGTCTTGGACTGGTAGTCGCCGGTCACCGGTATGCACGTCGGGTGGATCTGCGTGAAGCAGGGATTCGCGAACGCCGCGCCCTTCTTGTAGGCGCGCCAGATCGCCGTCGCGTTGCAGCCCTTGGCGTAGGTCGCGAGATAGAAGACGTTGCCGTAGCCTCCGGTCGCCAGGCACACGGCGTCGCCCAGGTGCGTGTCGATCTCGCCGGTGACCATGTCACGCACGACGACGCCCCGCGCTCGGCCGTCGACCACCACGAGCTCCAGCATCTCGTGGCGCGGGTACATCTCGACCTGGTTGAGGCCGATCTGGCGCTCGAGCGCCTGGTACGCGCCCAGCAGCAGCTGCTGTCCCGTCTGTCCTCGGGCGTAGAAGGTGCGCGAGACCTGCGCTCCGCCGAACGAGCGGTTGTCGAGGAGCCCGCCGTACTCGCGCGCGAACGGAACGCCCAGCGCGACGCTCTGGTCGATGATGTTCACCGACACCTGCGCCAGGCGGTAGACGTTGGCCTCACGGGAACGGAAGTCCCCTCCCTTCACAGTGTCGTAGAACAGCCGGAAGATCGAGTCGCCGTCGTTGCGGTAGTTCTTGGCGGCGTTGATCCCGCCCTGCGCGGCGATCGAGTGCGCGCGGCGCGGCGAGTCCTGGTAACAGAAGCACTTGACGCGATAGCCGAGCTCCGCCATCGCGGCCGCGCCGCCGGCCCCCGCGAGGCCCGAGCCGACCATGATCACGGTGAACTTGCGCTTGTTGGCGGGATTGACGAGCTTGTTCTCGAAGCGCTGCTTGTCCCACTTCTTCTCGATCGGGCCCGAGGGAACATTGGATTCGAGCTTCATTTCACCCATCCCGTCAGGACGGCCACGGGGAACGAGACGTTGCCGATCACGATGAGCGCGGCGAAGACCCAGGCCGCCGCCTTCGCAATCCGAATGTAGCTCGGATGCGAGACCCCGAGGGTCTGGCAGGCGCTCCAGATTCCATGGCGCAGGTGCAGCCCCAGAAAGATCATGGCCAGAATGTAGAAGAGAGAAACCCAGACGTTCTTGAAGCCTTCGATGAAGTTGTGGCCGACGTCGCCCTCGATGAAGCTCGGGTGGACGTTGCCGAACGTGAAGTGCATGAGGTGGTAGATCACGAACAGCAGGATGATCACGCCGCTCCAGCGCATGGTCCGGGAGGCGTAGGTGGACTCCGTCCACTGCCGGTCCCGATACCCGACCCGCCGGGCGGCCCGGCTGTCGAGAGTCAGGGAGGTCGCCGCCCAGATGTGCAGCGCGACGCTGACGAGCAGGAGCCCGCGCACGGCCCACAGGGCCCAGCCGTGCAGGACGTGGCGCAGGAAAGCCCCGTAGGCGTTCATGGCTTCCCGGCCGTTGGGCAGGTAGATCTGGAGGTTGCCGACGAGGTGGCCGATCACGAAGCCCAGGAGAATGACGCCGGTGACGGCCATGACGACCTTGCGGCCGATCGATGAGCCGAGGAACCCCCGCGCCTGAGACATCCGGCTGTACTCTCCTGACGGCGGAACGTTCCTGCCCGCCCCCGGGATTATATGCAGCCGAAACGAACTCTTCCGAAGACGGCGAATCGCGGGAATTCGCGGACGGGGGCGCGCGGTTGGACCGCTTGATGCCCCGGTTTTCCCGGATCGCGGCGGGTGTCGCGATGGTATTCGCGTCTTCCCTCTTCCTGTATGCGGACGGTCCCCTGCCTCCGATCACCGACGAGCGCGCCTTCCTGGAGGAGGTCCGCCGCAACATCAAGAGCGACGAGACACTCCTCGAGCAGTACACCTTCACCGAGAAATACACGGAGCGCAAGCTCAGCTCCAAGGGCGCCGTCAAAGAGACGCGCAGCGAGACCTACGAGGTCTATCCGTCGCTGGAGCCGGGGAAGCTGTACCGCCGGCTCATTGCGCGCGACGGGGTCCCGCTGACGGAGAAAGAGCTCGCCGAACAGGACAAGAAACAGGAAGCCAAGGCGGATAAACGCGAGAGAGAGCGCGCCGAAGCGGAAGTGGATCCGGAAGCGCGAGCGCGCCGCGCCGCCAAGGACGAGGCGCGGGCGGCGCGGGAGAGGGCGGTCATCGACGAGGTCTTTCGGATGGACGACATCCGGATCACCGGACGCGAGATGGTCGACGGCCGCGACACCGCGATCGTGACGTTCAGTCCGCGGCCGGGCTACAAGCCGGTCACCAAGGGGGGCAAGGTCATCCAGAAGCTCCAGGGATCGGCGTGGATCGACGTCGAGGACCGCGAGCTCGTTCGCCTCGAGACGCGGCTCGTCGATACCCTGGGCGTGGGTCCCGCCAAAGTCGCCCGCCTCCAGCCGGGCTCCAACGGCTACTTCCAGCGCCGGAAGGTCAACAACGAGATCTGGCTCCCGGCGTCGGCGCGTTTCGAAGGCGCTGCCCGGCTGCTGCTGGTCTTCGGCGGCCGCGTCGAGGTCTCTTCCGAGTACGGAGACTACAAGAAGTTCTCCGTCGCCACGGAGGAAGAGGTAACGCAGGCGCCGGGCGACTGACAGGCGAAGCGCAGCCGTCGCCTGTCATCCCGAGGAGCGGAGCGACGAGGGATCCCGTCCTGAACGAACGGACTGCCGGCTCAGAGCCTGCCGGTCACGGGATCGATACCGCCGACCTTCGGTCGACGTTGCCTACTGCCGTGGGTCTGCCTTCGGTGGTCGGCTCCCTATCGCTCGGGATGACGGACGGAATCTACAGGGTCCTCACCGACTTGAACAGCCGCGTCACGGCGAACCAGTAGGCCGGAACGACCGGGACCTCCTGCCGTGCGGCGACGATCTGCCTGTACGCCCGCGGCGCCCGCACCCCGGCGTCCCACTCGACGACGTAGGCGCCCCCGGCGAGCGTCGTCTCGACCTTCTTCTTCTCGCGGATCTGGTCGGCCGTGAATGCCAGCGCTTCGCCGCCGGCCTCGACATAGAACATCCGTTCCTTGGGCGCGAACCGCTTGTCGCCGGTCTTCTCGCCCGAGACTCCCTCCCACGAGGAGCCGGCGTAGATCCGCATTTGGAACGAGACCGCCGTCAGGTCTCCCGTCTCCAGGCACTCCGTCTGCGGCTCGTATTCGCGCCAGGCCTCCGCGGTGGTGAGGGGCGCCGGAATTCCGGCGAGTGTCTGGCCGGCGAGCGGTCCGAAGATGGCCTCCCCAGTGGCCGGAGTCCAGTAGGTTCCGGTCTCCTTGTCCCGAATCACGAGCGTGTCGCGCCAGAGCGCGCCGGAATTCTCGAACGTCAGCGTTCGGCCTCCGACGCGGCGGTCGAAAACGGCCGAGATGTCGGTCAAGGGGCACCGGGCGACGACGTACGGAACGCCGCCCGCGTCGTCGTTGACGACCTCGTAGGTGTCGAGCAGGCCGATCGGGTACATCCGCGCGGGCCTGGCGATCGCCACTCCGACGACCTTCTCCCCCCGAAACGGCGGGTCCGAGTGATCTTTCAGCGGGACGGACACAGGATCGTCGAGGTTCTGGAATTTGCTGGCAGGCGCCATCTGGACGATGGGATCGCCGTCCGCGACGCCGACCTGGGGCTTGGTGTGGTATCCGCCGGTCGCGCAGGCGGCCGCAGCGAGGAGAGCCGGCGCAAGGAAGACCGCGCTGCGCCAGCGCCGGATCATGCGGGAACGGGGACGGGCACGCCGCGGGGCCCTTCGCGGACGACGCGGCGGTACTCGGAGTCGCGCTCGAAGGGCTCGCGGCCGGATTCGCAGATGACGCGCTCGAACTCGGCGCGCGTCAGGCCCGATGCGGTCGTAGCTCCCGCGGCGTGCGTGATCGTCTCGTCGACGACGGTCCCGACGAGGTCGTCGGAGCCGAAGTACAGCGCGACCTGGGCGAGCTTGACGCCGATCTGGATCCAGTAGGCCTTGATATGCGGCACGTTGTCGAGCAGGAGCCGCGACGCGGCGATGACGCGCAGATCCAGCTGGCCCGTCGACGGCGGCACGTCCGCGAGCGGCGTGTTCTCGGGATGGAAGGCCAGGGGGATCAACCCCGGGATGCCGCCGGTCTCGTCCTGGAGCTCGCGCAGCCGCAGCAGGTGGTCCACGCGCTCCTCGGCGGTCTCGACGTGGCCGTAGAGCATCGTGGCGTTCGTGCGCACTCCCTGAAGGTGGCACTCTCGGGCGACCTCGAGCCATCGTTCGCCCGAGATCTTGTTGGTGCAGATGATGTCGCGGACTCGCTTGGCGAAGATCTCGGCGCCGCCGCCCGGGCACGAGTCCATACCCGCGGCGTGAAGCTCGCGGATCGCTTCGGCGACGGGGCGGTTCCCGATGCGCGCGATCCAGTCGAGCTCGACCATGGTCCAGGCCTTCAGGTGAACCGCCGGAAACTTCGCCTTCAGGGCCTGCATCAGTCCCGTGTAGTACTCGAAGGGCCAGGTCGGGTGCAGCCCGCCCACGATGTGAAACTCGGTCACGGCCTCGCTGTATCCCTTGCCCGCTTCCTCGACGCACTCGTCGATCGCCATCTCGTAGCCGCCCGGCTCGTTGACCTTCTTGGCCCAGGCGCAGAGGGCGCAGTCCACCCAGCAGAGGTTGGTGGGATTCAGATAGCGGTTGACGTTGTAGAAGGCGAGGTTGCCGTGGCGCTCCTCGCGCACGTGATTGGCGAGGCGGCCGAGGCCCAGAAGATCCCGGGTCGCGAAGAGCCGGACTCCGTCGTCGAACGACAGCCTCTCGCCCCCGAGGACCTTCTGCGCTATGGGTTCGAGATCCGATCCGCGGAAGCCGGCGAGGAGCTCCGTCACGGAAGAGCAGGTTTCGACACCGGCTGGTAGATGTCCTGCGCGGGAGGGCCGACGTCGTCCACGAAGGGGGCGATGTAGGCGTAGCACTCCCAGCAGTACTTCTCTTCCGGCTGGAACTGGAAGTTCACGACCTTGCCGACGGCGGGGTAGTCCACGATCTCCCGGCCGCACCGGTGGCACATGTCCTTTTGGCCCTTGATCAGGCGCCAGACGGGGCCCATGGGAAGAGGATGGTATCAGTGTCTCAGGTTCACGCCTCTGTCCCCGCCCTGCGGAACTGGAAAACGAGGAGGGCGATCGTCGCCGCGACAGCGATCGCGGCTCCGATCAGGAATGCAACGTGCGGGCCGAAGGCCTTCCACCACACGCCGAACAGGACCGAAGCGGGAAGAGCCGCCAGCCCCACGCTCGCGTGAAAGGCGCCGAAGGCCCGTCCGCGCAGGTCCGAGGACACGAGATCAGCAACGAGGGCGCGTTCGGCGCCTTCGGTCAGCGCGTAATAGAGCGCGTAGAAGGCGAAGAGCCCCCAGAGCTGCCACGTCCCCGAGACGAACGCGAAACCCACGTACGACAGCGCGTAGACGATCCAGCCGGCCACGATCGTCTTGACTCTTCCAATCCGGTCGGAGAGCGCGCCTCCGGGCACACCGGCGAGCGACTTGACCGCGTGGAACCCGGCCCAGAGCAGTGGAAGCTGCCAGACCGGGATGCCGGCGTCTTGCGCGCGGAGCAGGAGGAAGGCGTCGGTCGAGCTCGCGAGGGTGAACAGCACGAAGATACCGATCGCCATCCAGAAACGGCCGGGCAGGGGGCCCACGATCGCGCGCGCTCCGGTCTCGATGCGACGTTCCTTCGGGACCTCTTTCACCAGAAAGATCAGGATCAGGACCGCCGCCAGGCCGGGAATCGCCGCGAGCAGAAACACCGAGCGCTCGTCGGAGACGACGAATCGGAGCAGGAACGCCGCGAGGAGCGGGCCGACGACGGCGCCGGCGTTGTCCATCGCGCGCTGGAGGCCGAACGCGCGGCCGCGCTTCTCGGGAGGCACGAGATCCGCCAGGAGCGCGTCGCGGGGAGAGGTTCGAATCCCCTTGCCAACGCGGTCGGTGAACCGGATGGCGAGGACCTGTCCCCAATCGGCCGCGAGCCCGATGAGTGGACGCGCAGCGGCGGCAAGCGAGTAGCCGGCGACGACGAGGGGCTTGCGTCGGCGTGCGCGATCAGAGCACCAGCCCGAGACCATCTTCATCAGCGATGCCGTGGCCTCGGCGACGCCTTCGATCAGTCCGAGCGCGGCGGGCCCGGCCTTCAGCGTGCGGGTCAGAAAATCCGGAAGGAGAGGAAAGATCATGTCCGAGCTGACGTCGGACAGCAGGGAAACCCAGCCGAGCGTGACCACCCCTTTTGGGATGCGGCCTCTGCCCTCGTTTGTCATATTAAATTAGGCTAGATATAAAATCAGCCGAATATTATTCGGCACAGGCTTTTCGCGCAGGCTGATCATAATCGCTCGATGCGCGTGCACACGGCGGAATCGTTCGTGCTCGGTACGCACGCCCTGCGTGAAACCGATCGCATCGTTTCGTTCTTGACCCGCGACGCGGGCAAGAAGCGCGGAGTCGCGCGCGGAGCTCGCCGCTCGACGAGCGCGTTCTCCGGAGCGCTCGAGCCTCTGACCGAGGCGCGCATCGTGTACTACGAAAAAGAAGGGCGGGAGCTCGTCTCGATCAACGCCGTGGACCCGATTCGATCCTCGTTTCCGCTGTCGAAGGACCTCGATGCAGCCCTGCTTCTCTCGGCGTTTGCCGAGAGCCTCGAGACGTTCGTCTCCGAATCCGAGCCGGCCGAGCCGTTCTACAGGCTGGCCCGCCACGTTCTCGACGCGCTCTTCGCGGGAGCGCCGGCCTCCCTCGCGTCGGCGTACTTCGACGTCTGGATCCTGAAGCTCTCGGGTCTTTTCCCGACGCCCAGGGAGTGCGCGGGCTGCGGGCGTCCGCTCGAGGAGGAGGGGACACTTCTCTTCGAGGAGAGCCGGCCCGGCTTCGTCGGGCCCGAATGCCGTCAGGGCGAGGCGCTGAGGCTGACTGCCGACGCGCACCGGACGCTGCTGGCTTTTCTGTCCGGACCGCTCGATCCCGCCTCCCGGCCGAAGGGCCTCGGCGAGATCGCGGCCGTCGCGAGGCGTGCCCGGCGTCACTTCCTCGGGCACGAGCTGAAGTCGCAGCGGGTGCTCGCCGAGGTTCTCGGATAAACTCTCGCCAATGTTCACGTTGCAACGGTTGATCCGTGAGCTCACTGCGTTCTGGGAGGGCGAGGGCTGCCTGATCGAGCAGCCCTACGACATGCCCATGGGCGCCGGGACGATGCATCCGGCGACGTTCCTGAAGGTCCTCGGGCCGGAGCCCTGGCGGTGCGCCTACGTCCAGCCGTCGCGCCGTCCGGCCGACGGGCGCTACGGCGAAAACCCCTTCCGGCTCGGAAAGCACCTGCAGTTCCAGGTCGTCCTGAAGCCCTCGCCCGACGATGTCCAGCAGGTCTACCTGCGCAGCCTCGAGCGCCTGGGCGTGGTCCTCGCCGAGCACGACATCCGTTTCGAAGAGGACAACTGGGAGTCGCCGACCCTCGGGGCCTGGGGCGTGGGCTGGCAGGTCGTGATGGACGGCATGGAGATCACGCAGTTCACGTACTTCCAGCAGGCCGGGGGCATCGACCTCTCGCCGGTCTCCGCCGAGATCACATACGGGCTCGAGCGCATCGCGATGTTCCTCTCCAAGCTCGACTCGATCTACGACGTGATGTGGAACGACACGACCCGCTACGGCCAGGTCCGCCGCCGCGACGAGGTCGAGATGTCGAAGTACTGCTTCGAGACCGCGGACGCCGAGCTCGCCGCGACGATGCTGGAACGCTACGAGCGCGAGGCCAGGCGCTGCCTCGAAGCCGGCCTGGTGATTCCGGCGTACGAGGCGGCCCTGATCTGCTCCCACCAGTTCAACATCCTCGACGCGCGCGGCGCCGTGTCGGCCACCGACCGCGTCGGGCTGATTCGCCGCATTCGCGATGTCGCCTGTGCCTGCGCGCGGGCCTACGTTTCGGGCACGGAAGGCCAGAGGTCGGTGCTCTCCGAGCCGGAGCCGGCAGCCGTTTGAAGAATTCCGCGTCTTCCGCGCGCCGATAGAATCGGCGCCCGACCTGTGAGCGCTCGAGACTTTCTTCTGGAGATCCGGACGGAGGAGATACCGGCCCCGGCGCTGTTGCCCGCGAGGCTGGAGCTCGCGAGGAAGCTCGCCGAGGCGCTGACCGAGGAGGGTCTGCCTCCGACGTCTTCGGCGTCCTACGCCACGCCCCGGCGCCTCGCGGTTATTCTGCGCGGGGTTCCCGAGAGGCAGGCCGAACGCTTCTCGGAGGTCCTCGGCCCCCCGGCGGCGAACGCGTTCGACGAAGACGGCGCCCCGACGAAGGTCGCCAAGGGCTTTGCCAAGGCGCAGAAGGTGGACGTCGCCGATCTCGTCGTCGTGGACTCCCCGCGCGGCAAGACCGTGGCCGCGCGGAAGACCGAGCCTGGCAGAGCGGCCGAGGAAATCCTCGCGGAAGCCGTCCCTCGCGTCGTCTCGAGCCTCACCTTCCCGAAGGCGATGCGGTGGGGATCGGGCGAGCGTTCCTTCGTCCGTCCCGTGCGCGGAGTTCTTGCGATCTACGGCGGCCGCGTCGTGCCCTTCGAGCTCTTTGGCGTCGCCGCGACCGACCGCACGCGAGGACACCGGGTTCTCGCGGAAGAGGAGTTCGAGGTGACCGGCCCCGACGACTACCTCGACAAGCTCCGCGCGAGCTTCGTCGAGCCCGACGGCGACGTGCGGCGCCTGCGAATCCTCGAGCGGGCGCGGGCGCTCGCGTCAGAGGTCGGAGGCCAGATCGAGGCTCACGCGGATCTCGCCAACACGCTGGCGGACCTCGTCGAGTGGCCGGGCCTCGTCCGGGGATCGTTCGCTGCGGAATTCCTGGAGCTGCCCGAGGAGATCACGGTGACCGCGATGCGCACGCACCAGAAGTACCTGCCGGTGCGCGGGCCGGGCGGGCTGCTGCCGCACTTCGTCGCGGTGATGGACAACGACGAGGACAAGAAGGGCTTCGTCGCGAAGGGCTGCGAGTGGGTCCTGAACGCGCGCCTGGCGGACGCGCGGTTCTTCTTCGAGGAAGACGTGCGCGAGAGACTCGAGAACCGGACCGCCGCGCTCTCGCGTCTGACTTTCCAGGACAAGCTCGGCGACTATCGCAAGAAGACCGAGCGCATCGAGGAGCTCGCCGAAGCGATTGCGCGGGAGATCGGCCGTCCCGATCTCGCCGAGTCGGCGAGGACGGCCGCGCGGATCTCCAAGGCCGACCTGACGACACAGGTCGTGAAGGAATTCACGGATCTTCAGGGAATCATGGGCGGTCTCTACGCGCGGCGGGAGCGCTATCCCGACTCGGTCTGGAAGGCGGTCTACGACCAGTATCGCCCGGCCTCCGCGACCGACGATCCGCCGCGGGAGCCCGCGGGAGCGGTGCTCTCGATGGCCGATCGCATCGATTCACTCGCCGGGCTCTTCCGCATCGGGATGGTTCCGACGGGCTCCAAAGACCCCTACGGCCTCCGGCGCGCCGCGCTCGGAGCCGTCGCCATCGCAATCGTGCGCAAGTGGCGCGTGGACTGGCGGCCGGTCGTCCGCAAGGCAATCTCGCTCTATCCCGAGAGCCTCGACGGCCCCTCGCCCGACGAGACGATCGACGAGCTCGGGCGTTTCTTCGCCGAGCGCCTCCGGAGCCTGCTCGAGCGCCGGGGCGCGAGCTACGACGAGATCTCGGCGGTCTTGAACGTCGGCGTCTGGGACTTCGCCGACGCGGCCGATCGGGCGCTGGCCCTCTCGGAAGCGCGGCGGCACATGGATTTCCGCTCCTTGATCCTGGCGTTCAAGCGGATCCGCAACATTCTGGGCGACGCGAAGCCCGGTGCTCCTTCGGCCGACCTCTACCGCGAGGACGCCGAGCGCGGCCTGGCGGCGGACTTCATGCAGGCCAAACACGCGATCGACATCTTCACCGGCGAGCGGCACTATCGCGAAGCCATGGAGACGATCGCCTCGATCGCGCCATCGCTCGATCGCTTCTTCGTCGAAGTGCTCGTCAACTGTCCCGAGGAGGACCTCCGGAACAACCGGCTGGCGCTGCTCGCGGCCATTCGCCAGGAATTCACACGTCTGGCGGATTTTTCCGAAATCGTGGTGGAAAAATGAAACGCGTCTTCTCGTTCGGAAACGGCTCGGCCGAGGGAGCCGGCCTCGGCAAGGAAACCCTCGGCGGCAAGGGAGCGGGCCTGGCGGAGATGACGGCCCTCGGCATTCCGGTCCCACCGGGCTTCACGATCGAAACGTCGGTGTGTGCGGACTTCTCCCGCGGCGCATCGCTCGACGCGATTCGCGCGGAGGTCGAGTCGGCGCTCCTGAAGCTCGAACACGACACGGACAAGCGCTTCGGGGATCCCAACAATCCTCTCCTGGTGTCGGTGCGCTCAGGCGCGCGCTCCTCGATGCCGGGCATGATGGACACGATCCTGAACCTCGGCCTGACCTCGCGGACCGTCAAGGGTCTCGCCGGACAGTCCGGCGAGCGCTTCGCCAACGACTGCCGGCGTCGCTTCCTGGAGATGTACTCCGACGTCGTCCTGCGCGTGCCTCGTCACGAGTTCGAGAAGGCGATGCAGGACGTCAAGAAGGCGCGCGGCGTCTCCTCCGATACCGAGCTGACGGCCGAAGATCTGGCCGAGATCCTCCGCCGCGGCACGCAGATCGTCCGGCAGCGGACGGGCCATGACTTTCCGGATGATCCGCGCGAGCAGCTCTGGGGAGCGATCGCGGCGGTCTTCAAGTCCTGGGACAACGAGCGCGCGAAGACCTACCGCAAGCTCCACCACATCCCCGACGACTGGGGAACCGCCGTCAACGTCCAGGCGATGGTCTTCGGCAACCGGGGCGAAACCTCGGCGACCGGAGTCGCCTTCACGCGCGATCCCGCCTCGGGCGAGAGAAAGTTCTACGGCGAGTTCCTGCCGAACGCGCAGGGGGAGGACGTCGTGGCGGGAATCCGCACGCCCCGCCCCTTGAACGCCGATGGCTCCGGAAAGTCGCTCCAGGAGACGATGCCACACGCGTACGAAGAGCTACTCAAAGTGCGCGACCGCCTCGAAAAGCGCTTCCGGGACATGCAGGACCTCGAGTTCACGATCGAGGAAGGCAAGCTTTACCTTCTCCAGACGCGCAACGGGAAGCGCACCGGATTTGCCGCCGTGCGCGTCGCCACCGACATGGTGGACGAGGGCTTAATCACGCCGGAGGAGGCCGTCGCCCGCGTCGAGCCGGAGCAGCTCGTGCAGCTTCTCGCGCCGATCTTCCCGGCGAAGGAGAAAGCGGCCGCCGTCAAGGAAGGCCGACTCCTCGGCAAGGGCCTTCCCGCGGGCCCGGGCGCCGCGTGCGGCCGCATCGCGCTGACCGCTCCGCATGCCGTCGCGACCGCCGCCAAGGGCGAGCCGGTCGTCCTCGTACGTGAGGAGACGTCGCCCGAGGACATCGCCGGGATGCATGCCGCGGTCGGGATCCTGACGACGCGCGGGGGAATGACCTCGCACGCTGCAGTTGTCGCGCGCGGAATGGGCAAGACGTGCATCGTCGGCGCCGGGGAGATCACCGTGGACCATGCGCACGGCGAGGTGCGCGGCGGGAAGCTCAAGGCGAAGGAAGGCGACTGGATCTCGATCGACGGAACCGCCGGCGAGGTCCTCCTCGGAAAACTCCCGACCCAGCCCTCCGAGGTGCTCCAGGTCCTGCTCCAGGGCACGATCAAGCCCGAGCAGTCCGCGGTCTACCAGGCGTTCCAGCGAGTTCTCGAGTGGGCGGACGAGCGGCGGCGCCTGGGCGTGCGCGCCAACGCCGACACGCCAACGGACGCCCGCGTCGCGCGGCTCTTCGGCGCCGAGGGGATCGGGCTGTGCCGCACCGAGCACATGTTCTTCGAGGAGAACCGCATCGTCGCGGTCCGCGAAATGATCCTCGCCGAGACGGCCGAAGAGCGTCGGTCCGCGCTCGCGAAGATCCTGCCGATGCAGCGGGAGGACTTCGCCGGCATCTTCCGCGAGATGGGGGAGAGGCCCGTCACGATCCGGCTGCTGGATCCGCCGCTGCACGAGTTCCTGCCGCACGACGAAGAGACGATGCGGCGGACGGCGGCGGAGCTGAACGTCTCGATCGACAAGGTCCGCGAGCGCACCCACGCGCTGAAGGAAGCCAATCCGATGCTCGGCCACCGCGGCTGTCGTCTGGGCATCACCA
The DNA here is from genome assembly GCA_046724475.1 of Acidobacteriota bacterium. GTDB lineage: Bacteria > Acidobacteriota > Thermoanaerobaculia > UBA5066 > Gp7-AA6 > DAHUXD01. Next base: position 30,089 of record JBKOVK010000130.1, on the reverse strand, counting down.
ACCCCGAGATCTACGAGATGCAGGTGCGCGCGGTCTTCGAGGCGGCCGCGCAGGTTCGGAACGAGGGCATCAAGGCCCAGCCCGAGATCATGATCCCGCTCGTCGGTGCGCGCGGCGAGTTCGAGAGGCTCCGCATCGTCGTCGAGACCGCGGCACGGCGGGCCACGGCCGAGACCGGCATCGAGATCCCTTACAAGATCGGCACGATGATCGAGGTCCCGCGCGCGGCGCTGCGCGCCAACCGGATCGCGTTGAACTGCGACTTCTTCTCCTTCGGAACCAACGACCTGACGCAAATGACCTACGGCTACTCGCGCGACGACATGGGCACGTTCCTGCCGGTCTACATCGCGGAAGGGATCCTGCCGGAGGATCCGTTCTCGAGCCTGGACCAGTACGGTGTGGGCGAGCTCGTCGCGATCGCCACGCGGCGCGGCCGCGAGGTCAAGCCGAAGCTGAAAGTCGGCGTGTGCGGCGAGCACGGCGGCGACCCGCGCTCGATCGAGTTCTTCAACCACGTCGGCCTCGACTACGTGTCCTGCTCGCCCTATCGCGTGGCGGTCGCGCGCCTGGCGGCCGCGCGGGCGGCGTTAGCCGAGCAGAACGTCGGCGTCGCGACGACGGCATAGCCCATGATTGCCGCACTGATCATGACCGCCCTGCTCGCCGCGACTCCGGAAGCTTCGAGTCCTGCGGACCTGGTCCTCGTCTCCGCGAAGATCTGGACCGGCAATCCCGCCAGCCCCGAGGCCGAGGCACTGGCCGTCAAGAACGGGCGCATCGTCGCCGTCGGCCGCAACGCGGACGTCGAGAAGCTCAAGGGCCCGAAGACCGTGGTCATCGACGGCAAGGGACGGCGCGTCGTTCCCGGCTTGATCGACTGCCACACGCACATGTCGATGGGCGGCCTCGATCTTCTCGCAATGGACTTGCGCAAGACGAAGGACCCGGCCGAATTCACGGCGACCGTCGCGGCATACGCGAAGAAACAGCCGCCCGGAATCTGGCTGACGGACGGAGCATGGGACCACGAGCAGTGGACGCCGCCGCGGCTGCCGACGAAGGCCGACCTCGATCCCGCGACGGGCGATCATCCGACCTGCCTCCAGCGGCAGGACGGCCACATGATGGTCTGCAATGGCCTCGCGTTGAAGCTGGGCGGCGTCGACAAGAACACTCCCGATCCGGCCGGAGGCGTCATCGTGCGCGACTCCGCCGGCAACCCGACTGGCGTCCTCAAGGACGAGGCGATGGATCTCGTCTGGAAAGTCCGCCCTCCGCGGACGAAGGAAGAGATCGTCGCGGGCCTGAAGGCCGCGGTCGCGCACGCCACGAAGAACGGCGTAACGTCTGTTCAGGACCTGCCGGGCAGCAAGCTGGACCTGCCAGGGTGGGACGAGATCCGGAAGTCCGGCGGCCTGACCGTTCGCGTCAACTACCGTCCGTCGATCGTCGACTGGCAGGCGGCGAAGAAGGCGCAGACCGACTACAAGCAGGACGAGTGGCTCAAGGTCGGGGGAGTGAAGGGATTCATGGACGGCGCGCTCGGCGCCGGAACCGCCGTCATGTTCGAGCCGTTCTCCGACGATCCCGGCAACACCGGCAAGTACGCCGCCGAGGCGATCCCGCTCTCCAAGATCGAAGAGCGCATCGCGGGCGCCGACGCCGCGGGCCTCCAGGTCGAGGTCCACGCGATCGGCGACAAGGCGATCGCCGAGCTCTTCGACATCTTCGCGCGCGTGGCGCAGAAGAACGGTCCCAAGGACCGGCGATTCCGCATCGAGCACGCGCAGCATCTGCGCCGCGCCGAGATCCCGAAATTCACCGCGCAGGGCGTCATCGCGTCCATGCAGCCTTACCACGCCGTGGACGACGGGCGCTGGGCCGACCGGCGCCTGGGCGTGGGCACCGAGCGCCGCCTCGGGACCTACGCCTTCCGGTGGCTCCTCGACGCGAAGGCGACGGTCGCCTTCGGTTCCGACTGGGACGTGGCTCCGATCTCGCCGATCCTCGGGATCGCGGCGGCGGTCACCCGCGCCACGATCGACGGCAAGCAGCCCGGGGGCTGGGTGCCCGAGCAGAAGATCAAGCCCGAGGAGGCTTTGAAGGCCTACACGGTCACGGCCGCGTATGCGGCGTTCGAGGAAAAAGAAAAGGGGTCTCTGGAGATCGGAAGGCTCGGGGACTTCGTAGTCCTTTCGGATGACCCGCTGTCCGTGCGCCCCGAGGCGATCGAGAAGATCCAGGTCGACGCGACCGTCGTCGGCGGGCGCGTCGTCTACCAGCGCTAGGCCACGCGTCCTGCTCCGCCTCGTCGCCGCGACGCTTCTCCTGGCGGGCGTGGCGGCGGGGGCGATAGCCCACGAGCTCGGCACGATCCGGGTCTCGGTCCGGTTCCAGAAGGACGGGACATATGTAGTGGACGCGATCGTGGACCGGCAGCACCTGCCGCCGGGCTTCGGCTCGTCAGGCAGCCGGATTCAAAATCGGTTCGAGCCGGTCGAGAACCTGACGCCCGAGCTCGAGAAACGGATCGGGCCGCTCGTCGCCGATGCGATCAACGGCTCATCGATCGCGTTCGACGGCAAGCCCGCCTCACCTCATGTGGCGCTGGCCGTGCCGGAAGGGGCAGCCGCGGTCGACCCGGACGCCCCGGAGATCACGATCCGCTTCAGAGGCGAGATCCCGGGCGGCGCGAAGACGTTTCAATGGCAGAACAGCGGAGCGCCGGGCTCCAACATGCTCACGATCCGAAACGAAGGCGACGAGGCGGCCTCGCGCCAGTGGGTCGAGGGGAGCGCGACGAGCGAGCCATTTGTGCTCAAGTCCGAAATCGTGCCGATGACGCGGCGCCAGGTCGTCGCGACGTACCTGAAGCTCGGCTTCACGCACATCCTCCCGAAGGGGACCGATCACATCCTTTTCGTGCTGGGGATCTTCCTGCTGTCGATCCATCTGAAGCCGATCCTGGCGCAGGTCACGGCTTTCACGGTGGCCCACACGATCACGTTGGCCCTGACGATCTACGGCGTCGTGTCCCTTTCACCCCGGATCGTCGAGCCGATGATCGCGCTTTCGATCGTCTACGTCGCCGTCGAGAACATCGTCACGCCCAAGCTCTCGCCCTGGCGCGTGGCGCTCGTGTTCTGTTTCGGGCTGCTCCACGGGATGGGCTTCGCCGGCGTTCTGTCCCAGCTCGGCCTGCCGCACTCGGAGTTCCTGACCGCGCTGCTCTGCTTCAACGCCGGCGTCGAGCTCGGTCAGCTCACCGTCATCTCGATCGCGTTCCTCCTGATCGGACTCCCGTTCCGCAACAAGCCCTGGTACCGCCGGCGTATCGTCATCCCGGGCTCGATCGTCATCGCGGCGATCGGGTTGTTCTGGTTCGTGCAGCGGGTGATCCGCTGAGCTATTCGAGATAAAGAATCGCCGCGCTGACGACGACCGTGGCGGCGACGGCCGCCACGCACGTGAAGGCATGCGCCACCGTGCGTGGCGAGTGAGCCCTGTGCCCGAGCACCACTTTTCGGGTGGCTACGAACAAGACGAAGACTGCAGTGCCGTAGACGAGCGCGGCCGCTTCGAGATCGGCATTGAACAGGTCCGGTAGTCCCGCTCGGGCGAAGGCGAGAACTGCGGAGATCAGAAGCGCCACCCACTCGGGCCAGACCCGATCGATTCGGACGGCTTCACCGCGGACTCGCGTTGCGAGCAGGAGCGCGGCGAGCCCGACGGCCGTGAGCACCGTCAGCCAAAGGATCGGAGGCACCTCCGCACCCGTCTGGCGCAGCCAGCAAAAGGCCGCCGCGGTCCCAACCGCGACGGCCATGGGAATCGCAGTTTGCGAAGCGAATTTCAAAGATTTGGTCCTACCTGTCGAGATTCGTCGCCGTGGCATACCAGGCGATCGAGAGACCCAGCGCAAGTAGGTTGATGACCCATGCTGCAGCGAGGACCCTAAGACTCGCCTCGGGTCGGCGGCGGAACGTCAGAAGTGCCGCGATGACGCAAGCCGTCCCAAGCACTAATCCAAACGGCCTGACGTAAACGTCCCGGAAGTACTTCAGCGCCGTACCGTCCCACCCGTGGCCCGTTATCAGTCCGTAGATCCACGACGCCACCCATGGATAAAAGGCAACCTCCACCAGGGTTAAGACGACGAGGGCGGAGAGAAGTAGAGCGTGGATGCCACCCGGTCGCTGTCTGAGACGATGCTCGGTGTTCATTCAGCGACCCAGTAGAGGGATTGATGCTTGTAGATCTGAGTGCCTAGATCCAGGTGCGGCCAAACGACCTTCCAGGCCTCCCAGGTATGGAGCGCCGAATGCGATTCGAACGGACCGAAGTCGACGCTCCAGGAAAGGTTCGATGCGCCCGGTTGCGTTCGTGCCGCGGGGCCGGTCTGTGGGTCGCTGTCATCCTGGCCGCCTCCGTGCGTTTGAACTTTGTCGAAGGTGTTGAAGAGATTTATCCAATTTCGAACTCCTCCCAGCCCGTTCATGCGATACGCAGGAACAGAAGGTGTTCCAAGCGTCACCAGGTTGTCGACTCGTCGACCGAGGCCCATGTTGATGGCAGCGATCGCGACATTGCCTCCATGGCTGTGGGCAACGATGTTGAGCTGTTCGCCCGGCGCGAAGCTGTAATGTTTTATGAAATTCGCCAGCGCGGTCGCTGCGGATATCCGGGATGCGTGATCGTCACTTCCGGACCAATGAAAAGAGGCCGTGGCGCGGTCTCCGATGCTGGTCGATACGTGCTTGAAAAACCTTCCTCCGGGGGTGAAGTCCGGATCGATCTTCCCAAACTGAGTACCGTGAATCACGATCGTGAGATTTCCATCCGGATCCACGTGCTTCATCGGATTTCCCAGCGTGTAGGCATAGCGGTTCCAGGATTGGGGGTTTCCCGGCGAGCCGCCGATGTGGTCGGGCGAGAGAAAGCGGCCGAGCTTGTAGTCTTGATTGCGCGCGTGGTCGTGGAACCGCGAGGACTCGGTGTCGCGCTCCATCAGCGTGAAGGACAGGCGCTGGGACGGCGGCATCGGGTTGGTATCTTCGCCGTAGGGCCAGTGCTTGTGCGTCTCGAGGAGCTGCCCGGAGTGGTTGAACACGACGCGCGGGCTCCCGAGATGGTCGGAAGCGGTGTACTGCCATCCGGCCGGGGACGCCACGTAGGACGCCACGAGGAGATTTCCTAGAAAAACGTTATCACGCGCGACCGAGAGCGTCGCGGTCGCGGCGCCGGAGGCTCCTCCCGAGGCTTCCGTCACGACGCGATTCTGCGGGTCGCGCCAGGTATAGATCGATCCGCGCGGCACGGGCCGGTAGGCGGACCAGAAGCCGCTGCCAGGGGAAGCGCCCGGCGCCTTCGAAAGCCACACCAGCATTTCCCACTCGCCGACGGTGTTGCCGGGACAAAAGCGGAGCGGGTTGATCGCGCAGCCGGCGGTGACGCCATCGCGGTAGAGCTGCTCGATCCATGGAGCGAAGGTCGCGTAGGGGCCGGAGCAGGTCACGTCCGCGAAGATTCCCTGACACGCGGGAGGTGTGAATCCGTCGGGCTTGTAGCCTTTGACCAGAAACACGGCCATCTGCGCGCGGGTCAGGTTTGCGTCCGGACAGTAGTTGCCGCCGCCGCATCCGCCGGTCACGCCCTTGGCGGCCACGAGCTGGATGTGCCTCGCGTCGGGATCGGTGCAGGAGACGTCGCCGAAAACTCCCGTGCAGATGGGCAGGGTCCACCCCTTGGCGATGATGTTGGCCTCGCCGACGTACCGCGCCATCTCGCGTCGAAGAACCGGGCTTTTCGCCGGGAACTTCACGATGCGCTCGCCGGCGCCGTTGAACAGATAGACCCAATCCGCCGCGGCGCTGGAGTTGCGGTACTGCCGGTCCAGGGCGTCGAAGCTCATCGCTTCGCCGGAGTAGGAGGTCAGGTTGCCGCGGGGGTCGTAAGCGGGGGCGCCGGGATCCGACGTCTTGATCCGATTCGTAGCAGGGTCGATCTGGGCAGTCAGGAGGTTCCCGTACGTGTCGTAGGACAGGTTGCGTTGCTCGGAGCCGAACTTCGCCGATAGAAGCCGGGAGCGCGCGTCGTACCCGTATGTGTCGGTCCCGATCTTGAGGATGTTTCCTTCGCTGTCGTAAGTGTAGGTGCCACTCGACCAGAGAGCGTTGGCGATGCTGGCGGGGCGGGGCAGAAGACTCGGATCGGGGGTGATCGTGGTGACGATCGGGGCGCCTGAGTTCCCCGCGGTCCACGAGGCGAACCCGCCGGCGGCGTTGTAGCCTGCGGACGCCACGACCGGTTGTCCGTTTCCGGAAATGCTCGTCGCCAGGCCGTCGGCAAAGCCGGTGACTTCCGTGAAGGCGGGTGTGCCGGATCCGCGCGGATGGCCGTGGCTGAAAGGCAGACCGAAGCTGTCGTAGCTCCACGTTTCGGCGACGGATGCCGCGAGGTCTCCGTTGCCGGTCGTCGAAGTCACGGCGGTCAACCGCCCGGCGCCGTCGCCGTACTCGAAGGACTCGTCGACGATCGGACCGTTCGTCGGGATGTAGTTGTATCCGTAGCGCCGCGTGAGCTTGCCTCCGGGGTACGCGCCTCCGCCGGCGTTCGGGCTGCCGTCGGCGCACGTTCCCGAGCCGTCGTAACAGTTGACCAGGAACTTCTGCCCGTCGGCGTCCTGCTGCGTCAGTCGCCCGGCGAAGTCGAACTTCCTCGTGACGATGAGGCCTCCGGGGCGCTTCTCCTGTCGTACGTTCCCGAGGCTCCCGATCACGTCGAATGTCACCGATCCTTCCTCGGGCGTCGTCTGCTTTCGGAGGAAGCCGTTGGAGTCGTACTCCCAGGTGCGAAGCTGGACGCCCTGCGTCACACGCGTCAGCTTGGCGTTGACGTCGTACGAGTAGGTCGTCGTGTCGCCGGATGCCTCGGTCGCGGACGTGAGCCTCCCGAAGGCGTCCTTGCGGACCGACGTGGTTGTGTGGAATCCGCCCGTCGAGCACGTGGCCGACTGGGCATCGACGAACGTCCCGTTGACGCAATACGTCTTCGTCGACTCGGAGGTGTCGCTGTACCAGACGCTGCCGTCCTTGCGGTCCAACGTCCGAAGGCTCGAGTGCCTGGAGCCCACCGTTTGCTGTGGTCTGCCGAACGGGTCGTAGCAGAGGCGGTAGCTGCCCGGAGCGCCCGAAGGGCGTGCGGTCGCGAAAGAACCGTTGGAGTAGACGCAAGCGGTTCCGAGAGTGGCCGAGACCGTCTCCGCGGTCGTGTCAGACACCCACTCCGAGGAGAAGAACTCATTGCCCGCGCCGTCGAAGAGTGTGAAGCGCTTGGAGACCTGTATTCCGGGGAGCCGCCGTCTCTGGCGCATGCCCCGGCCCAGCCCGTCGTAGTCGAAGTGCTCCCAGGACTTCGCGGCGGAGCTGGTCGGCGCGACGGGGCAGGCGAGGGGCGCCGAGGCCCGGTAGGCCGTCGTCGCGTTCGGGCCCTCGTAACAGACGAAGGTCTTGAGGTCGGTCGGGATGGGCGGGTCGATGCGCGAGACGCGGCCGAGCGCGTCGTACTGAAAGGCCGTGGTGCGGCCGGAGGTGTCGCTCGACGACGTGACCCAGCCGGTCGTGCCGTCGCGCGCGTAGCTTCGGGTCGCGAACGTCGGCGTCGCGACGGATCCGTTGATCCAGCGAGCCGACAGCAGCTCGCCGTTCGACCAGGAGTAGTCCTTTCCGAACGCGTCCCCGTCGGTTCCAACCGTCGGGAACGACGCCGAACAGAATGGCGGAGTCGGGGGCGAGGCCGCGGAGAACGTCTTTCGAAGGTCCTTGTCGACGTTGCCGGCCCCGTCGTTGTAGCGGCAGTGGAGGAAGGCGATGTCGCGGGCCGGATCGTAGACGAGCGACCCCTTGAGAAAGCCGTCGCCCGGATCGAAGTCGAAGAACTCGTCGCGCACACTCTGGCCCTCCGTCACGCGCCGCTCGGCGAAGAGATTCGGGAGGACCGAGCCGCCGGAGGGAGGTCCGGTCGTCCAGTTGGAGGGAGTCCAGTCGGTGAACGTTGTGCGCGCGTCGTTTCCGAGGGAACCGGTGTGTGCTTCCGTGTCGTAATGGCGGCCGCTGCTTTCCCAGTCGCCGGTCGAGTTCGAGAACGCGACCTGGTGGAAGGGGCAGTTGGAGCAATCTCCGGCTCCGTAAACGGTCTTCTCCGACTGGAGCCTCCGATTGCCCTCGAGGTTCGTCGGATCGTCGTACTCGAACGTGCGGCGGATCGTGCGCACGGCTTTGGTCGCGCAGAACGGAGCATCTCCGGAGCCGCCAGAGCACGCGGGGCTGGGCGGCGTCGCGGTGTTGGGATCGCTTTCGAAGATGCGCTCCTCGATGTCCGCGCCGACCCGGTCGCCGGGCACGGTCGGGCGGGTCGTTCCCGGCGGTGCGCCGTTGAGCTTCGGGCTGGCGAGAAACAGCGTCGCCTTCGCGCGGCGAACGCCCGGGCTCCCGGCGACGTTCTGGTCGGTTGCCGGGTAGACGACGACGGTCAACGACTGCGGCTCGTCGGGATCGCTGGCGGTGCCGCTTTCTCCGAACGGAAACGCGTACTGCGAGTAGGTGGTGACGCCGACGCGTCCGCGGACGGGCTCCGTTTCGGTGCGCTTCAAGACCCCGATCTGCGAATCAATCCAGCGCGCCTCGTTGTCCTCCGAGCATACGGCGACGGCGTCGCGCGGAGGCTCCGGGCCTCCTCCGCCGGGACACGCGATCGAGCCGAGCGAGACCAACGTGAACTCCGTTCCCGGAGGGGGTATGCCCGGGCAGTTGGGCGCGACGGCTCCGGCGCGACCGTGAAAGAAGGCGTACCCGCCCCAGCAGTACTCCACCGTGCCGCCGGTAGGCAGCGTCAGCTTCGTGAGGCGCTCGTCGTGGGCGAACTTGTATTTCGGCGACGCGACGAGATCCGAAGGCAGCTGCAGCTCTTTCAAGCGCTGGAGATTGACGGCGAGCCTGTGGGTCTGGCCGCAGTCGTGCGTGTAGGAGCCGTAAGGCGTGTCGTACGTCAGCGTCCACGTTCGCGTCGCCGCCGCTCCCGCGACGAAAACCGGGAAGTCGACGGAGGTGACCATCCCATCGAGGAATCCGTTGTTGCCACGGTTGACGTGAATGACCCGGCCGGAAGGCAGCGTGATGTCCTTGGGGATCCAGCCTCCCGAACCCGCGGGGACCTTCATCTGCATCGCCGCGGTCGTACCCGGCGCGCAGGAGGATGTGCCGTAAGTCCAGCGCGGATAGCCGCCCGTGGAATACGTCACGCTGTATCCGTTTCCGTGCGGATCGCTGAGAGAGCCGAGATACCAGCCGTCGCGTCCTCGCCCGAAGTCGTGCGTGTAGCCTTCCCCGGGCGTGTCGTCGAACCCGGAGACCTGCTTGTCGAAGACGTAGTGATTCCCGTCGCCGTCCCACATCTCAAAGGGCCCGGTTCCCTTGAGAAAGAGCTGGGTGCCGTCGCCGGTGACGCGGCCATTGCCCAGCGTCTTGTTGAACATGTGCTGGCTTCCGTCGGGCCCGAAGTAGCAGTTGCCGGACGTCAGGCCCTGTCGGCACTGCTTGATCGCGCCAAGAGTCAGCTCCCAGCCGATGCCGAGCGCGGAATTGCCGGCCAGCGGCTTGTAGACGAAGTCGGGCGGCTGCTGCTGAGGATTCCCGTAATCGTCGACGCGCGACGTGTAGACCAGCATCAGCTGGAAGCGCAGTTTCGGGCCGATCGGATAGGACGGTCCGAGCGCGATCGGGACCGTCAGCTGGCCGTTGTAGAGATTGATCGAATCCACCGGGCCATGGTCGAAGACGCTCTTCGTGTAGCCGGGCGCTGCGTCAGCGTCGTTGTCGGGACCGTTCTGCGCAACGGCGGGCGCGGCCGCCGCGAGCATCATCGAGAAGCCGAGCACTCGGGCAAGACTCTTTGACATGTTCGCCACTCCTCCTCGAGGAGTTCGCCGGCGAATCTCTGGCTATGAATTGTCGCGAGCGCTTGAGCGTGTCATCCCGAGGAGCGAAGCGACAGGAGATCCCGTGCTTTTCGAGTTCGGGATCGATACCGCCGACCTTTGGTCGGCGTTGCCTACTGCTGGGGGTTTGCCTTCGGTGGTCGGCTCGCTGCGCTCGGGATGACGGCTCCTGCGCGCGTGGTCTCGCGATCGGCGCGATAAACTCGCGGGAGTGCCGCGCATCCACCGTCTCGACGGTACCGTCATCGACCGGATCGCTGCTGGAGAAGTCGTCGAGCGGCCGGCCTCGGCCGTCAAGGAACTCGTCGAGAACGCGCTGGACGCGGGAGCGTCGCGGATCGAGGTCGAGATCGAGGGAGGCGGGATCGCGCGCATGCTGGTGCGGGACGACGGTTCGGGGATGGCCGCCGAGGACGCACGGCTGGCTCTCGAGCGGCACGCGACCTCGAAGATTGCGTCGGACGCCGACCTGGTGCACGTCGGAACATTCGGGTTCCGCGGCGAGGCGCTGCCCTCGATCGCCTCGGTTTCGAGGCTGAGACTGACGACGTCCGACGGCACGTCGCCCGAGGCGGTGCGGATCACCGTCGACTACGGCGGCAAGCTTTCCGAGGAACCCGCGGCGCGTCCGCGAGGCACGGACGTTCTGGTCGAAGGACTCTTCGAGAAGACTCCCGCCCGCCGGAAGTTCCTGTCATCGCCGGAGGCGGAGGGACGCGCGGCGGCCGCGGCCGTAACCAAAGCCGCACTCGCTTCGCCCACGGTCGCCTTTTCACTTCGCTCAAACGATCGGGAGACGCTGGAGGCGCCGGCCGCGGTCGATCGCGGGTCGCGGATTCTCCAGATCTTCGGCAAGGAGACCCTGGGGGAGCTCGAAGTATTCGAGGCGCGCTCGGGCGGATTGCGCGTCCTCGGATACGCGACGCGAGGCTCGGTCACGTTCCCCAGCCGACGCTACCAGTACCTCTTCGTCAATGGCCGGCCGGTCGAGGACCGCGCGCTCGGACGCGCGATCGTCCAGGCCTCGCGGGACACGATCCGGCTGGACCGCCATCCGGGAGTGTTCCTGTTCCTGACGGCCGATCCGGGCGCCGTGGACGTCAACGTGTCGCCGGCCAAGACGCAAGTCCGCTTCGCGGATTCGGCGACCGCGTTTCGTCTCGTCTACCACGCCGTCAACTCGGCGCTCCTGGCGGGCAAGGAGGAGCGGCGCCTTCGGCCGGTGCCGTCGGGCTCGGTCGTCGCCGAGTCATCGGCGCCGTATCGCGACCCTTTCTCCGCGCCGCCGGGTGCGCCGGCCGTCGTGCCGCCGCCGCCGTCACGGGAGACCGGAGAGGAGGAGATTCGTCCGCCGGCGCCTCCGGAGAAGCGGCCGCCCGACATCCTTCCGATCGGGCAGCACCGCGAGTCGTACATCCTGGCGAGCGGTCCCGAGGGGCTTTTGATCATCGATCAGCACGCGGCGCACGAGCGCACCCTCTACGAGAGGATCCGCGACCGCATCGCGTCGGGCCGTGTCCTGTCGCAGCGGCTCCTCCTGCGGGTTCTCTTCGAGGCTTCGCCGGAGGAAGTCGAGACTCTCGCCCAGCGCTTCCCGGATCTCCAAGCGGCCGGCTTCGAGGTCGAGCCGATGTCGGGCCGGTCCTACGCGATCGCGGCTTTGCCGGCGGAGGCTACGGGACGGGAGCCCGCCGAGACCCTCCACATGGCGCTCGCGTCGCTCGCCGACGCCGGGACGGCAGACGAGGCGCTCCGGCGCGACCGGCTCGCCGCGAGCCTGGCGTGCCGCTCGGCGGTGACGATCCGATACCACCTCGCGCCCGAGGAGATCCGCCACTTGATCGCCGAGTGGTCGAAGACGCAGGACCGGTTCACCTGTCCGCACGGGCGCCCGGTCGTGCTCTCGATGACCGAGGAAGACTTGGAGAAGTACTTCAAGCGACGGTGATCGGTCGAATAGACTTGCGCGTCATGGACCGTCGCAAATTCCTGCATGGTGTCGGCGCGGCCGCCGCGTCGCTCGCGCTTCCTTCTCCGGGACGCTCCGCGCCTTCTTCGGACCTCGGTCCGGTTTACGCCGAGATCCCGAAGCGCCACGACGAAGCGGTCCGGCGCCTCCAGGACTGGATCCGGCAGCCGTCGATCGCGGCCGAGAACCGCGGGATGAACGAGGGCTGTGAGCTTCTGATCCGGATGCTTCGGGAGGCGGGATTCGACAAGGCCGTGCGCGTGCCGACGTCGGGCCAGCCCGGCGTATTCGCGACGCTCGATGCCGGAGCGCCCCGAACGATCGGCGTTTACTTCATGTACGACGTCAAGCAGGCCGACCCCGCGGAATGGTCCTCGCCTCCCTTCGATGCGGCGATGGTAGAGAAGGAAGGCTTCGGCAAGGTCGTCATGGGCCGCGGCGCGGTCAACCAGAAGGGTCCCGAGTCAGCCTTTCTGGCGGCGCTCCACGCGTTTCGCGGAGCCGGCCGCAAGCTCCCGGTCAACCTGGTGCTCGTCGCGGAGGGCGAGGAGGAGATCGGCTCGCCGCACTTTCCCGAGATCGTCGGCCAGCCCGACGTCGTCAAGGCGTTGGGAAAGTGCTCTGGGATCTTCATGCCGAGCGCGGCGCAGGGACCTGACGGCGTCGTAACGGTCAGCCTCGGAGCCAAGGGCGTGATCGAGTGCGAGCTCGTCTCGAGCGGCGAACGCTGGGGGCGCGGGCCGTCGAAAGACGTGCACTCCAGCAACCGCGCGCGGCTGGACGCTCCGGCCATGCACCTGGTCCAGGCGCTCGCGACGCTGGTCGAAGCCGACGGCAACACGCCGGCGATCCCGGGCTTCGCGGACAAGGCGCGGCCGATTTCTCCGGCCGAGAAAACGATGGTTGCGGAAGCCTCGCGGCGGCTGGACGAAGCCCTCGCGAAGAAGCAGCTCGGTGTGAAGAACTGGATCGCCGATGCGACCTGGGAACAGGCTCTCGAACGGTTCGTTTCGAAGCCGACCGTCAACATCGAGGGTCTCGTCGGCGGCTATACGGGCCCGGGCGGGAAGACCGTCCTGCCACACCAGGCTGTGGCCAAGCTCGATCTGCGCCTCGTGCCCGACATGAAAGCGGCCGAATGCTTCGAGGCGTTGAAGTCGCACCTCGCGAAGAAGGGCTTCGGCGACATCGAAGCGAAGATGACGGGCGGCTACGATCCGACCGGCACGCCGGCGGACGCGGCTCTCATCCGGGCGCAGCAGAGCACCTACCGGCGCGCGGGCCTGGATCCGATCCTGTGGCCGCGAAACGCGGGATCGTGGCCGGGATTCGTCTTCACCGGCGATCCGCTGCATCTGCCCGCCGGCCACTTCGGTCTCGGGTACGGCACGGGCGCGCACGCTCCCGACGAGTACTACGTGATCGAGTCGTCGAACCCGAAGATCCAGGGGTTCGACGGGGCTACCAGGTCGTTCGTGGACTACCTGACGGAGCTGGCGACGATTTCGTGAAAACACGAAGGGCGGGGACATGCCCCAGCCCTGCGCTTACTGCCTACCGCTTACTGCCTACTGACTCCTCGGCGGCATCCCGACCTGCGAGTCGTGCTCGCGGCGGCGCTTGCGGATGTGGCCGACGATGAGGATCAGGCCGAGCAGGATGAACGCGCCCGGAGCGCCCCACGTGTCCATGAAGCTCCAGTCGATCTCGAAGTAGCGGTCGATCAGCCACAGCAAGCCGAGGCCGACGAGGATCACGCCCCACAGGAGCCCGCCCGCGCCGGAGGACGCCTTCAGCGCCTCGGATCCCGCGAACCCCGACTCCGCGATCTGGCCGCGGTTGATGGCCTTGGCCTGGCGCACCGCGTCGATGATCCCGAAGAACCAGACGAACGCGATCAGCGGTCCGAAGAACTCGCCGCCGTTTCCGTGCGAGGTCAGCGCGATCAGCAGCACGAAAGCGCCGCCGATGATGAAGCCTCGCTGGTACAGGCCGAGGTAGATGTGGCCCAGCCCCGGGAAGCAAGACAGGAACCCCGCAAGTCCCGGCGACTTGCGCTCGACGATCACGGTCGGCGGCGCGGCCGGCGGAGCCACGACGACCGGCGGAGCCGCGGGCGGCGGCGGCGGGGCCGAAGCAGCGGGGTTTTGAAACTCGTTCATGACTTTCTCCTACTCCTCGTCTTCTCGTCGTTCTTACACACGAAAACGGGCGGGGAAAGGTTCCCGTCCAATGTTCCCCGCGGTGGCGAAGCCGTCGGCTCCGGTCGCGCCGCCCTTCTCGCGGCCCAGACGCGGCTTCGCCGGAGTCTTTTTCGGCTCGGGCCGCAGCACCATGCTGAACGCATTCGCCGCAGCAGCCCGCCCGTATCCTCCGATGTGTCCCCTCCACACCGCGAGCGTTCGCGCCGCGCGCTCGTTCAGCGCGCCGAGGCGGTCGCCGATCGAGCTGCGCGCGACGGTCACCGCCTGGCTCGCCGTGGTGCCCAGCTTCGCGAAACCCGGAGTCCGCACGACCGCGGTGGGGTTCCAGCCCAGCAGCATGACGGCGACGGCCGCGGCGTACGCGTACGCGATGAACGCTTTTCCGGAAAGGAGCACGCGCCAGCCAGTCCGCTTTTTTTGCTCCGGCCGCGCGGCCACCAGGCGCGTGTTGAGCCACGGCGGCGTCGGGGGAGCGACGAGTTCCTTCGCCGAGTCGAGAACGGCGGCGGCTTCGGTGCAGCCCTCGCAGCGCGAGAGATGTCCTTCCAGCCGCTTCGCATCGGCGGCCCGGATCTCTCCCTCCGCCCTCTCGGCCAGCAGCAACGCCGCGCCTTCGCAGCTCACCGTCATCGTCGGAATCGCGAGCAGCGACTGGCGGAGGCTTCGGCTCCAGGTGGGAGCCGCCAGCCCGTGCGTCAGGCCCTCCACACGCTCGACGTCGCGCGCGAGCGCCTCGCACTGCGGACAGGTCCGCCGGTGCGCGGCCGCCTGCGTGAGGGGCGCTCCCGCGACGAACAGCTTCTCCAGCTCGCGGCAGCTCATGCGATTCCCGCCGCGGCCATCGCGAAGGACGCGATGGCGCCGGCGGTCCCCTTCGCCTCGTGACGCTCCCGGATCTGGCGCGCGACTTCGGCGCGAGCGCGGAAGAGACGCGACTTGACCGTCCCTTCGGGAAGCTCGAGGGCCTTTCCGATCTCGTCGTAGGCCAGCCCGTTCAGATCGCGGAGGATCAGGATCTCGGCGAGGTCCTCCGGAATCTCCGACAGGGCCGAGAAGAGAAGCTGCGTGCGCTCCTTCTTCAGCGCCATGCTCGCCGGATCGTCGTCGGACTTCAGAAGCGACGTCACGGCCTCGTCGGATACGAAGCGGAACGATTTTTCGCGCTTGCGGCGCCGGTACCGGTCGATGCAGAGGTTGCGGGAAACCGACAGGACCCAGGCCACGAGCGGGAATCCGCCGTCGTAGCGATGCAGGTTTTCGAAGAGCTTCAGGAAAATCTCCTGGGACAGCTCTTCGGCGTCTTCGCGCTTGAGCGTGAAGTGGTACGAGATCGCGTAAACCTTGGGTCCGAACCGATCCACCAGCTCCCTCCAGGCGTCGTCATCGCCCTTGCGGCAGCGCGCGACCAGGTCCTTTTCGTCGGTGGTGCTCACGCCTGCCTCATCGACACAAGACGCAAGCTTGAGACAAAAGTTCGCAGTGGGAAGGGTCCGAGGCCGGGTCCCAAGTCACTGATCCACATATGGTTAGCCGGGCGAGAGGACCGGCGTTTTCACCTTTTGTGGGAAAAAGGCGTACCCCAGGAGCTTGTAGCAGAGCTTGGCGATCATGAAGTCGGGGGCCCGGTTGCCGGCCAAGGGGGAGTGCTCGACGACGTCGGCGCCGATGATTCGTCTCTCCGAGGCCACGCGGCGCAGGATCGAGAGGGCCTGGTCGTACGTGCCGCCTCCGGGCTCGGGCGTGCCGGTGCCCGGAACGAGCGACCCGTCGAAAAAGTCGACGTCGAAAGTCACGTAGACCTCGGGCGTCAGCCGCGAGAACGCCTTCTCCATCCAGACGTCCGAGCGGTGCATCTCCCGGTTGGAGACGATCGTAGTCGGCGCACCGCTGCGGACGTAGTCGACCTCGTCCTTGGAGATCGAGCGAATGCCGACCTGGACGGTCGGGATCCCGAGCTCGACCCAGCGCCGCGCGGCGCATGCGTGCGAAAACTTCTGGCCCTCGTATTCGTCGCGCAGATCGCCGTGGGCGTCGAAGTGGAGGATCGACATCTTCGGATACGCGGCGCGGTGGGCGCGGATGGGCCCGGGAGCGATCGAGTGCTCGCCGCCGAGCGTGAGGACGAAGCGCTTGGGCGAGATGAGCCCGCCCACGACTTCCTCGAGGCCCTTCACGCACGCCTCGGGCTCCATGTCGTCCGGCAGCCACGCGGGCAGCGTGTGGACCCCGACCCGGTAGACCTCTTCGTCGAGCTCGTCGTCGTAGAGCTCGACGTAGTGAGAGGCCTCGATGATCGCGCCGGGTCCGTTTTTCGTCCCGACGCCGTAGGAGACGGTGCGCTCGTAAGGGCAGGGCAGGACCACGGCGCGGCTTTTCTCGAGCGTGTTCTCTTCGGGCGGAATTACCAGGAAGTTCGACGAGAGGTACATGGCGCGGATCTTATCCCCGGGCTACGGAGCCGCCCGACGGCGGCCTCCACGGCGGCGGCGGCGGCGCACGGGTGGAGGCAGTGGCGCGATCTCTCCCGTCTCTCTCGCGCGCTCGATCCGGGCGAGGACCGCGCGCCACTCCCGGACGAGCTCCGAACCGCGGCCGGTCGACATCGCGGTCAGCTCGAAGAGATCGAGCGCCGTCGGAAAAGAGTCGCGGAAAGCGATTCGCCGCGTGGCGATCTTCGAATCCGGCCGGTGCGAGAGCTTGCCGATGATCGAGAGCGCCTGCTTGATTCGCTCGCTCGTGGCGCGCGGCAGAGACATCCGGAACGCGAGCGGCGAGATCACGTCCTCGATGATCGTCGAGAGCCGGTTCGCGTCGGGCTCGCCGTGCGGCGCCACCTCTCGCACCCGTGCCCGGACGATCGGGATGAAGAGCAGGGCGAAGAGGACGCCGTCGTCGAACGCGCGGCCACGCCGCCGTTCGGCGTCCAGCACCTCGAGGAGCGCCCAGAAAAGGTGTCCGGTTCCACCGGCGTGGTCCGGATCGATCTGCCGCAGCACCGAGGCGAGCTCCGGCATGAGGGCGTCGAGAAGGCCGACCTCGCGCATCAGGAGGAGCGTGGGAAGGGCGTGGCCTCCGCGCAGCGCCTGCGCCAGCTCTTCCGTGACGCGCGGCGGCGCCGATTTCACGATCTCCTTGCGGTGGCGCAGGATCGCCTCGTAGGCGTCGGGCGTGATCGCGAAGCCCAGGCGGCTGGCGAACTCGACCGCGCGCATCATCCGCACGGGGTCTTCCTGAAACCGGACGTCGGGATCGCCGATCGTGCGGATGAGTCCCGCTTCGAGGTCGTCGAGACCGCCGACGTAGTCGATCACCGAGAAATCCGAGATGTCGTAGAAGAGGCCGTTGATCGTGAAGTCGCGCCGAAACGCGTCCTCGCGGGGCGTGCCGAATGTGTTGTCGGAGGTCTGGAGGAGCTCGCCCGCCGCGGGCTCGAGGACCGGATCGGCCCGCCGCCGGAAGGTCGCCACCTCGATGACCTTTCCGTTGGCGAACAGGATGTGCGCTAGGCGGAAGCGGCGCCCGATCAGGCGGCAATTGCGGAAGAGTTTGCGCAGGGCCTGGGGATGGGCGTCGGTCCCGATGTCGAAGTCCTTGGGCACGCGCCCGAGCATCAGGTCGCGCACGGACCCGCCCACCAGGTAGCCCTTGTGGCCCGAAGCGCGCAGTCGATAGAGCACCTTCAGGGCATCCGGGTCGATGCGGGAACGCGAGATCGGGTGCTCGGCCCGGGGTCGGATTCGAGGGGGCAGTTCGGCCGGGACGGGGAGCGGAGACTCCGGTTCTCCGACGGAAGCTCGGGGGTCGTTAATGAAGATTCGCCTCTCTCTGCACTCGACCCACAATTCTAGCTTAAGCCATTGACAGAAAGGATGTTTTGACTTTGATCCATGCGGTAGGAAAGAATACGCCGTTTCGTCGATCCCGAGAACTGAGGAGGTCGAAGAGCATGAGGCTCCGCATCTTTGCCGCTGCCTGTGTCGCCGCGGCACTCGCCCTGGCCCTGGCTTGCGGCTCGAAGGAAGGTCATTCGTCCGAGATCCCGATTGGCGAATACGGCTCGCTGACCGGCGGCATCGCGACCTTCGGCATCTCCACCCGCGACGCCTCCCAGCTCGCCATCGACGACATCAACAAGAAGGGCGGCGTCCTGGGCAAGCAGATCAAGCTCTACGTCGAGGACGACCAGTCCAAGCCCGAGGAAGCCGCCACGGTCGTCACCAAACTCATCAACCAGGACCACGTCGTGGCCATGCTCGGACAGGTCGCCTCGTCGCACTCCCTGGCGGCGGCACCGATCTGTCAGGCGAGCGGGATTCCGATGATTTCGCCCTCCTCGACCAACCCGCGCGTGACGCAGGTCGGCGACTACATCTTCCGCGTCTGCTTCATGGACACGTTCCAGGGCGCGACGATGGCCCACTTCGCGTACGACACGCTGAAGGCCAAGAAGGTCGCGATTCTCGTGGACGTTCGCAGCGACTACTCCGTGGGTCTCCAGACGTTCTTCGGCCAGGCGTACAAGAAGCTCGGCGGGACGATCGTCTCGGAGCAGTCCTTCAGCCAGGGCGACTCGGACTTCCGCGCCCAGCTGACGGCGATCAAGGCGGCTGCTCCCGACGCCGTCTACGTGCCGGGCTATTACACGGAGGCGGGCACGATCGTCTACCAGGCGCGCGAGCTTGGCATCACCGTGCCGTTCCTTGGCAGCGACGGCTGGGACTCGCCGAAGCTCTGGGAGATCGGCGGCCCGGCCTTGAACGGCTGCTACTTCTCCAACCACTACTCGACCGACGACCCGAATCCGGTCGTCCAGAAGTTCGTCAACGACTACAAGGCCAAGTACAACCAGATGCCGGACGCGCTGGCGGCTCTCGGCTACGACGCCGCCCGCATCCTGGTGGATGCCATCTCCCGCGCGGGTTCCACCGATGGCGCCAAGATTCGGGACGCGATCGCGGCGACCAAGGATTTCCCGGGCGTCACCGGCATGATCACGATCAACAAGGAGCGCAACGCCGTCAAGTCGGCGGTGGTCCTGAAAGTCGAGAACGGGAAGTACCTGCTGGCGGAGACCGTCAAGCCCGAGCAGGTGAGCCCGTAGGGGCTGTCCCGGGGGCGGAGAGCGTGGAGGGACGCGGCTCTTCCGCATGACCACCTTCCTCCAGCAACTGGTCAACGGCCTGTCGCTCGGGTCGATCTACGCCCTGATCGCCCTGGGCTACACGATGGTCTACGGCGTCCTGCGCCTGATCAATTTCGCGCACGGCGACGTCTACATGGTCGGCGCGTACGTCGGGTACTACCTCTCGCGCCGGCTGCGCGGGACCGAGCCTTCGCTGATCTCGGCCGTTTTCGTGATGATCGTGTCGATGGCGGCGTGCGCGATCCTCGGCATGCTGATCGAGCGTCTGGCGTATCGGCCGGTCCGGCGCGAGGCGCGCCTGACGCTGCTGATCACGGCGATCGGCGTGTCGCTGTTCATCGAGAACGTGGCGCAGCTGGTCTTCGGGCCGGATCCCAAGTTCTTCCCGTCGCTCGCGCCCCACGCCGACTTCATCCTCGCCGGCGTCCATGTGACCAGCGAGCAACTCACCGTCATCGTGGTCTCGATGCTCCTGATGGTCCTGCTGCGATTCTTCATCCTGAAGACGCGGACGGGAAAGGCGATGCGCGCGGTCTCGTTCAGCCTCGACGGCGCGCGGCTGATGGGCATCTCGACAGACAAGATCATCGCGATCACCTTCGCCGTGGGCTCGGCCCTCGCGGCGGCCGCGGGCGTGCTGATCGGGATGCAGATTCCCAAGATCGATCCGCTGATGGGAATCATGTACGGCCTGAAGGCCTTCGTCGCCGCGGTGCTCGGCGGAATCGGCTCAATCCCCGGCGCCGTGCTCGGGGGTCTCCTGATCGGCACCTCGGAAGTCATGGTCGTCGGTTACCTGTCGTCCACGTACCGGGACGCGATCGCATTCGCCATCCTCATCCTCGTCCTGATCCTGCGGCCGCAGGGCCTCCTCGGCCGCGTCCAGAAGGAAAAGGTGTGAAGGGTCTTCTCACGGCGCTGGCCGTCATCGGCGGCCTGCTCCTCGCCAACGGGATCATCAGCGGCCGCCTCGTCCCCGGCGTGTCGATCTCGCCGTACTTCCTCCAGGTGCTGTGCCTGGCCGGGATCAACATCACTCTCGCCGTCTCGCTGAATCTCATCAACGGCTTCACGGGCCAGTTCTCGATCGGTCACGCCGGTTTCATGGCGATCGGCGCCTACGCCTCGGCGTACTTCACCGTCACATTCGGCGAGAAGTTTCGACAGGCACTCGGCTTTCTCCCTCCGCCGGCGCAGCAGAGCCTCCTGCTTCTGACGGGCCTCGCGATCGGGGCGTTTCTCGCCGCGATCGCGGGATTCATCGTCGGCGTCCCGTCGCTGCGTCTGCGCGGCGACTACCTCGCGATCGTGACGCTGGGCTTCGGAGAGATCATCCGGGTCTTCATCCTCAACATCGACGCCGTGGGCGGCGCCCGCGGCTTCTCGGGTATACCCAAGCTCGCCAATTTCTTCTGGATCTACGCCTTCGCGGCGCTGACGATCCTCATCGTCTACCGCATCGTCCACTCCTCCTTCGGGCGCACGCTGATCGCGATCCGCGAGGACGAGATCGCCGCCGAGGCCATGGGCGTGCACACCACGCGGGCCAAAGTCATCTCGTTCGTGGTGTCGTCGGCGCTCGCAGGCGTGGCCGGCGGCCTCTTCGCGCACTACTTGATGTACGTCCACACCAACTCGTTCACGTTCCTGAAGTCCTTCGAGATCATCATCATGATCGTCATCGGAGGCCTGGGATCGATCTCCGGCTCGGTCCTCGGCGCGGTCCTCTTCATCTCCTTGACCGAGGGGCTGCGCCAGTTCGCGCAGTACCGGATGATCCTGTTCTCGCTGCTCCTGATCGTGATCATGATCGTGCGGCCGCAGGGCATCCTGGGGCACAAGGAGTTCGTGACCTTTCTGACCAAGCGCCGGCGGGGGATCGGCGGAGCTCCGGGCTCGGTTTCCGTCGGGGACTGACGAGGGCCCATGTCCGTTCTCGAGCTTTCAAAAGTGACCATGCGCTTCGGCGGCCTCGTGGCCGTCAACGAGCTCGACCTGAGAATCGCGCCCCGCCAGCTCTACGGCTTGATCGGCCCCAACGGGGCCGGCAAAACGACGGTCTTCAACGTCATCACCGGCGTCTACACGCCGACCTCCGGCCAGATCGTCTTTCAGGGCGATTCGATCGAGGGCGAGCGCTGCGGCAAGATCACGCGCCGCGGCATCGCCCGGACCTTCCAGAACATCCGCCTCTTCGCCAACATGTCGGTCCTCGACAACGTCAAGGTCGCCTTCGACTGCCGGCAGGCCACGACGCTGACGACGGCG
Organism: Acidobacteriota bacterium; assembly: GCA_046724475.1. Lineage (GTDB taxonomy): Bacteria > Acidobacteriota > Thermoanaerobaculia > UBA5066 > Gp7-AA6 > DAHUXD01. The sequence goes on along the minus strand of JBKOVK010000130.1, from coordinate 8,508 downwards.
GTGCTCCGCACCCCCGCGCATCGCGAGGAGGAAGAGCGGGTGGACCGGGAGAGTCGGGAATTGCTCAAGATCTTCAAGCTCGACCACCTCGCCGAGGAGAAGGCCCGGAATCTCCCGTACGGGAGCCAGCGCCGGCTCGAGATCGCGCGCGCGATGGCGACGGCTCCGCGCCTGCTCCTCCTCGACGAGCCGGCCGCCGGGATGAATCCGCAGGAGTCCAACGAGCTGATGGACCTGATCCGCTGGATCCGGGACCGCTTCGGCATGGCGGTGCTCCTCGTCGAGCACAACATGAAGGTCGTGATGGGGATCTGCGAGACGGTCCACGTGCTCGACTACGGCTCGACGATCGCCATCGGCAAGCCCGCCGAGATCCAGCGCGATCCGAAGGTCATCGAGGCCTACCTGGGAGGCGCGTGAGCGCGATTCTGGAGGTCCGCGACCTGACGGTTTCCTACGGCGCCATCAAGGCGGTCAAGGGCGTGTCCCTCACTCTCGGGGAGGAAGAGATCGTGACCCTGATCGGGGCCAACGGCGCCGGGAAGACGACGACCCTGCGCGCGATCATGGGCCTCGTCCCGTGCGCGGGAGGAGAGATCCGGTATCACGGCAAACCCACGCGCACCGCCGCCACCCACAATCTCGTACGCGACGGTCTGGTGCTCGTGCCGGAAGGGCGCGTCATTTTCGCCAACCTCAGCGTCCAGGAAAACCTGGAGATGGGCGCCTACACGCGGCGGGACAAGGAGATCGCGGGCGACTTCGAGAAGGTCTACGCGCTCTTCCCGAGGCTCAAGGAGCGCATCAAGCAGACCGCCGGCACTCTCTCGGGGGGCGAGCAGCAGATGCTCGCGATCGGGCGCGCCCTGATGTCGCGGCCCAAGGTCCTGCTCCTCGACGAGCCGTCCCTGGGGCTCGCGCCCATCGTCGTCCATGCGATCTTCGAGGCCATCGTGGAGATCCACCGCCACGGCGTTCCGGTGCTCCTCGTCGAGCAGAATGCCAACGCGGCCCTGCGCCACTCCAACCGCGCCTACGTGCTGGAGACCGGGTCCGTCGCGCTGGAAGGCACCTCGGCGGAAGTCGCGGCGAATCCGAAGGTCAAGGAAGCGTACCTGGGGGAGTGAACGGGCTCGCGAGCGCCGCGAGCGAAGGCCGTGTCATCCCGAGCGTAGCGAGGGATCCCGAACTCGATCGCCTCGGAGGCTATAAAGCGCGGGATCCCTCGTCGCTTCGCTCCTCGGGATGACAGGCGCTTCGCGCCAGAGTCACCGCTTCTCGATCGGCACGTACGGCTGCGGATACTTCGGTCCGGTGTACTCGGCGCGCGGGCGGATCAGGCGGTTGTTGGCGTACTGCTCGAGCACGTGGGCCGTCCAGCCGGAGATGCGGGAGACGGCGAAGATCGGCGTGAAGAGCTCGTTCGGGATCCCGAGAACGTGGTACAGCGAGGCGGAGTAGAAGTCCACGTTCGCGTTGAGCTTCTTCTGCTCCCGGACGACCTGTTCGATGCGGCGTGAGAGGTCGTACCACAGCGTCTCGCCGGAGGCCTCCGCCACAGCGCGGGACATCTCGCGCAGGTGCGTGGCGCGCGGGTCCTCGGTCGTGTAGACGCGATGGCCGAACCCCATGATCTTCTCTTTCCGGGCGAGCCGGCCGCGGAGGTCCTCCTCGACGCGGTCGAGCGATCCGATCTCGAGGAGCATCTTCATCACGCCCTCATTGGCGCCGCCGTGGAGAGGCCCCTTGAGGGTCGCGATCGCCGACGTGATCGCGGCGTGCATGTCGGCCAGCGTCGCCGCTGTCACGCGCGCGGCGAACGTCGAGGCATTCAGCTCGTGATCGGCGTGCAGGACGAGGGCGGTGTCGAAGGCCTGGACCGCCGCCGAGCGCGCCGTCTCGCCGGACATCATCCGGAGGAAGTCGTCGGCCTGGGTGCGGCCGGGATCCGGCGGAACGACGGGCTTGCCCTGGCGGATCCGGTGGATCGCGGCGACGAGCGTCGCGAGCTGCGCCGTCAGCCGCACGGCTTTCCGGCGGTTCGCCTCCGGCGTCATCGCGGTGCCGTCGGGGTCGTAGGCCGAGAGCGCCGACACGGTCGTGCGGAGCGCGTCCATGGGGACGCTGTCGCGCGCGACCGAGGCGATCAGCTCCAGCGCCTTCGCCGGGACCGCGCGCTCGTTCCCGAGCGTCGCCTGCAGCACCGTCAGCTCGTCGCGGCGCGGGAGCCTTCCTTCCCAGAGAAGGAAACAGACCTCTTCGAAGGAGGCCTTGCCGGCGAGGTCGTGGATGTCGATGCCGCGGTAGGAGAGAACGCCTCTATCCCCGTCGATGTAGCAGATCGCGGAGTCCGCCGCGATGACGTCTTCGAGGCCCTGGGTCTCCGTCATGCTCCCTTCTCGACAGCCCTGGGAATGACGGGGTCGAGGCCCGGGAACTTCGCCAGCCAGTCGCGCCGCTCCTGGCGGAGCTTATCGACGAGTCCGGCGTACTCCTCCGGGCTGTAGTACGAACGCGGGTCGTACTTCGAGAGGTCGATGCCGGGGACGTCCACGGGGACCTCGTATCCCCAGTCGGGATCCTTCTTCCAGCGGATGCCCTCCTTGGCGATCTGCTTCATGATCTCGGTCGACGCCTTGATCGTGACCTTCTCGCCCGGGAAGCCCGCCTTCGCGCCGATCGAACCGGTGTTGAGGATGTACGCCTGCATGTCGGGGTTGGCGCGCAGGATCTGGAGAACCCGGTTGCCCTCGTCGGCCTCGGGCCCCACGATGAACGGGTTGGTGCCGACCTCGCGCTTGGCCTGACCGGCCTTGGTCGGGTCGCCCGCGGACGTCTCGATCGATTCGCCCAGCATGAAATAGGCGGCCGCCTGTTCCGGCGTCAGGCGCGCGCAGACCGGAACCACGTCGTTGCGGCGAGTGATGAAGACGATCTTGTTGGCCTTTTCGAGGTCGATGTCGTCGCCGGTGCCTTTGATGAAGCGGCGCAGCACGACGCCGCGGCCGTTGGAGGTGATGGACGTGTCGAGGAAGTCGACCTTTCCGCCGGGGTGGACCTTGATGTTTTCGTAGGCGGCGGTGGGGTGCGTGGCCGCGCCCCACAAGACCGTCTGCGAGGGCTCGAGGCCCTCGGTCTTGATGTAGAAGCCGTCCTCGGTTCCGAATGCGCGCCCGTCGCGCGCCAGGAGAACGACGTCGTCCTGCTTGATGATCGCCCGCTCGGGCTCCTTCAGGCCGTGATCGTGGAGCGTCAGCGTCGTCTTGCCGGTGCCCGACAGGCCGAAGAGCAGGAAGCCGACGTCGCGCAGCTCGCCGTCGGGGCCTTCGACGCGGAGGATCTTGGAACCCGCGTGCAGCCCCAGGCCGCCCTTGCGCTTGATCCAGTACATGGCCTGGCGGAGCATCGACTTCTTGGCTTCGCCGGGGTAGTCGGTACCCAGGATGTAGGTGTAGCCCTGGTTGACGTCGAGGAAGATCAGCGTCTCGGGCCAGGCGGGCACGTACACGGACACGAAATCCGGTTCCTTCGAGGAATTCGAGGGGAAGAGCATGTTGTGCCACATGTACGCGATCCGGGCGTACTCCTTCGGCACGATCAGGCGGCAGTGGATGGGAACCTCGGGGCTCATGCCCATGCGGCGGTCGACCTGGATCAGTTCCATCCGGGACAACGCATCCTGGACCTCGCGGATCTTCTCGGCGGCCTTGGCAGGGTCCATCGACTGCTGCATCACGCCGACGGGAACGTCCGCGACCACGTAGGTCTTCTTGGCCGAGCGGTTCTTGATCCGGGTCGCGTAGACGGGGGAGCCATACTCAGTGGTGGTCTCTTCGCCCTTGGCGAGGGCACGAAGCTCTTCGCCGGAGAGGTCCTTGGCGATCGATCGGCCGCGGATGGCTCGAGGGGAAACGGTTTCGACAGTGCTCATGAAAGCAAGTCCTTATTCAAGAGAGAGTTTCGAGCTCCCCGGGTGAGCCTGTAGTTATACCAGATCCTTTCGTTCAGAGTCCGATCTCATCGGCGATCGGCTTCAGGGCTTCGATCAGGAACTGGATGTGCTCCTCCAGAGGAACCCCCACCGCCGCGGCGCCGCCGTAGACGTACGAACGGTCTACGGAGCGGGCGAACGCTTTGTCCTTCAGGCATTTGACGACGGATGAGGCCGGCAGGTCCGCGATCTTCTTGGTCGGCCGGACCTTGACGCAGGCGCCGATGAAGCCGACGAGCTCGTCGCAGGCATAGATCGCCGTCTTCATGGGCGTGTCCCGCGGGATGTTCATGTAATCGGCATGGGACTGGATGGTCTGAACCATCTCCTCGTCGTAGCCGCGCTCGCGCAGGATCCGCCCGCCGACGTGCAGGTGGGTGTCTTCGGTCGGGTTCTGCTCGTAGTCGAAGTCGTGGAGCATCCCGACGATGCCCCAGCGCTCGATTTCGACGGGATCCGTGACGCCCGCGCGGCGGGCGCAGGCGCGCATCGCCTCTTCGACGGCGCGCCCGTGCTTGCGCAGCGCGTCGGACTTCGTGAATTCGTGAAGCAGGTCCCGGGCCTCGTCCCGGGTCGGCCAGCGTCCGCTCGGCGTCGTCGTCACGGGCGCCATCCTATCCGGGCGGACGCGCGACGTCCGCGAAGAGAAGAACGATGTCGCTCTTTTGCTCCTCGAGGCCCATGACGATCGAGGAGCCGTCGGGGGACCACGCGGCGCCGCGGATTCCGGAGCCGAGGGTGAGTTTGACGAGGCTTCGATAGGGCTCCCGAGCGTCGATGTCCACGACGAAGATCTCCTGCGGGAGTAGGGTCCAGCGCGCGAGCGCCAGAAGCCGGCGGCCGTCCGGAGCCCACGCGAGCAGACCGTTGGACATCGTGGGGCCGGGCGTCAGGCCTTCGAGCTGGGGCTTCCCCGAGGCGTTCACGAAGGCGATGCGGTTGCGCCGCGGCCTGGGCTCGGCGCTCGCAGGCTCCTGAATGAGATAGGCGATCAGGTCCTGCCGTGGATTCCAGGCCGGTGCGCGGGCTCCGGTCGGAGTCGGGAGCGGAGTCACCTTCCCGTCCGCCACCGAGAGCCGATAAAGGCCCTCGGCGTCGCCCGCGGGCGCGCAGAAGAGGATCTCCTTGCCGTCCGGCGACCACGAGAGAAGGTCGACGACCTCGGCGCGGTGGAGCTCGCGCGGAGTCCCTCCCTCGCGGGAGACGATCCAGATGGCCCGGGTCCTGGAACGGTCCGACACGAATGCGATCTGCCGGCCGTCGGGCGAAAACGCCGGACTTTCGTCCGACGCATTTCCGGTGGTCAGCGGCCGGGCTCCCGAGCCGTCCGGAGAGGCGATCCAGAGGTTCCGATTGCCGGAGCGCGCGGAGCTCCAGACCAACCGGTCGCCGCCGGGCGAGACGGAAGGATCGGCGTCTCCGAACGCCCCGGTGCCGAGCGGCTGGAGCTTCCCGGCTCCGTCGACCGCGATCTGGAAGAGTGCCAGCCTCGAATCGAGGAGTGTGGCGGCGACGAGGCGTCCGTCACGCGACACCCGGGGGTCGATGTACGCCCCCGTGCCGATCGTCAGGCGCACGGGGCCTTTGTTCGACGGCGGAAGCCACCACAGCCCGAGCTCCGCCGAGTCCGGGTTGGCGGAATAGAGGAGGCCCCGCCCGTTCGGCATGGGGTCCGGGTAGATCGCGAGCCGCGACGTGCCGACGACGAGCTCCGGCGTCCCGCCTCCCGCTGCGACCCGCCAGATCTCCGCGGGCGGCCAGTTGAAGCCCTCGATCCCCATGTGGAAGTAGACGAAGCGGCCGTCGGACGACCAGCCCGGCTTGTGCGCATGCATGTGGGTGCGGAAGATCTCCTTTTGGTTCGCGCCGTCCGAATCGGAGACGACGAGAGCGTCCCCTCCCCCTGATCCCGGGCGCACGAAAACGATCCGCCTTCCGTCCGGCGAGAAGCGCGCTCCGGCGCCTCGATCCACGAGCTTCCGGGGCACGCCTCCGAGCGGCGCCGGCACGGCCCATAGGCCGTATTCGGTGAGGGCGGCGCCCGCCGCGTCCGAAGCGCTGAAAGTGATCTGCGTGGCGTCCGGAGAGATGTCGACGCCGCCGACGTCCGCTCGCGACTGGAGGCTCAGGCCGGACTTCTCGGTCAGGTTGGCCGGATCACCCCCGGCGACGAACTGCACCCAGACGTCCGTCGGACCGCGCGCATCGGAGAGATAGGCGACCCACTTTCCGTCTGGCGAAACCGCGGGAGCGAAGGCCCGGGCGGGGCCGTGCGTCAGGCGGACGACGCGGCCGAAGGACGGGGCGCGCTCCTGCCGAAAGAGCGGGCGGGCGAGCCAGCCGGCGGCAAACGCCGCCAGTCCGGCGAGCGCGACGAGAAGCGCCCTCGGCCGGAGCCGGGACGGCGCGAGCGCCGCCCCCGGAATCGCCGCAGAGCCGGTCATGGACTCGCGCAGCGCGTAGGCCAGGTCCCGGGCGGACTGGAACCTCTCGCCCGGGCTCTTCTCCAGGCAGCGGGTGACGAGCCGATCGAGGGCCGGCGAGATGTCCTTCGATTTCCGGGAGGCCTCGGGAGGCTGGTCGCGAAGAACGGAGGCCAGAAACTCGCCGGTCGTCGCGCCGCCGAAGGCACGCTCGCCGGTGAGCATCTCGTAGAGCACGGCTCCGAGCGCGAAGATGTCGCTTCGGGCGTCGGCCGGCTTGCCGCGGACCTGCTCGGGGGAAATGTAGCCGGCCGTGCCCATCACGACGCCCGGATCCGTCGGCGAGGGTGTCGTGGGCGCCGACGTCGCCTCGGACGTCTCGAGGGAGGGCCGGTCGATCCGGGCGAGGCCGAAGTCGAGGATCTTCACTCGCCCGTCCGAGGTCACGAAGATGTTCTCTGGCTTCAAATCCCGGTGCAAGATGCCTGCCTCGTGCGCGGCGGCGAGGCCGTCTGCGACGGAGGCGGCGATCTCGACCGCCTTGCGCGCCGGGAGTCGCTCGCCCGAGAGACGCGCGCGGAGCGTGTCGCCCTTCAGGAGCTCGGCGACGGCGTACGAAATCCCGTTCGACTGCCCGAAATCGAAGAGCGAGAGGATGTTGGGATGGGAGAGCGCGGCGACGGCGCGCGCCTCTCGTTCGAAACGGCCGAGCGCCTCGGGAGAGTCGGCGAAGCGGTCGGGAAGCACCTTGACGGCCACCTCCCGCCCGAGTCGCGAATCGCGCGCGCGGTAGACCTCGCCCATGCCACCGGCCCCGAGCGGGGCCAGGATCTCGTAGGGCCCGAGCTGCTTTCCGGCCGGAAGCGGCATGAGAACAGGCCGATTCTACGACCCCTTAACCGCTTGCGACATGCACACCAAAATGTGCATTTCAGGCCACTTTTCGATGCCAGATCGCAAATTTGGGCTTGATTTCGGGCAAATTGACACTAAAATCGTGCTTCAACGTCAAGAAAAGGGAGGCGGCATGGCAAAGGCGAAGGTCCTGAAGTTCGATGCGGCGGGTCCGGGTCTCTCCAAGTCCGAGATTCTCAAGGTGTGCGAGGCGGAGAACGTCCGCTTCATGCGCCTGCAATTCACCGACATCTTCGGCGTGATCAAGAACGTCGAGCTGCCGAGCTCGCAGTTCGGCAAGGCGCTCGACGGCGAGATCCAGTTCGACGGCTCCTCGATCGAAGGTTTCACGCGGATCGAAGAGTCCGACATGAACCTGGTGCCGGATCTGAACTCCTTCGCGATCTATCCCTGGGCCCACTCCAACGGCGAGAAAGTCGGCCGCCTGATCTGCGACGTCTACAACCCTGACGGAACGCCCTTCCCCGGCTGCCCCCGCATGACGCTGAAGAAGCAGATGGACAAGGCCTCGGCACTCGGCTACACGATGGTCACGGGCCCCGAGGCGGAGTTCTTCCTGTTCCGACGCGACGCCAACGGCGACCCCATCGTGGACACGCACGACGAGGGCGCGTACTTCGACCTCACCCCCGTGGATCGCGGCGAGGAGGCCCGCCGGGACATCGTGCTCGCGCTCGAGCAGATGGGCTTCGAGGTGGAAGCCGCCCACCACGAAGTCGCCCCCGGACAGCACGAGATCGACTTCAAATACGCCGACGCCGTCACCACGGCCGACCGCGTCTCCACCTTCCGCTTCATCGTCAAGAAGGTCGCCATGGACCACGGCCTGCACGCCACTTTCATGCCGAAGCCGATCTTCGGCGTCAACGGCTCGGGCATGCACGTCCACCAGTCCTTCCTGGACAAGAAGGGCAACAACGTCTTCTACGACGCCAAGGCCAAGTACCAGCTCTCGAAGACGGCGCTGAACTACACCGGCGGGATCCTGCGCCACGCCCGGGCGTTCGTGGCCGTGACCAATCCCCTGGTCAACTCCTACAAGCGCCTCGTGCCGGGCTACGAGGCGCCGGTCAACGTGGCGTGGTCCATGCGCAACCGCTCGCCGCTCGTGCGCGTGCCGGCGCGACGCGGCATGGGCACGCGGATCGAGGTCCGCATGCCGGACCCGTCCTGCAACCC
>JBKOVK010000313.1:0-4933 GCA_046724475.1 Acidobacteriota bacterium | reverse complement strand
GATCTCGAGCAACGTGTCCTATCCCGGGATCCTCGTCACCCAGTTCCCTCCGACACACGCCTTCGGCATCACCGTCGTCGGCGGCAGCGTCTGGACCGGACAGGACGGCAAGCTCGCCAACCTGAACCTGCAGACGATCGGGGTCCCCGCCGACCGGACGGTGCCCGTCTCGACGTCCTCGGCGGGACCGGCGGACAGCCGCATCCGCATCGACCTGACTCTTTCCAACAAGGGCTCGACCGCGATCGTGGGCGAAGCCCTGTACATGTACTCGCCGGGGCTTTTTCCTCCCGCTACGCGTTCAACGTCCAGCCCGGCGACACGCAGGTCGTCACGGACGCCTTCGGCAACATTGGAACGGCCGCCGTAGTCGCCAACGGGTCGGTGCGCGTGCGGACCCTGACCGGGACGGCGGACGATCTCGAGGTTTCGGCGCGCTCGCTCCGGATCGTGCCGGGCGGCGCGACTTTCGGATACGCGTTCGCGGGCGCGAACACAGCCCAAAGCCCCGGACAGGGTTCTGCGACGACGCTCTTCACGGGGGCACGGGACACCGAGGTTTCCGTTCTCGGTTTCTATTCGCCGGGCGGCGCGGCGGGCACGCTGACGCTGGTGGCGCCGGACGGCACCGTCCGGGGAACACGAGCCTTCAACATCGTGATGAACGATCGCGAGGAGTACAACCCCGCCGCCTCGGCCTTCGGCGTCGATCCCGAGCCCGGCGACGTCGTACGGGTCTCGGTCTCGAGCGGAGCCCTGCAACCCTACGTCAACGTGCTCGACACCGGCACGATCGACGTGGCGACGTCGGTTCCCGTGGGGGCCGGCACCGATTTCGTCATTCCCATCGCCGGCGTGGTGGTCGGCCTCGGAGGACGAAGCTACGTGTCGGATCTCTATCTTTCCAACCCCGGCACCGGCTCGGCCCAGGTGACCATCACGTATTCCCCGATCGCCGGCTCCGCACCCACGCAGAGCCAGAGCGTGACCCTGGTCGCCGGGACGAGCCAGGCACTGACGGACTTTCTGCCCACCCTCTTCGGGATCACGTCGGGCCAGGGTGCGGTCCTCCTGTCCTCGAGCGCCCCGATCGCGGCCGCCGTGCGCGTCGCCTCGCGCGTCGACGCCGGAGACTACGGAGGCTTCGCCGCCGCGATCCCGGCCTCGTCGGGCATCCAGAACGGCTCGGCGATCGCCATCGGTCTGCCGCAGACCTCCGAGCGACGGACGAACCTCCTTCTCTACAACGCCGGCGCCGAAGGCGCGATCTCCGTCACGGGTTTCAAATCCGACGGCTCGCAGGTGGGACCGATTTCCGTGACTCTCGGCGCGCAGGAGTCCGGACGACTCGACTCCGTCTTCGCGGCGCTGGGCGTGCCCAATCAGGACGGAGGCCGGATTCGCGTCGACGTCCCCGCCGGTATGAAGGTCTACGCATGGACCGCCGAAGTCGACGGACAGACCGGGGACGTGGATCTTTTCCCCTTACGTTAGTCAAAACCGAGTCTCACGTCCCCAGCCTCCGGTCTCAGGTCTAAAATCCATTTCGTGCCTCTCCCCACAACCGTGGTCCGCGGATCCGGCATGTTCGTGCCGGACGGCGTGGTGACCAACGAGCGCCTTTCGCGGCTCATGGACACGACCGACGAGTGGATCCGCCAGCGCACCGGCATCGAAGAGCGCCACTTCGCCCGCCGCGGGCAGTCCTCGTCGGTGCTCGGCGTCGAGGCCGCGCGGCGAGCCCTCTCCGACGCCGGCCTGGAGCCTCGCGACATCGATCTGATCGTCTTCGCGACGATGACGCCGGATCACTACTTTCCCGGCAACGGGGGGCTTCTCGCCGCGGCTCTGGGGCTCGAGTCGACGCACGCGATCGACATCCGGATGCAGTGCGCCGGATTCCTCTCGGGCCTGCAGGTCGCCGACGCGTTCATCCGGTCGGGAGGGGCCCGGCGCGTCCTGCTCGTCGGGGCCGAATGCCACGCCTCCCTGTTCCCCTGGAGCGACGCGGAGTGGGCCGTCCTCTTCGGCGAATCCGACGGTCCGGTCTCCGAGCGTGCACGGGCCTGGGGCACCGCGCAGCGTGACCGGGCTGTCATCTTCGGCGATGGCGGCGGCGCCTTCGTTCTCGAAGCCAACGACTCCGGCGACGGCCGCGGATTCCAGGGCTTCCTCATGCGCACGGACGGCCGGGAGTGGGACAAGCTCTACGTTCCGGGCGGAGGGTCGGCGAGCTTCCCCTACTTCTCACCCGAGATGTTCGAGGACAATCGCACCGTCCCCGTCGTGGAAGGACGGGCGGTCTTCCGGCTGGCCACGACCGCGATGCCCGCGATCGTGCGCGAGATCCTGGAGCGCGAAGGCCGCGGGTTGGACGACCTGTCGCTGCTGCTGATGCACCAGGCCAACCTGCGAATCAACGAAGCGGTCCAGAAACATCTGAATCTGCCCGACGAGAGGGTCCACAACAACATCCAGCGCTACGGCAACACGACGGCCGCCACCCTCCCGCTGGTTTTCCACGAGGCGAAAGCGGCAGGCAAGGTCCGCCCCGGAAGTCTCGTGGCCTTCACCGCCCTGGGCGCGGGCCTGCACTGGGGAGCGGGCCTGATGCGGGCGTGACCTCGGCCGCATGACTCAGAGCGCCCTCTCCGCGCTGGCCGCACTCAGCCCCGCTCTCTCCTGGGCCGTGGCGCTCCTCGGCGCCGCCGTGGCCGCGACGGCCGCGGCGTCGATCGCTTGGAAGCGAGCCCTGCACCTGAGGCGCGTTCAGCTCTCCGAACGCGACCAGCGCTACAGCAAACTCCTCGAGCAGACGCAGGAGGCAATCTCGGTGGGCATCGACGGCAAGGTCGTCTACGCCAACCCCGCATGCGTCGAGATGTTCGGTTACGCGCGGCCGCTGCTCGGAGTGCCCATGGCCATCTTCTTCGCCCCGGGCTCTCGCGAGCAGGTCCAGGAGATCCACGATGAGCGCACGCGGTCGCGGCCCGCGCCCGAGATGTACGAAGCCGTCGGGCTGCGGTCCGACGGCTCGACCTTCGACGTCGAGGTTCGCGTGACGCCCGTGGACTTCGAGGGCCAGCCGGGCCACCAGGCGATCTTCCGGGACATCACCGGACGCAAGCGCATGGAGGCGGGGCTGCGCGAGTCCGAGGAGCTCTATCGGCTGCTCTTCGAGCGCAACCTCTCGGGCGTCTACCGTTCCACGGCCAGCGGCAAGATTCTGGAGTGCAACCGCGCCTTCGCCACGATGATGGGATATGCGTCTCCGGCCGAGGCCATGGCGCAGCCCGCGTGGGAGTTCCACGCGTCGCCCCGCGACCGCGAGCAGTACCTCGCACGCGTCCGCCGGGAAGGCAGCCTGATCAACTACGAGAACAAGGCGCGGCGCAAGGACGGCAGCCTGATCTGGGTGATCGAGAACGTGTCACTGATGCGCGACGAGGACGGCGAGGAGACGCTGCTCGGCACGGTGTTCGACATCAGCGAACGCCGGAGGCTCGAAGAGCAGCTGCTCCAGTCCCAGAAGATGGAGGCGGTCGGCCGGCTGGCCGGCGGGATCTCGCACGACTTCAACAACCTCTTGACTGCCGTGACCGGCTACAGCGAGCTCCTTCTCACGGAGCTGCCGGAGGGAGACGCGCGCCGCGAGTTCGCCGAGGAGATTCGCAAGGCCGGCCAGCGCGCGGCGGGGTTGACGCACCAGCTCCTGGCGTTCAGCCGGCGCCAGGTCCTCGAACCCAAGGTCCTCGACTTAAACGCCGTGATCGCCAATATGGAGAAGATGCTGCGCCGGGTCATCGGCGAGGACGTGGAGCTGACGACGGCCCTCGAGTCCGAGCTGTGGCGCACGCGGGCGGACCCGGGCCAGATCGAACAGGCCATCCTAAACCTCGTCGTCAACGCGCGCGACGCGATGCCCCGCGGCGGCCGGCTGACGATCGAGACCGCCAACGTCTCTATCGACGTACAGTTCGCCCGCAACTACGAGAGCGTGCAGCCCGGCCCGCATGTCATGGTCGCGGTCTCGGACACCGGCGTGGGCATGGACGCGGAGCTCCAGTCCCGGCTCTTCGAACCGTTCTTCACGACCAAGGAGCGGGGCAAGGGAACCGGCCTGGGCCTCTCGACGACCTACGGGATCGTCAAACAGAGCGGAGGGTCCATCTGGGTCTACAGCGAGCCGGGGATCGGGACGACGTTCAAAATCTATCTTCCCCGCTCGGAAGATCCCCTCGACGTGCCGGCGCCGGCGCCGCCTCCCGCGCCGCGGGCTGGAAGCGAGACCGTGCTCCTCGTCGAGGACGAGCCCGAGGTCCGGCGCTTAGTCGAGAAGCTCCTCCGGATGCAGGGCTACTCCGTGCTCGCCTGTGCCGGCCCCGCGGAAGCAATCGCCGCAGCGAAGAGCGCCTCGGGCAAACTCGATCTCCTCTTAACCGACGTCATCCTGCCGGGCATGAACGGGCGCGAGCTGGCGCGAGTGCTCTCCGACGCGCAGCCGGGACTCAAGGTCCTCTACATGTCCGGCTACACCGACGCGGCCATGACGCAGCAGGGCATCCTCGACCCGGGGACGGCGTTCCTGTCCAAGCCGTTCGCACCCGACGTGCTGTCCCGCAAGGTGCGCGAGGCTCTGGACGCCGAGGGAAACCTGAAGATCACGTGAGTGCCGTGCCGAGGCGCTCTCGCGGCGTCTAGGCTCGGCCCGGGCGGGGGCTGGCAGAGGTAAGGAGGAAGGATGAGGAAGAATGCGGCCGCGTTCGCCGCGGCAGGTTGGATCACGCTCGCAGCCGCCCGCGCGGCGACAGCCCAGGAGACGCCGCCCCCGGAGCCGACACCGACGCCGGCCCCGGCGGAGGCGCCCGACGCCGAAAAGAAGGAAAAGGAACAGATCGTCTTTCGGCCCATCGAGTCCAACCGCCTCGTCGTC
>JBKOVK010000159.1:0-12907 GCA_046724475.1 Acidobacteriota bacterium | reverse complement strand
AAATCGTGCCCGTCCCCTTCACGATCACCGCCTCGTCGGACATCGCCGGAACGTAGGCGCCTCCAGCCGTGCACGAGCCCATGACGACCGCCAGCTGCGGAATGCGCTTGGCGGACATGCGCGCCTGGTTGAAGAAGATCCTCCCGAAGTGCTCGCGGTCCGGGAAGACCTCGGCCTGGAGCGGCAGGAACGCTCCTCCGGAATCCACCAGGTAGACGCAGGGAAGACGGTTCTCCTCCGCGATCTCCTGCGCGCGGAGGTGCTTTTTCACGGTCATCGGGAAGTACGTCCCCCCCTTGACCGTCGCATCGTTGGCCACGACCATGACCTCGCGACCCGCGACGCGGCCGATGCCCGTGACCAGTCCGGCCGCCGGCGCCTCGCCGTCGTACATCCCGTGCGCCGCCAGAGGCGAGAGCTCCAGGAACGGCGAGCCCGGATCCAGGAGCGCGTCGATGCGGTCGCGGACGAACATCTTCTTCTGTTCCGCATGCCTCTCGCGGCCCGCGCCGCCCTGGCGCACGCGCGCGAGCTCCTCTTTCAGGGCCGCGACCGCGGCTTCCATCGAGCGCGAGCGCTCCTGAAACTCGGCCGAGCGTGTGTCGACCTGCGTGGCGAGAACGTCCATCGGGGACGGCGCTTAGGTCTGCGCCCGGGCCACCTTCTCGCGCGCCGCCTTCTGGATGAACTCCACCAGCGCCTGGGTGGGAGTCCCGGGAAGGAAGATCTCGCGGATGCCGATGGCCTTGAGGTTCGCGATGTCCTTGTCGGGGATGATCCCTCCGGCGATGACCAGAATGTCCTCGCCTCCGCGCTCTTTGAGCAGCTTGAGGATCTCCGGGAACAGGACGTTGTGCGCGCCCGAGAGGATCGATAAGCCGACGACGTCGACGTCCTCCTGGATCGCGGCGGCCGCCACCTGCTCGGGCGTCTGCCGCAGCCCCGAATAGATGACTTCCATCCCCGCGTCCCGCAGCGCGCGCGCGATGACCTTGGCGCCGCGGTCGTGGCCGTCCAATCCCGGCTTGGCGATCAGGACGCGGATGGGTCGCGACATTCTTTTTGAGCGGCGCTCGACGCGCCGACGAGAGCGAAGAATTGTTCCCGTCTCACGTCCATCATTCGTTCGGCAGCACCCTGCCGCCGCGAGTGTATCAGTCCGTGTCGATCAGTCGATGATCGCCACCGGATCGCCGACCCGGAGGCGATTGCCGGTGATGGCGCGGGCGGAAACGCCGATCAATCCTCCCCGGCCGCGCAGGATCGCCGCGAGGATTCCGGGCGAGCGCTCGGGAGTGTCGGCGTCGAGGCTTGGCACGATGGACCGCTCGCACTGGCGGACGATCTCCAGCAGAACGTCGCCGATCCAGATCTGCCGCCCGATCCATCGGTCCTCCTCGAAGGGACGCCCATCGGGAAGATCGAGCAGGATATTCGACCGGAACCGTGCCGGCTCGAGCGGCCCGCCGTACTGCTTCTCCACGAACCGCACGGTCTGGATCGACAGGACATGGAGCGGCGCGATCTCGGCATGCGCATCCTCTCGGGCCCGCAGGCGCACGTGACGACCGCATCGGCGCGCGATGTCGTCGAGCCACGCCGGATCGGTGAGCTCGCGCTCGGAACCGTCGGGGAGGCGGACCCGGATCCAGGCGGCGAGGTCCGAGCCGCGCACCATGGGGTCCAGAAGGCGCGCGCGGTAACGGAGCAGGAACGGGACCGTCAGGGAGGAGAGTGCCACGCCCTGCTCATCGTCGAACAGGTCGTAGATGCGATCCCCGGCGAGGCCCGAGCCCTGGATCAGACACTCGTTGGGCTGTTCTCCCCCCAGAGAGCGCACGGGAAAACGGCGCAGCCCCGCCAGCTGTCCGACGACCTCCGCAAGTTCCATGGAGTGGACAGTGAGACTAATGCACGGGCCGCGTTTCGACAACCCGAAGGATGCGGTCGTCGCCGGGCGCGGGCTTCCCGCGTCCGTCGCGGTTGCTCGTGGCCACGTAGAGCGCTCCGTCCGGGCCCGACACGACGTCGCGAAGGCGGCCGTAGACGCCCGTGAAGAGCTCTTCGGTTTCCGCGACCTTCCTGGGATTCGCCGGGTCCGGCCGGACCCGAATGAGCCGCTCGCCGCGCAACGTCGCGAAGAAAAAGTCTCCTTTGAAGGACGGCAGGAGGTTCCCGCGCGAGAACGAGGCGCCCGAAGGGGCGACGGCCGGTGTGTACTCCAGGAGCGGCGGCACGGTCCCTTCCTTCGTCTCACGGTGATGCACGAGGGGCCAGCCGTAGTTCTTCCCGGCCTCGACGATGTTGACCTCGTCGCCTCCGCCGGGACCGTCGAAGCCCGATGGCCCGTGCTCGGTCTGAAACTGGAGTCCGGAGCGCGGCTCCCAGTCGAGGCCCTGGGAGTTGCGATGGCCGTAGGAGAAGATCGGCGAGCCCGGAAACGGATTGTCCGGGGGAATCGACCCGTCCGGATTCAGACGAAGCGTCTTGCCGCCGAGCGACTTCAAGTCCTGGGCGATCGGTCCCGTCGTCGCGTCGCCGGTCGTCGCGTAGAGCTTCCCGTCCGGCCCGAATCGGAGGCGGCAGCCGGCGTGATATTGCGCGGCGGGAATTCCTTCGATGATCACCGTCCTATCGGTCAGCGAGTCGCCGGTGTCGCGGAACCGCGCGATCCGCACCCGGGGGCCCTTCGGCGTGTCGTAGGCGTACGCCAGATAGAGCATGCGCGAGCGCTCGTAGTCCGGCGCGATCGCCATGCCCATCAGGCCGCTCTCCCCGGACGCTTCGACGTCGTGCAGGACCGCGAGGGGCTTGCCCTGGAGCACACCGTTCTCGATCACGCGCACTCGGCCGGGCCTCTCGGTCACCAGAAGGCGCGTCGGAGACGTGAACACGACAGACCAGGGCACTTCGAGCCCGGTCACGAAGGTGTCCACCTGGAGTGATGCGCCGGAGCGCGTCGGAAAGGTGCGCGACGCGGGGGACTCCGGCTCGCGTCCGCACGTGAAGCCGGCGCCGATCAGGAGCACGGCGAAAACGGCGGCGGCGCGCCTCACCCGCGTCTCTTCAGCGGCAGCTTCGCGGCGAGGTCGTCCCAGGCGCGCCGGCGATGCGAGATCCGATCCTTCTCCTCACCCGACATCTCGGCGAACGTGCGCTCGGAGGCCTCCGGCACGAAGAGCACGTCCCAGCCGAAGCCTCCCGCGCCTCGGGGCTCGGGTGCGATCGTGCCGCGCGTCTCCCCGCGCGCCGTCACGACCTCTCCGCCGTCGCAGTAACCGATCGCGCAGACCGCCGTGGCGGAACGGTCGGGAAACCCGTCGAGCATGCGAGCGATCGCCGGCACGCCGGCGCTCTTTTCGACCCACTTGACGAGCGCCCCGGGGAATCCGCCCCATGCGCGGATCGCCAGGCCGCTGTCCTCGACCAGCACCGGCCGCGAGAGGATGGCGTAGGCGCTGCGCGCCTTCTCCGTCACGATCTGGGAGGGATCCAGCGCCTGCGGCTCGGGCAGCTCGAGGTCGAGACGCTCGATCTCGAAGCCGAGGCGCTGTGCCTCGCGCGCCTTCTCGGGGCGGCTCGTGACGAAGACCAGAGGCAGAGCAACCACGGCCGGATTCTGCCACGGCCTTTGGATGGTCCTGGGTCTACTTCCCCGGATCCAGGGCGCTCAACACCTTATAGAGCGGGACCTGAGCGGACAGGCCCTTGAGCGAGAAGAAGCCCAGCTGCGCCACCTCATACCGGTCCTTCACGGCCTCCCAGGTATCGGGCCCCATCACGATGTCGCCGGGCTGGGCGACGAACTCCTCGAGGCGGGCGGCGACGTTGACCGCGTTGCCGAGCACGGTGTAGTCCACGCGCCGGTCGGACCCGATGTCGCCGACGATCGCTTCTCCCGTGTTGATCGCGATGCGCACCTCGAGGGCGGGATCCCCGCGGGCGACGCGCACCTGATTCCAGCCCCGCATTCCTTCGCGGATCTTCAACGCGGCGGCCACGGCCCGCGGGGCGTGGTCGGCCTGGTCGAGCGGCGCCCCGAAAAACGCCATCACGGCGTCGCCGATGAACTTGTCGATCGTGCCGCCGCACGCGAACACGGCGTCGGAGGCCAGCGTGAAGAACTCGGTCAGGAGCTTCGACAGCGTCTCGGCCGTCATCTTCTCCGACCAGGTCGTGAATCCGACGATGTCGGCGAAAAGGATCGTGACCGTCTTTGTGCGCGCCGTTTTCAGCTCGCCCGTCGCGTTGGCGTCGGCGATGATGTCCTCGACGACCTGGGGCGAGTGATAGCGCTCCAGGCGGCCCCGGATCCGCTTTTCCTCGACGACCTTCTCGTGGAGCCGCGCGCGCTCGATTGCGACCGCGGCGAAATTGGCCAGGGCCGTCAGGAGGTCGAGGTCCTGATCGGCGAAATTTCCCGCGTGCATCGGCGAGTCCACGTAGATCACCCCGATGACCGAGTCTCCGTTCCACAGCGGCGCGCACATCGCCGACCGGATCTGCTGCATCCGGATCGACTCGCCGCTCTCGAAGCGCTGGTCCGTCTGCGCGTCGGACGTGAGGATTGCGACCTTCTGCTTGACGACCATGTCCACGATCGTTCGCGAGTAGGGGGTCGTGCCGTCGGAGCTCTGGCGGCGGCTCGCCTGCAGGCGAGAGATGCGGAGAGTGAGCGCGCCGTCCTCCTCGAGCAGCAGGAATCCCCGGTCCACCGGCAGGAACTCGAAGATCAGGTCCATGACCTTGTCGAGGACCGTCGCCAGGTCGTCGGCCGAGATCAGCGCCTTGGCGACCTGGACCAGGATCTCGAAGACGCGGCTCTTGTAGGCGACGTCCACCGCGGCGCGGCGCCTCTCGGCCGTGGACTCGGCCGGAGGCATCGCGACCTCCTTGTCCAGGCCGAAGTCCTCGTTGAACTCGGCGATCGGCCGGATGCGCGTGGACGTCGAATCGATCATGCGACCGGTCCGCGCGGGCACCGGCGCGTCGCGGAATCGGAGGAGGAAGGTGCCGATCAGGGCGCGGTCGCCGTCGCCGACGGCCGCCTTGGGAACCGCCTGATCGTTGACCTTCACTCCGTTGGTGGACTGGTTGTCGTAGATGAACCAGGCCCCGTTTTCCTTCTTCAGGAAGGCGTGGCGGCGCGACACGGAGAAGTCGTTCAGGACGATGTCGTTGTCGTTGGCGCGGCCGATCGAAGCGGTCTCCTTCGACAGCGTGACGACTTGCGTCCGCCCCTCCGTCTCGTACAGAACCTGGAACATGGAGTGTCGGGAATTATAGACCCCGGCCGCGCGGGCTCCCGTTCAGCGGCGCTCGGACTGCAGCTGGAACTGGACGCGGATCGTCTTGCGCGCCGGCACGGGCCCGGACGCCGCGCGCGCCGGCCGGTAAACCCAGCGCTTGACCGCGTCGGCCGCGGCCTGCGAGAGGCCGAGGGGAAGCCCGCGCACGACCTCCACTTCGGTGACTTTCCCTGTGGCGTCGATCGCGATTTCCAGCTCCACGGTTCCCTCGACGCCGGCCCGCCGCGCAAGCTCCGGAAAGGAAGGCTCGACGCGCGAAACCAGGACGGGAGGCTCGACGAGACCGGAAACGGCCGGAGCCTCCGACGGTCCGGCCGGCGCCGGCGCGCGCGGCGCTTCTCCCGCCTCGGTGGGAGGCTCCTCTTCGGGCGGCGGCTCGCCCTCGAGCTCCACGACCGAGACGTCCTTGAGCGGGCGGACTTTCTCCGGCGTGATGGCCGGCTCCTTCGGATCCGGCGGAACGATGTCCACCAGCGCCGACGCGACGAACGCGATGCCCCACGTCTTGTCCCGGAACGCGAAGTAGGAGTGGTCGACCGAGTGGATCTCGATGACCGAGCCCTTGGTGATCCGGCCGCCCCTCGCGGCCAGCGAATACGGCGCCAGACGCACGTCGGCGTCCTCGCCCACGACGCCGAAGACCGGAGGAAACGCCAGGAGCGTCTGGGCGCGGCGCTTGCGCGCGTCGCGGTCCGCGTCGCGCTCGATCGCGTCGGCCGGCAGGAATCCGCGTGCGCCGTCGTCGGCCTCGACCTCGACCCAGGTCCCGTCGTCGGCGAACGCCTTCACGTGCGCTCCCGACGAGAGTGTCGCGACCGTCTTCGCGGAGGCCGCGCGCTCGGCCGTCAGCGCCACGCTGGGAACGGTCACGGTCGCCGAAACGCCGTCGGCGGACGGAGCTCCCGAGCGCGGCCCGGGGTGAAGGAGCACCCACACCGCCCATAGCGTGGCCAGCACGAGCGCGGCCGCGGCGTAGAGCGGCCAGACGCCGTCGGAGGGACGGAGAGCTTCCGCCGCGGCGGGGGTTTCGGGAGAAGTGGGCTCTTCCTGGAGGAATTCGGAGACTTCCGGATCCTCCGGAGCTTTGTCCGGCGGTTCCGGCGTCTCGCTCATCGCGCCGGCCGGATGTACGTGCCGGTCTTCCCCTCGAGCGCTTCGGAGAGCGACTCCGCGCGGGTGACGAGGACTTCGTCTCCCCCCGCTTCGACGAAACGGATGGCGGCGTCGATCTTCGGACCCATGCTGCCGGCCGGGAATTGCCCCTGCGCGAGGAGCTTCTTCGCCGTCGGGACGTCCAGCTCCCCCAGCGGCGTCTGCGTCGGCTTCCCGAAATCCTTCGCGACGCGGTCCACGCCGGTCAGGATGATGAAGAGGTTGGCCGATAGGGACGCGGCGAGCATCGAGGCCGCGTAGTCCTTGTCGATTACGGCTTCCACACCGCGCACCTCTCCCTCGTCGCTGACGACGACCGGCACGCCGCCGCCGCCCGCCGCGATCACGATGTGGCCGCGGTTGACGAGAGCCGCCGCGATCTCGACGCCGCGCACGGCGCGAGGCTTGGGCGATGCGACGACCTTGCGCCAGCCGCGCCCCGCGTCCTCGACCATGGTCCAGCCCGCCGTCTTGCGCAGGACCTCCGCCCGTTCCGCCGAGAAGAACGGGCCGATTGGCTTGGAGGGTTTGAGGAACGCGGGATCCGCGGCGTCGACTTCGACCTGCGTGAGGATCGTGACGACCTGCTTGCGGAAACCGGCGCGCGGCAGCTCGTTGTCGAAGGCGAGCTCGAGCAGGAATCCCATGGAGCCTTCCGTCTGGGCCACGCAGAAGTCGAGCGACTGCGGCGGGATCTTTCGGGCGGCCTCCTCGGCCTGGATCAGGATGTTGCCGACCTGGGGGCCGTTGCCGTGCACGACGATGAGCTCGTACCCCTTTCCCAGGATCGGAAGAAGGTTGCGCACGGCCTCGCGGGCTCTCTCCAGCTGCTCGGCGGTTGTGCCCGAGTCCTCGGGCCGCAGCAGCGCGTTGCCCCCGAAGGCGACGACGGCGAGCGGCCGGACGAAGGAGAAGAACGGCGTCGGATTCATCGTCGGGGAGAAACCCTCAGGGCTTCAGGTCCTCCCGAACGAGCGGCATCGTCATGCAGCGAGGTCCGCCCCGGGCCCGCGAGAGCTCGTGAGCGGCCAGGAGAATCGCGTACTTCTTGCCCGGCTTCCAGAGCTCGAGCTCCTCGCGTCCGAGAAGCAAATCGGCCTCGTCCACGACGGAATAGCCGGCGCGGCTCAATTCCGCCGCCGTGGCTTCGTTGCGGTCGTACAGGAGGACGACGCCCGGGGCCAGCGCGAAGGCGTTGGCTCCGTCGGTCCACTGCTCGCGCCTCTCGGCGATCGGGTCCTCGCCGCCGCACCGGATCGGCTTGACGTCGAGCTTCTGCACCTTCAGGGCGGAGAGGAGATCTTTCTCCGTCGTCCAGGTGATCTCGCGCTTGGTCAGGTCGCACTCGTACACGTCGGCTTCCTCGGCGCCGTCGGGCAGGATCATCGGGCCGTAGACCAGGCACTCCTCGCGCGAGATCATCGTGAATACCGTGTCGAGGTGCATGAAGCGACGCTCGGGCGGAATCGCGATCACCAGGATCCGCTTGATCGGCGACTTGCGGCTCTTGAAGGCCTCGGCGAGGCGCTCGATCGTGGTCTTCTCGGTCCGCTCCGAGTAGCCGATCGCCAGCAGGTCTTCGCGCAGAACCAGGATGTCTCCGCCCTCGAGCGTGGGGCGCATGCGGGCATAGGAGGACGGCTTGGCGTAGTCGGCCGAGAATTCCTGGAACCAGAACTTGCCCCCGTCCTCGCTGGCAAACCTCGGGTGCAGGGAGAGCACGTATCCGGAGAGCAACGGCTCACGAAGGCGCGCGGACGTGGCCATCGAACCTCGGATTGCCCGCTCCCCCACGATCGCGAGCGGGTCCCGCTGGAAGAAGTAGTTCGGGATCGGAGGCAGGTAGTAGAGCTCGGACGCCGCGAGCGCGACCTCCGGCGCCGGCTTCTCGATCCCCGCGATCAGGGCCTCGGCCAGCTGTTCGGAGGTCAGATCGCGCAGGCGATAGTCCATGTCGGGGCCCCAGCCGAGCGTCTTTCCGAGGTCGTCCAGAATCGCGCCGCGCTGTTCCGGAACCTGCAGGACCTCCTCCAGAAGATCCTGAATTTCCAGCACTTCGTCGGCGACATAGCCCAGGACCTGCTGGAAGCGACGGTGCTCCTCCCGGGCTCGATTGCCGTAAAGGATGTCGTCGAACAGCAGCTCCTCCATCAGCGCTGGAACCATCCGGTCGATCTCTCGACCAGGCAGGTGCACCAGCACCGACGTCAGTTTGCCGATCTCGGAGGTGACTCGAAGGCTCATGCAGGCACCGAAGGAAAGGGCGGATAGTACAGGAGGGCCTCTCGGTTTCGGAAACGCGGGAGCAGCCCCGCGCCCACTAAACCTTGGAGCTGTAGGGCTTAGGAATTCCGATCAGGACGGCCGGAGCAGCTTCGCGACGTCGGGAGCTTCGCCGGACTCGATCTCCCGGTCCGCGTTCTCCGCGATTGCCTCCAGGCGCGCGGAGAACCGGTCGAATGCCCGGGTCGTCTCTTCGAACTGCTTCTGGGCGTTGCCGAGATGCCCGCCCAGCTTGGCCAGGGGCTCGCCGACGCGGTCGACCAACCGCGCGACGTCGGCCAGGTTCTGGTGGACCTCGCGGGCGTTTTCCTGGAGCTCCAGGCCCCTGAGCCCCAGCGCCACCGTCGAGAGATACGCATAGAGGAGGCGCGGCGAGACCGGGATCACGCGCCGGGACGCGGCGTAGTCGGCGAGCGATCCCTCTTCGCAGTCGGAGACGATCTCGGCGTAGACGGCCTCGGCGGGGACGTACATGAAGGCGAAGTCGCACGTGCCGCCGGCCGGACGAATGTATTTCTCGGCGATCGCGTCGACGTGCCTGCGGACGTCCCTGCAGAACTGCGCGCGGGCGCGGCGCTTCTCGCCTTCATCCTCCGCCTCCCGGGCGCGGCGGAAGTTCTCCAGGGGGAACTTGCTGTCGATCGGCACGACCCGGTCCTGAATGAAGACCGCGGCGTCGACGACGACCCCGTCCCCGAGGGGATGTTGCGACGCCCAGCATCCGGCGGGAAGCACCTGGGCAAGGGCCTGCTCGAGAAACATTTCCCCCAGCGTGCCGCGGAGCTTCGGAGGCTTGAGGAGATCCTCGAGCCGGGTCACGTCGCCCGCGAGCTTTTCGATTTTCTGCGACGCCTCGTGCAGGCGCCCAAGCTTCTCGCCGAGCTCGCGCATCAGGCTTCCCGACTTGCCGAGGTGATCGGCGACGGTCTGCTGCCCGGCGACGAGGTGCTTCTCGACCCCCTCGACGCGACTTTCCATCGCGCGCCGAAGGTCCTCGAACCGGCGGTCCACCGACTGGGACGCCTCGCGGGCGCTGGACGTCTCGGCGAGGAGGCGGTCGATCCTGGCCGCGGACTCTCTGGCCCGCGAAAGAAACACCAGTACCGCCCCCGCCACCGCGGCGAGCAGGAGGAGCGTCATGCCGATGAGGACGGCGCCCGATCCCATGTCCTCAGGATCCGCGACCGGAAGGACAAATGATGTCCGGGCGGCCGGCCGGGAACCTTCGCGGACCCGTCACGTTTGGATCATGGGTGATCGCGCAAGCCCTCGGCGTCCTCTTTCTGTCTTCCGCGGCGCAGGCCGGTTCCGCCGACTTCCAGCAGGCGGACCGGATGCTCGCGCTCCTGAAGGCGGCTTCCCGCGGAGCTGCCCCGGCGGAGTCGGTTGCCTCCGCTCTCCAAGCCCACGGGACGGAGCTCATCCTCGAGCAGCAGAACATCTCGCGCTGCGTCAGCCGCGACCAGTATCGCGTGGTGCTCGAGTCGCTCTCCCGCGACGAGCCGCCGCCTCTTGAGCCCGTCGACGCGAGCGAGCGCTCGCGGCGCGGTGTGGAGGGTCTCCGCAAGGACGTGTGGCCGTCGCTCCGCTGGGGAACGGCGCATCCGGATCTTCTCGGCGAACGCCTCGAAGCGCTCCGAAAAAGCGACGTCCGATCCCGAGCGGTCGCGCTGGCCCGGAAGTACCTGCCGGACTCTGAGGCGCCGCCGGTTCGCATCTCGGTCGTCATGGGTGGCCGCGCGGGCGCGGCGTCGCTTTCGGGCGGGGAGATCTACTTCGACGTGCTGGCGTCGAGCTTCAAGGCGGCCTCGGGGTCCGCCGCCAACTACCCGACTCCCGAAGAGCAGGTCGAGTTCTTCGCCCATGAGGTCCATCACTTCGGCCTCTCGCGAACGCTCGAGAGGCAACGCGGCGGGCTCCGTCTCGATCGCGCGGAGTCGCGAGCCATGGATCTCCTGACGTCTCTTGTCATGGAGGGAAGCGCCACCTACCTCATCAACGCGCATCGCGACCTCGCGGCGATGCGGAGAGATCCGCTCTACGCCGAGTTCCTCGCGAGAGGCGACGGCCTGCTCGCGACCTGCCAGGAGATCCTGCGCGAGATCCTGAAGGCCTCGCTCGACGGCGAAGGCTACGACCGCGCCACGGCTCCCCTGTCCGGCAACGGCTGGCACAGCGCCGGTGCCATGATGCTCGCGGCGATCGACGCGTCCGGCGGGCTCGACGCCGTATTCGCCGTCATGCGCGATCCCCGTCGGCTTCTCGACGACTACAACGGAGCAGTTCGCCGCGGCAATGCCTCGGCCTGGACATTCGACGCGGACCTGGCGGCGCGCGTCGCCAGGCTCGGCGAGCGCGAGTGAATGGCGACCGGCCGTCTACTCCCGGCGCCCTCCCGAGAGCAGCGCGACGACGGCCACGAAAAGAGCCGCCCCGATCACCGACCACAGAAACGGGAACGCGGGACCGTTCCCGAACTTGATCGCCAGGAACTCCGGAAGCCCCGCCTTGCGCGCGATCCACGAGCCCAGCAGCGCGCCGATGAAGCCGAGGACGACGGAGACGAGGCAGCCTCCCGTCGTGCCTCCGGCGATTGCCCGGCCGATGCCGCCTGCGAGGGCCGCGATCAACAGGTAGAGCAGGAGGTCGACCCAGGACAACTCCACGGCAAGAGCTAATCACAGGGCTGCGGCCTTGTGGCCTCGTCCCCCCGATGCGAGAATGGCCGGGAGGCGCAAGTGGACGGACCGACCGGCCCCCCCAAGAAGAAGCAGCCCCGGGAAGACCAGGAGATCGACTATCTGATGTGCTCGCAGTGCGGGACGCCCTGTTACGTCTTCGAGATGGATGGCAGCAAGATCCTTGAGGCGACTTGCCTGGTCTGCGGCAACGACGAGGTCGGGATGTTCAACATCGGAGAAGAAGCCGGGCCGGATGAAGACTGACGCTTACGTCAATCCGCTGACGGAGCGCTATGCCTCGGCGGAGATGTCCGCCGTCTTTTCCCCGCAGTTCAAGTTCGAGACGTGGCGCCGCCTCTGGCTCTGGCTCGCCGAAGAGGAGCGCCGGCTGGGCCTGCCCGTTCCCGACGATGCCCTGGCGCAGATGCGGCAGCACCTCTCCGACGTCGACTTCGACGCCGCGGCGGCCGAGGAATCCAATACCCGCCACGACGTGATGGCGCACGTCCGCGTCTTTGGCGCGGCCGCGCCGGCGGCGAAGGGGATCATCCACTGGGGAGCGACCTCGGCCTACGTCACCGACAACGCCGACCTGATCCAGATGCGGGAGGGCCTCGGCTTGATCGAGCGACGTCTCGTCGCGGTCCTCCGCAAGCTCCGGGACTTCGCGCTTGCCCACCGCGACCTGCCGGCCCTGGCGTACACGCACTTCCAGCCGGCGCAGCCCACGACCGTGGGCAAGCGCGCCGCCCTGTGGGCGGCGGACCTTCTCATGGACCTCGAGCAGGTCCGGGCAGCGGGCGCCGGACTGCGGTTCCTCGGAGCCAAGGGCGCCACCGGCACGCAGGCCTCGTTTCTGCGCCTCTTCGACGGAGACTCGGAGAAAGTCGAAGAGCTCGACGCGGCCCTGGCGCGGCGCGCCGGCTTCGAAAAGCGGCAGAGGGTGTCGGGCCAGACCTATTCGCGAAAGCAGGACGACCTCGTCGTCCACTCCCTCTCGGGCCTGGCCCAGTCCGCCCACAAGATCGGCAGCGACCTTCGCCTGCTCCAGCACGAAGGCGAGCTCGAGGAGCCGTTCGAAAGCGGACAGGTCGGCTCCTCGGCGATGCCCTACAAGCGCAACCCGATGCGCGCCGAGAGGGTGTGCTCGCTCGCCCGTCACGTCATCGCGCTCTCTCTCGACACCGCGATGACCGCGGCCACGCAGTGGCTCGAGCGCACGCTCGACGACTCGGCCAACAAGCGCATCGCGGTGCCGGAGGCCTTCCTCACCTCCGACGCGATCCTCATCCTCCTCGACAACGTCCTCGGAGGGCTCGTCGTCCATCCGGAGGTCTCGCGTCGCCGTCTCGAGGCCGAGATCCCCTTCCTCGCCACCGAAAACGTGATGATGGAGGCGGTCCGCCGCGGAGGCGACCGCCAGGAGCTTCACGAGCGCCTGCGGGTCCACGCTCGCGCGTCGGCGGATGCCCGCTCGCGCAC
>JBKOVK010000361.1:0-13427 GCA_046724475.1 Acidobacteriota bacterium | reverse complement strand
CCGAGGGGGTTCGGGCCGGCCTCCCGCTTGTGGTACTTTGACGAAGGGAGGGTAGCCTCGCAAGAGGTTGCCAGAGCTACCACTTATGCCTCATTTCATCACGGAGACGTGCATCGGGTGCGGGGTCTGCGAGATCAAGTGCCCCACGCATACGATCACGGGCGACAAGAACGAGAAGTACGTCATCCACCACGACCGGTGCATCGACTGCTCGGTCTGCGCGCGGTACTGCCCGGTCTCCTGCATCCAGGACCAGAAGGGCGAGCTCGTCGAGAAGGTCAAGCCCAAGGACATCCCCAAGGCCATCGTGGACCGCGACCTCTGCACGGGCTGCGAGTTCTGCATCGACATCTGCCCGTTCGACTGTATCTATCTGATCGACGACCCCCTGCACGAGACCTTCCACAAGATCGCCGAGGTGGACGCGGGGCCGTGCGTGTCCTGCCGCCTCTGCGAGACCGTGTGCGAGAAGGACGCGATCTTCGTCCCGAACCCGATCACCCAGGCCAAGAGGTACCTTCCCGTCCTGTGACCGAGACGCCGAAGGACGCACCGCCTCCCGAAGACGACGAGTTCACCGAGGAGCCCCGAGGCGCGGGGCGCCTGATCGTCCGGTTCTTCCTGCTCCCACTGCTCGTAGTCGGCGCCGCGGTCGGGATCTTCCTCGTCTTCAACCTCATGACGTTCGAGCGCCGCAGCCCGCGCGATTACCTCCAGGAGGTCCGGGGAGGCGCCGCCAACCGGCGGTGGCAGGCGGCCTTCGAGCTCTCCCGGTCGCTCGGCCGCGTCTCTCCCGAGGAGCGCGTCGAGCTGACGGCCGAGACGCTGCGGATCTTCGAAGGACTGTCTCCGAAGCGTCCCGACGATGTGCCGGTGCGCCGGTACCTGGCGCTGGTGCTCGGCCGGCTCGGCGAAAAGTCCGCCGTGCCCGCGCTGCTCGCGGCCGCGAAGGACAACGACCCCGACACGAGGCTCTACGCGGTGTGGGCCCTGGGCCGCATCGGCGATCCGGCCGCCTTCGAGACCGTGCTCGCGACGTCCGAATCCGAGGACGCGGGCGCGCGCAAGATGGCCGCCTACGTCCTGGGGCAGCTCGGCGACCCGAGAGCGATTCCCAGGTTGCGCGTGCTCGCCGAGGACAAGACCGCCGACGTGCGGTGGAACGCAGCCATCGCCCTGGCGGAGCTCGGCGACCGCTCCGGACTGCCGGTGCTGCGCTCGATGATCGACCGCGACGCGCTCGCGCGGCAGGCCGCGCTCACGAGCGACCAGGCCGAAGCGGCGATGATCAACGCGCTGAAGGCGCTGGCCCTTTTGAAGGACACCGAAACGCTGCCCCAGATCGACAAGGTTGCCAAGAGCGACCCCAACCTGCGCGTGCGCGCCGAGGCGCGCAAGACCGCCGACGCCACGCGCGGCAAGGTCTCGAAACGCCTTGAGAGCGGCGATCCGCTTTTGGTAGTCTCGATCTCCAAGAATTGATGTCTACGGCCCCCAACAGTCTCCCGACGCCTTCGGAGGACGTCGCCCTCGACGGGGTCACCCGCCGTTCCACCCTGAAGTGGATGGCCCTCGCCTGGACGGGCTTCGCGGCGGCGACCGCGGCCGGCCTGACGGCGACGGTCCGGTTCCTGTTCCCCAACGTGCTCTTCGAGCCTCCGACCCGCTTCAAGGCGGGGGATCCGTCCAGCTACGCCCTCGGCGTGGACGAAAGGTGGAAGGAGAAGTTCGGGGTCTGGATCGTCCGGGACACCAACTCGATCTACGCCCTCGTGGCCGTGTGCGTGCACCTGGGGTGCACGCCCAATTGGCTGCCCGCGCAGAACAAGTTCAAGTGCCCGTGCCACGGGTCGGGCTACTACGTGTCGGGGATCAACTTCGAGGGGCCGGCCCCGCGCCCGCTCGAGCGCGCCGAGATCGGCGTGTCAGCCGAGGATGGGCAGATCATCGTCGACAAGGCGACGCGTTTCCTCTACGAGCGCGGCCAGTGGAGCGACCCCAAGGCGTTCGTCAAGATGGCCTAGCCTCGGAATTCGGGGATACCGGAGGTTCGATTGGGTTCTCGTTGGCGCGACATACAGCAGGCGATCGTCTCGAGCCAGCTCTGGAAATCGATCTTCCGCGTCGGCATTCCCAACACCAACAGGAAGCGCGTGCTCGCGATGCTGGGCAACGTCGTCCTGCATCTGCACCCGGTCAAGACCCGCAAGTCCGGCGTCAAGATGCGCTACACGTGGTGCGCGGGCGGCGTGACCTTTTTCCTGTTTCTGGTCCTCACGTTCACCGGCCTCCTGCTGATGTTCTATTACCGCCCCACCGTCGAGTACGCTTTCGTGGACATCCTGGACCTGCGCGAGCAGGTGCCGTTCGGCATCATGCGCGAGGTGCACCGCTGGGGCGCGCACGCGATGGTCATCTCGGTCTGGATCCACATGTTCCGCGTCTTCATGACCGGTTCGTACAAGCCGCCCCGCGAGTTCAACTGGGTCATCGGCGTGATCCTGCTGGTTCTGACGCTGCTGCTCTCTTTCACGGGGTACCTGCTGCCGTGGGACCAGCTCGCGATCTGGGCCATCACGGTCGGATCGAACATGGCGTCGGCCACGCCTCTTATCGGGATCCAGGGCCCGGGGACGTCGCTGTTGAAGATCGGCGACATCCAGCTCGTCACATCGACCAATGACGCGCGCTTCGGCCTTCTCGGCGGGCGATTCGTCGGCGCCGGCGCGCTCCTGCGCTTCTACGTGCTCCACTGCGTCGGGATCCCGCTCGTCGCGGCGTTCCTGATGGCTGTCCACTTCTGGCGCGTCCGCAAGGACGGCGGTATCTCGGGACCGGTATGACTCAGACTTTGCTGCGGTCGCTTCGCGACCGACGGACGAGAGAGGGGAAGTCGCTTTGTCCTCCTCTCCCAATGAGGCTGCGGCCGTCCGCACATTTCCCCTCTCCCCCCGGCGGTGGGAGAGGGCAGGGTGAGGGGGGCGTTCTCTGAATCCGATCACTCTCGTCAAGAACGCGATCGACTTTCTCTCGGCGCCGCAGTACCTGGTGACCGCGGCGCTCATCGGGCTCATCCTCCTCATTCACTGGGCCCCGATCTGGAGCAAGAAGGGGGGCCTGATCCTCCTCGCGCTCGTGGGCGGGGGAATCGGTCTCTCGTATCTCGATACGAACTTCGCCAAGGTCGCGACACTGCCGGACAACGTGCCGATCGTCGGCATGATTTTCCTCGTTGGGTTCTTCTTCTGGTTCGCAATGAGCCAGGCCTACGAGAACGACCGGCGGATCGCGCAAGGGCGGCCGCCGATCGAGGGCGAAGACTCCGGCCAGAAGGTGTTCTCGTGGCCGGACCTCGTGTACGTCGAGCTGATCTGCCTGGTCGTCGTCATGGCGGTCATGATCGTGTGGTCGATCGCCCTGAAAGCACCGCTCGAGGAGCCCGCCAATCCGACGGACTCGCCCAATCCGGCGAAGGCTCCCTGGTACTTCCTGGGACTCCAGGAGATGCTGGTCTACTTCGACCCGTGGCTGGCGGGAGTGGTGCTGCCGTCGCTGATCATCGTCGGGCTGATGGCGATCCCGTATATCGACACCAATCCCAAGGGGAACGGCTACTTCACGTTCAAGGAGCGGCGCTGGGAGATCACGATCTTCCTGGTCGGCTTCCTGGTCCTCTGGGTGGTCCTGATCGTGCTGGGGACTTTCCTGCGGGGCCCCAACTGGAACTTCTTCGGCCCTTACGAGTTCTGGGACATCAACAAACTGGTGCCGCTGAACAACATCAACCTCTCCGAGATCATCTGGATCAAGGTCTTCAAGCGCAGCCTGCCCAACTTCTGGCTGTTCCGCGAGATCTTCGGCCTCGCCCTCGTGGGGTTCTACGTCGCCGTCCTGCCGCTGGTACTCTCCCGGACCCTCTTCCGGCGGTTCTTCGAGAAGATGGACATGCCCCGCTATCTGATCGGCGTCTCGCTCGCGCTGATGATGCTGTCACTGCCGATCAAGATGTACCTGCGCTGGATCTTCAACCTCAAGTACATCGTCGCGATCCCCGAGTTCGCGTTCAACATCTAGAAGCATGCCCCGCAAGCCGCCCGCCGAGCCGATCGATCATCACTACGACATCCCGCGGTTGAACCGCGCCTTCTTCTGGGGCGGCCTGGGGCTGGCGGTTGTCTTCGTCTGGATGGTCATCGCGGACTACTCGCGCGACTGGAAGAACATCCAGCGCAATTTCCTGCGCCTGGACCGCCAGCTCACGCGCAACGCCGCCCTGGCCGCCCGGAAGAAGGCCCTGGACGAGGAGCACACGAAGCTGATCGCCGAGCTTCGGGCCGAGCGCGCGGAGGTCGCGAAACACAACGCGACGCTGGCGAAGCTCGACCGGAAGCTGAAAGCCCTGGACCCGAAGATCTACGCCGCGGACCAGAGCTACAAGTTCAGCAAAGCCTCCTTCGACGCCGAGCTCTACAAGTACGAGGACGCGCTCGCGAACCGCCCCAAGTCCGCTCCGGGGGCGAAGAAGTCGCTCGACGCCATCCGCAAGGAGCTGGACGAGCGCACGCTGGCCCTCGCGACACTGAAGAAGGAAGAGGCCGACGCGAAGGCCCAGATCGCCCAGCTCACCGCGAAGCGCAAGGACATCGAGAACACGATCGAGAAGAAGACCGCCGATTTCCGGCTTTCGCGCACGAAGTTCGACAGCTTGAAGCAGGACACGCTCTTCGAGCTGCGCAACTCGCCGATCCTCGACATGATCAACCCGTCGCTGCGGGTCAACCAGGTGCAGCTGCCGGACCACTTCATCAACGTCAACTTCATGCGCATCCCGCGCGTCGACCGGTGCACGACCTGCCACATGGCGGCCGACCGCAAGGGATTCGAGGATCCCCGGATCAAGGGCATCGTCTACAAGACCCATCCCAGCTTCCATCGCATGGTCGGAAGCGAATCCATGCACCCGGCCAATACCTTCGGATGCACTCCCTGCCACGGCGGACGCGACCGCGCGACGTCCTTTTGGTCGGCGGGACACTCGCCGGAGACCGAGGCCCAGAGGGTGGCGTGGACCCGGAAGTACGACTGGGAGTTCGACAAATTCAACGAGAACCCCGTGCTGCCGCTGAAGTACGCCGAGGCCGGCTGCTACCGCTGCCACGCGAGGGAGACAAACTTCCCCGAAGCGCCGCGCTTGGACGCCGGCATGCGCATGGTCGAGTCGCTGGGTTGCTGGGGCTGCCATCGCATCGAAGGCCTCGAGGCGCAGGGGATTCCGAAGGTCGGACCGTCGCTGGAGAAAGTCGCCGCGAAGGTCCCGCACGAGTGGGCGACGCGCTGGGTCATGAACCCCGCGGCCTTCCGCGCGAGCACCAAGATGCCGTCGTTCTTCTATCAGGAGAACTTCATCGACGTTTCGGGCCCGAATCCACCCACCGTCGCGCAGAAGAAGATGAACGAGGACGGCAAGATCGAGAACGACACGATGGTCAACGCCATCGTGGCGTACATCTACGACAAGTCGAAGCCGGCCGAGGTCCCGAAGGTCTCGGGCGCGGGTGATCCGACGCGGGGCCAGAAGCTCCTCTCCGACCGGGGCTGCTACGGCTGCCACGTCCTCGATCCCAACGCCCAGCGCGACCTCGTCGGCACCTACCGGCAGTTCGGTCCCAACCTCGCGGGCGTGGGGTCCAAGGTCTCGCGCGACTGGATCTACCACTGGATCCGGGATCCCCGCGCCTGGAATCCGGACACGAAGATGCCGAACCTGCGCCTGACCGAGCAGGACGCCCTCGACATCGCCGAGTACCTCTCGCAGCAGAAAGGACCGGCCGGGTTCGACGCGACGGCCCTTCCGAAGACCGACGAGAAGGTGCTCGAGAAGATCGCGCTGTACTTCGAGATGTCCACCAAGACGCTCTTCGACGCGAAGGCGGACCTCGCGAAGATGGACCTCCACGCCAAGGAGGTCTACGCCGGCAGGAGTCTGATCGCGCACTACGGCTGCTACGCCTGCCACGCGATCCCGGGCTTCGAAGACGCCAAGCCGATCGGCACCGAGCTGACGGAAGAAGGATCGAAGGCGGTCCACCGGCTGGACTTCGGGTTCCTCCACATTCCGCACACGCGTCAGGACTGGTTCCGGACGAAGCTGCACTCCCCGCGCATCTACGATCGCGATCGCGCGCGCGGGTGGGAGGAGAAGCTTCGAATGCCCAACTTCCACCTGTCCGACCGGGAGCTCGACCAGGTCGTGACGGCCGTACTGGGCTTCCAGCAGCTCAACGCCGCGCCGAGCGTCGTCAAGGAGCTTTCGCCGCAAGAAGCCGCCATCGAGCGCGGCCGGAGGATCGTC
The DNA here is from genome assembly GCA_046724475.1 of Acidobacteriota bacterium. Lineage (GTDB taxonomy): Bacteria > Acidobacteriota > Thermoanaerobaculia > UBA5066 > Gp7-AA6 > DAHUXD01. The sequence continues at coordinate 7,075 of JBKOVK010000361.1, read as the reverse complement.
AAGAACCACAACTGCCAGGGCTGCCACGTCATCGAGGGCGTCGGCGGCTCCTACCGGTCGCTGGTTCCGGATCCGTCGCTGGCGCCCCCCATCATCCAGGGAGAGGGGGCGAAGGTCCAGAGCGACTGGCTCTTCTCCTTCCTCGACGCGCCGAAGACCGGCCAGATCCGGCCCTGGCTCGAAGTCCACATGCCCACTTTCGGCTTCACCGACAAGGAGCTCAACGACCTGACGCATTACTTCGCGTCACTCGACCGGGCGAGCTATCCGTTCCTCATGCCCGACGGCGCGCCGAATCCGCAGAGCTGGGCGGCGGGGAAGAAGACCTTCGAGATGCTCAAGTGCGCGCAGTGCCATCCGCGCTCGATCGAGGACATGAACCGGCCGGGCGTGGACCGTGCCTCGCTCGCCCCCAATCTCCAGATGGCCTCGACACGGCTGCGGCACGACTGGATCGCCGACTGGATCCGCCGTCCCGATGAGTGGATGCCGGGCACGCGCATGCCCACGAACTTCCCGAAGGGCGACGACGGCAAACGCTTTTCGCCGATCGGCGGTCTCTTCGACCAGCCGAGCTTCGCGAAAGACCGTGAAGAGTACGTGCGCATCCTGGGCAGTGAGGAGGCGGCGCGCCGTTTCCTCACGAGCCCGGACGCGGTGACGCGCGCCCTCGCCGACTACGTCTGGTCGCTGGGATCCACGGGAGGCGCCGCTCCGGCGCCGGCCCGCACGGCCCCCGCCGAGACGACGGCGTCCGGGTTCGGCGCCGCTCCGGCCGGCTCGCGGTAGAAGGCGGCGCGTGCCGCGCCTGGACGCCGACGTCCTCTTCTTCTACGGCAGCCTGGGAATGGCCGCGATCGCGGTCGTTCTGTTTCTGGTTCTGATGCGGGAGAGGCGACCCCCCTCACCCCCGCCCTCTCCTCCCAAGGGAGTTTGAGGGAGCTACGACGCGATCATCTGGTCGATTCGGCTGCGGACCTCGGGGTTGTCCCAGTCCACGGCTCCCTGGACGCGGAAGAGGACGCGACCGTTCTTGTTGATGATGTAGGTCTCGGGGTACTGGGAGCTGCCGAAGCGCTTGGCCGTGGCGGCGTCGGGATCGCGATACAGCGGGAGCGAGCTGGGGGTTTTCTTCAGGAAGTCGTCCACCGTCTTCCAGTCCTTGTCTACGGAGATCGTGTAGAGCGAGACGTCGCTCCGTGTCTTGTATTTCTCCCAGAACTTCGTCAACGCCGGGATCTCCTCGACGCAGGGCGGGCACCACGTCGCCCAGAAGTGGACGATCAACAGACGGTCCTTCTCCTTCGTCAGGTCCGTCTTCACGCCCCCGCGGTCGAAAACCGGGAGCTCCGGCGCCGCAGAGAGAAACTGCAGCGAGCCGGCCGGCGACTCCGGTGGCACGAGTGACTTGATCCAGACGGTGCCGACGACACCGACCGCCACCGCGACGACGATGGTCAAGAGCGCACGGGTCTTCATGCGCTTGTCATCCCGAGGGCCGAAGGCCCGAGGGACCCCTTTCGAGAGATGGCGAGGCTTGAAAGGGGTTCCCTCGCTGCGCTCGGGATGACAGATCGCATTCGCCTTCTCCCCAGGGCACAGGCCGCCTGGACCGGGCACTCGGCGCAGCGGCAGAGGCTGGGCCGGGGGCGGCAGATGTCCAGGATGCCGATGCGGCAGAGGGCATAGTCGAATCGAACCGGATCGCGCGCGTCGAACCGCGCGAGGGAGTCGGTGATGGCGCGCGCCGTCTTCCAGTCGGCCGTGCGGCGGCGCGTCAGGCCCAGGCGCCGGGCGATGCGATGGATGTGCACGTCCGTGGGAACCACGAGTCGGTCGGTCGGGATTCCTGGCCAGAGGCCGAAATCCAGGGCGTCCCGGCGTACCATCCAGCGCAGATAGAGATTCCAGCGCTTGCACGCCGAGCCTGCGGCCGGATCGGGGAAGAAGAACCGGACCGGGGAGCGTTCCGGCATCCGCTTCGAGCCGAGCACGGGTCGGAAGTCGAGGGATTCGATCCAGTGGACCGCCCTGGAGAGCATGGAGCCGACGTCGCGATCGCCCTCGCGCTGCCGGGTCTCGAAGAAGGCGCGCAGCGATCCGCCGCCTTCCTCGCGCGCCCGCCCGATGACGTAGAGGAGCGCCGCGGCGTCGCGCGTCTTGTGGAAACGATGACGGAAACCCCGGAGGGCCTCCCGAGCCCGCGCGGGCGTTGCGGCCAGGTCGTCCACGCCGCGGGCGGGCTCGGGCCCGCAAGCGGCGAGAATGCGTCCGACGTTGTGCTGGATCGTCGGCACCTGCCCGTACGCGAAGGCCGAGGCGATCCATCCGGCCACTTCGCGGTCCTCGGCGCGCGTGTAGCGCCCGACGAAGAGGATCGGGTCCGTCGCCGCGGTCTCGGGACCGTAAAGTCGATAGACGGATTCGAGCTTCCGGCCCAGCCGCTCCGCCGACGACGACGTCACGATGCGTCAAGAAATACCACACCGACCGTTACAATGCCTCTGTGGCGGCTTCGCGCGAGCGCGTCCTGATCGTGGGCGTGGCGCCCCGGGGCGTTCCCCGTCCGGTGGCCGAAGACCACCTCGACGAGCTTGAGCGCCTCGTCGACACGGCCGGAGGGGACGTCGTCGGCCGCTTCGTGAAGGAGCGCGTCGCGCCGGATCCCGCGACCTACATCGGCAAAGGCTCGGTGTCCGAGATCGGCACGGCCGCGCGCGCGGAGAAGGTCGGCCTCGTCGTTTTCGACGACGAGCTTTCGCCGGGTCAGGTCCGCAATCTCGAGAAGGCATGGGGAGACGGCGTGCGCGTCCTCGACCGGCCCGGGTTGATCCTCGACGTCTTCGCCCTGCACGCACGCTCCCGGGAGGCCCGCACCCAGGTCGAGCTGGCGCAGCTCCAATACCTCCTGCCACGGCTGGCCGGAGCCTACGGCCACCTCTCGCGCCTGGGCGGCGGGATCGGCGGCCGGGGAGCGGGCGAGCAGAAGCTCGAGCTGGACCGGCGGCGGATCCGGGATCGAATCGCGAAGCTGCGCGGCGAGCTTTCGCGTATCGAGACCGCGCGGCTCGTGCGCCGCCGCGGCCGGCGCCGCGCGGCGCAGGTGGCGATCGCCGGCTACACCAACGCCGGCAAGACGACGCTCTTCAACCGCCTCACGGAGAACTCGGCGTACGCCGCGGACCGACTGTTTGCGACGCTCGACGCTCGGGCGGCGAGGGCCGCCGCACGCCGGCTCGCCGGCGTCGTCTTCGTGGACACGGTCGGCTTCGTGCGCAAGCTGCCGACCTCGCTGGTGGCTTCGTTCCGCTCGACGCTTTCCGAGATCCGCGAGGCGGATCTCGTACTCCACGTGGTCGACGCGTCGTCGCCGAGAGCCCTGGAGGAGGAGCGCGTCGCGAGCGAGACCTTCGATGAGCTCGGAGTGCCTCCCGAACGGATCCTCACCGTCTGGAACAAGGCCGACGAGGCCGGCCGAGGCACGCGGGGAGCGCTGCTGCGCGTCTCGGCGAAGACGGGGGAGGGCCTGGAGCGCCTCGAGTCGGAAATCCTGCGTCGCCTGCAGCCGGACGCCGAGGAGTTCCGGGTTCGGATCCCGTACACCAGCCCCCGCGCCATCGCCGCCGCTCGCGCCTCCTTCCGCGTCCTCGACGAGAAGGACCAGGGCGACTCGCTTTCGATGCGCCTCTCGGGCGAGCGGAGACACCTCCAGCCGTTACAACGGTTCCTCGAGGCCTGAGAGCTCCCCCTCACCCTCGCCCTCTCCCCCTCACGGGGGAGAGGGGATTGATTAGCGGCAGTGGTTCGCCGCGATGGTAAAAAAATTAAGGGGGGAACCGGCCGATTCCCCCCTCTCCCGTCGTGCCGGAACTCCCATGCCGGCACTCTTCTTGGCGACTGCGAGTATCAAGACTCGTACCACCCCGACGCGTGTCGCCGGCCTCGATTTCTCAAAGGTTTGCGAACTTCCGGCGAAGTTCGCTGAGCAAATCTCGGCGGATCGCGCATTTCCGGGCGACAAATTTTGTCGCGCACCCGTTAGAATCCGCCCGCACTCAGGAGGTCAGGACAGGATGAAGCTCGTTCGGCTGGCCGGTCTTTCGCTTGCCCTCGGGGCGTTCGCGTCCACGGGTTGCGGTGGCAAGGCTGAAAGCAAGGGCCACGCTACGCACGCGGCAGCTCCGACGACTCCTCCGCCCACGCCGGACACGACGCCGATCGAAGCGCTCCGGACCCCCGCGGGACTCGTTCTCAAGATCGAGCCGGCGACGTCGCCGGCACCCGCCGGCTCGACCCCGGCCCCCACGCCGACGGCGAAGTAGGTCTTGCCGCCGGACTCGGCGAGGCGCATTCTCGTGCGAAATGACGCCGAAGGATAACGAGCGCGCGAAGCGTTCCGACACGAGTCCGGTCGTGCCGCTGCCTCCGCGTCCGGAGCGAATTTGTCCCAACTGCGGCGCGCCGCTTCTTGAGCGCAAATGCAAGCTGCTCTGTCCCAACCGCGAGTGCGGTTACTACATGAGCTGCTCGGATTTCTACTGACCGGACGCTAGTTCCCGACCGGCTGCCGGGCGTCCAGGACTTCGCGAACCTTCCTTGCGAGCGTATCCGGCGTGAAGGGCTTCTGCAGAAACGACGCGCCGGGATCGAGGACCCGGTGGGCGGCCATGGAGTCGTCGGTGTAGCCGGAGACGAAGAGCACGTTCAGATCCGGCCGTTCGGCCTGGAGCCGTCGAGCGAGGTCCGGCCCGGATGCCCCCGGCATGACGACGTCGGTGAGGAGCAGATCCAGGCGCGCCGGATGGGTCGCGACCACACGCTCGGCGTCCTCCGCGCTCGATGCCTGCAGCACCCGGTAGCCGCGGGCCTCCAGGCATCGCCGTGTCAGGTCCCGGACGGCGTCCTCGTCTTCCACAAGCAGGATCGTCTCGGAGCCCCGGCCGATCGCCGGCGCTTCGGCCGCCGGGCGCGGCTCGGGAGCATCCTCGGCCAGCGGCAGGTAGATGTCGAACCGGGAGCCTCGCCCCGGCTCGCTGTCGACGACGACCTGTCCGCCGCTCTGGCTGACGATGCCGTAGACGGTCGCAAGCCCCAGTCCCGTGCCGTGCGGCTTCTCCTTCGTGGTGAAGAACGGCTCGAAAATTCGCTTCTGGGTTTCGGCGTCGATTCCCACGCCCGTGTCCTCGACGGAGATGACGATGTGCGGCTCCAGCGGCGCGCCGAAGCGCGGCCGGGGAAGCACGCCATCGGCTCCGGCGTTGCGGGTGCGGATCGTCAGCGTTCCGCCGTCCGGCATCGCGTCGCGCGCGTTGACGACCAGGTTGACGATCACCTGCTCGATCTGGCCGGGGTCGGCGCGCACGTGACCGAGGTCGGGTTCGAGATGGGTCACGAATCGGATGTGCTCGCCGATGAGCCGCGCGAGCATTCGTGTGGACTCGACGATCAGAGCGTTGACGTCCAGGACCCTCGGCTCGAAGAGCTGCTTGCGCGAGAACGCGAGGAGCTGGCGGGTCAGGTTGGCGGCTCGCTCGCCGGCTTTCTGGATCTCCTCGATCTCCTCGCGGATGGGCTCGTGGGGAGAGAGCTGATTCAGCGCCATGTTGCTGTAGCCGAGGACCGTGGTGAGGAGGTTGTTGAAATCGTGGGCGATGCCGCCGGCGAGCTGGCCGATCGCCTCCATCTTCTGAGACTGGCGCAGCTGCTCCTCGAGCAGTTTGCGCGCCGTGATGTCGGTGACCGTGCCTTCGATGATCACCTCACCCACCTTCTCGTCGGCGAGGAGGGCCGCGTTCTCCAGAGTCCACACCACGGCCCCGTCGCGGCGCTGACCGCGCATCTCGTAGTTGACCAGGCTGCGGAACTGGAACAGAGTCTCGCGGAATTCGTCCCGGGCCCTCGAGGCGGGGTAGAGCTCGGTGACGTCCCGGCCCACGAGGTCCTCGCGGCTCGCATATCCGAACATGTGCGCCAGGGCGTCGTTGCACTCGAGGATCCGGCCCGCGAGAGTGACGCGGTAAACGCCGGCCAGGTTGCGTTCGAAGAGCAGCCGATAGCGCTCTTCGGAATCGCGCAGGCGCTCCTGGGCGCGCTTGCGGTCGACGGCGACCGCGATCTGCTGCGACACGAACGTCAGGACGTCCTTCTCGGTCTCCCCGTAACGGAACCTTGGGTCGTAGCTCTGGACGACCAGCACGCCGAATGTGGAACCGGCGACTTTCAGGGGAACGCCCAGCCAGTCGACCGAAGGCGAGCCCACGACCTCGACCTCGCCGGTGGCGAGCAGGTCCGAGAAGCTTTCGTCGGGCATCAGGAGCGGCTCGCCGCGCCGCAGGACGTATTCGGTCAGGCCGCGCCTCAGCGGCCGGGGCGCGGGAGTCGGATCGACCTCGTCCACGCAGTACGGAAACGAGAGGGTCTCCGTCGCGGCGTCGTAGAGCGCGACGTAGAAGTTCTTGGCGTACATCAGCTCGCCCACGATCTCGTGGACGGCGGCGAAGAACGCGTCGATGTCTTCGGCCGAGCTCGCCCGCGCGGCGATGCGATAGAGGGCCGACTGGATCCGCTCGTTCTGCTTGCGTTCGGTCAGGTCGATGACCGATCCGATGAAACCCTCGAAAGCGCCGGCGGTCGTGAACCGCGGCATGGCGGTCTCGAGCATCCAGCGGTATTCGCCGTCGCGGCGCCGGAGGCGGTATTCCGTCTGAAACGCGCGCCGTTGCGCCTGCGCCTGGGCATACACCCCGGCGAATCGCTCCACGTCGTCGGGATGGATGTTGTCTCGGGACCCCAGTCCCAGTTCCTGCTCGATCTTCCGGCCCGTGAAGTCGAGCCATGGCTTGTTGAAGTACGTCGTCATGCCCTCGGCGTCATCGGTCCAGATCATCACCGGCGCGGCGTCGGCCATGAGACGGAACCGCTCCTCGCTCTCGCGCAGCGCCTGCTCGGCGCGCCGTCGCTCGGTGACGTCGTGGACCATGCCGATGACGCCCACGACCTGGCCGGCGGTGTTGCGATGCGGCCCGTACGTCCCGATCGCCCAGCCGGAGTGGCCGGTTTCGGCGATCGTGTAGGG
>JBKOVK010000262.1:0-3729 GCA_046724475.1 Acidobacteriota bacterium | reverse complement strand
ATCAGCGTCCTTCGATCGTGAAGTCGTCGAACTGGATCACGGAGTCCGCCTTGGTCCACAGACCCACCTTGCCCGCCTCCTTGAACGTTTCGTCCTTGGCGTCGAGCACTTTCGTGCCGTCGAACCACACCACGAAATGATCGCCCACGGCTTCGAGCTTCAGCGTGTGCCAGGTGTTCTTCGCGACCTTGATGGGCTTGTTCTGAAACGGACGCCGGCTCCCCTTGACGGTGTGGTAGATCGTGCAGTTGTCCTCGTCGGCGTTGCAGCGGGTGATGTAGTAGTTCCCCGCGTCCTTGTAGCGCCAGACCATGCCGAAGCCCTGGTCGACCTTGCCCGACACGGGTCGGGCGCGCACGGACAACGTCACGTCCTTGTAGGTGCCGTCTTTAACGATCGCGAGCGGGAAGCGGTAATCCGTGGGGTCCGCGTTTTCCTGGACAAGGACGTGCTTGTTGGGAGACGCCGGATCCGCACGTACGACCCACGTTCCCTCGGCCCCCCGGCCCGTACGCGCGAACTCGAATCCCGCCGGAGGCCCGCCGACCTGATCGCCGTCGAAGTCGAACGTCTTCGCCTGCGGCGCCGGTTGTCCCGTCGAGACGGCTGCTGCAGAGATCATGAGAATGCAAGCGAGCTCGTGACGAATCGATCTCATCTGGGACCTCTTCCTGTATGACCTAATCGAGACTCGCGGTTACGGTCTTATTGCCCGTTGCGCTGGTCAGCGTTACCTTCGCGACCGGGTGACCCGAGTCCACGGAAGGAAAAACGCTCACGGCGCGGGACCCCGCGTTGGCCGCCACGGCCTTTTCCGTTGCCGCTCGCAGGCTCTTCTTTGCCTTCGCCAGAGCGTCGCTCTGCGCCTTGGCGGCGGAGAGGTCCTCGCCTTCCTTGATCTCCTCCGTCTTCGAAACCTTGCCGCTCGTGTGGTCGACGATCACTTCCCAAAACTTGCCCTGACTCGCGGTGTAAACGGAAAGCTGAAGCTTCCCATCCTCTACTTCGAACTTGGCCGAGATGGGCTTGCCTTTTTGCTCCGCTGCAGCGAGCCCTTTTTCGAGAGATACCTTCGCCCCTTCGAGGGTCTTCCAGTCGACGCTCTTCTCCTGGGCCATGCCCGTGCGGGCGAGAAGAAACGCACCGGCGATGACCACGACGATGCGAATCGCGAGTCTTGGATTCATGGTTCCTCCCTGACTTCCGTTCACTTGGTTGCAATCCTGGCGAGCGCGGCCTTGAGACCTTCCCCGATTTTCTCGGGCGTATCCACGCCCCAGAAGTGCATGAAGAAGATTCGAGGGTTCTCGCGCAGCATGTGCGAATGGAGCGCCGTCACGGCGATCCCGTGGGCCTGAAGCTCGCGCAGGACCGGATTGACCTCGTCGGCGACGAGCACGAAGTCGCCGGTTGTCGCGATCCGATTCCCCACGGTCTGGAAGTTCATCGGGTTGTTCATTCCCATGCTCGGTGGGATTTCCATTCCGCCATCCCGAATCGGGTCCGACCGGGCGACACTAACCTGGAGCACCACGCCCGCCATCGCTCCCTTACGGCCCAGAGCCTCCTGCAGTCTCTCGAAAGTCTTCTCTTGCTCCGCCGTCGGCTTTGCGGACGCCTGCCCGGGAGGCGGCGTCGCCGTCTTCTGGAGAGCGCCCTTCAGCGTCTTCGCCAGAATCACTGCGTCCCCGTGGCCGTGAAAGTGAACGTAGATGACCCGCGGGGTCTCGCCGATCAGGTGGTTGTGAATGGCGTGAATCTCGAAGCCTCCGGACTCGAGCTCGCCGAGGACCGGCTCCACCTCGGACCCGAGCAACACGAGGTCGCCCATCGTGACGGCTTCCTCGCCGGTCCCCGTCTTCTTGAAGGCCGCCCACGAACCCAGGGCCAGCGCCGGTTCGACGGGCACTTCCCCGACCGTCACGTGCAAGTCCGTCCGGGGCCAGCTGTACCGGCGGACGTCCCCCGGCAGATCCTTGCCGGTTCCGCCAAATACCTTGTCGATGGCATCCCAGCCGGTTTCCGGAGGCGAAGCCGAGAGCAGGACCGATGAAAAGAGCGCGAAAGCCACAGCGACGAGGGGCCGATTCATCTTGGAACCTCCTTGGGCACCGGATGCTTCACTCGGAAAGACGCGTACAAGTCGTCGAAGAGGGCGAAGCCCCGTTTGAGTCGATCTTCGTCGTTCGGGCAGTCCATGACGATGCCGAGGACCACTTGCTGGACTCCCGCGGCATCCGGCCGGGCGAACTTACCGTCCTTCAGGTCGATGTCGTGAACGACCTCCGCGATTTGCCGGAGCGCGGTATCCGCGTTCCGGACAACGCGTACGAGCGTCTCGAACGTACAGGCATCGCCTTCGTGCGTAAAGTCGCCGCCGACCATGTCGAACCGCAGCTCGCCGGGCTTTCTCTCTTCCTTGGGATCGATGAACCGGAACTGCGCGTCGGGGTCGATGAACCGGCGAATGAGCCAGGCGGATCCGATGCGGTCGATATGCAGCCCGCGGCGGGTCGCCCAGACCCTTCCCTTCAGCTCAGTAGACATGCCGCGAGTCCTGCTCTCTCCGGCACTTTCTCCCGAGCCTCGCAGGCGCCTTTCCAGCGAAGCGAGGAGAGCCTTGGACCGCTTCCGACCCGGGGCCCCGAAGAAATCGATCGCCTCGATCTCGGTGTGTCTCCTCTTGAGGCGAGTCAAGCGCGCGAGGACCTCGGGCTCCGGGGGCCGCACGCCATCTCTTCGGCCAATCGCGGCCAGGGCCTCGCGAACCTCCGCCGAGAAAGCCTCGTAGTCCGCGGCGCGCTCGTCCCGAAATCGCTGCTCGAGGGCCTTCGATGTGATGCCCTCGATGAACTCCGCCTCACAAATGTAGGCTTCGCCGCCAGCGGCCTTCGCTTCCTCGACGATCCACTGGAGGTCTTCCAGGCTCTCGGGATTGCGCGGAAGGACGTAGACGGAATTCTTCAGCCCGAGGGCGCCGACGCGGGACAGACGCCGGCCGATCTTGGCCCGCAGGTAGATGGGCCTGACCGGCAGCTGGTGGACGACGAGATACCAACCCGGGCCGACCACGTTGACTGCATATCAACCGTTGGTTGAACATGTCAACCGATAGAGCCTGATGACAACGCCGAAAACAACGGTCGGGAGGCGTTTCTCCCATCTCGCCGTTCTCGCCGCTTCGGCGCTCCTCTCGCCACTCGTCGCCAGCGGCCAGGAGCCTGTCCCGGCCGGTTCGCCCACCGTCGCCGTCGGCACGTTCGCGGGGCAGATCCATCTCGATGGTGTTCTCGACGAGCCGGCCTGGCAGCAGGCGGGCGTCATTGCCGATCTGACCCAGCAGTCGCCGAAACCCGGCGAGCCGACGCCCTTCCGGACCGAGGTCCGGCTGCTCGCCGACCGGGACAACCTCTACATCGGGGTCACGTGCATGGACCCGGAGCCGTCTCGGATCGCGGTTCACACGATGCAACGCGACGGCAACATGCGCGGGGACGACACGATCTCGATCGTCCTCGATTCGCTCAACGACCACCGCACGGGATACCTCTTCGAGTTCAACGCCGCGGGCGCCCGATTGGACGGCCTGATCTCGGACCCCAACGCGCAGGATCCTTCGCTCGACTGGGACGGGATCTGGGACGTCCGTACCCGCGTCACGCCCACGGGCTGGACGGCCGAATTCGTCCTGCCCGCGCAGACGATCCGCTTCAATCGGACGCAGGGACA
>JBKOVK010000175.1:0-5975 GCA_046724475.1 Acidobacteriota bacterium | reverse complement strand
GCGAGCTCGTCGTGAATCGACGCGCCGGGCACGCTCAACCCGATCCCCGAATCCGTCCCGGCCAGCAAGCGCGCGCCCGCGTCGAACAGGGCGCGAATCATCGCCGCACGATTCTCGCGGATCCGCGCGCGCGCCGCGTCGTCGACCTGCCGGGTCAGGACGTCGAAGACGGCCATCGTCGGGCAGTTCCAGGTCCCGGCTGTCGCCGTGTGCGCGGCGAGTGCCGGAATACGGCTGTCGTCGATGTCTTCCCATGCCGCGAACGTCGCCGTCTGCGACCCGCGAGTGAGCGCGAGGTCGTAGCCTCGCAGGTGCTCGATCGAGGCCTGCCCCGAGTCCAGCGCGTGCTCGACGGCGACGCGATTGGGCACGTGTCCGAGGAATCGGATTCCGCGGGCCTTCGCCGCGGCGACGATCGCGTCGTAGGAAGCCAGAGAGAGGCTGTTGTAGACCTTGAGGAACCGCCAGCCGGCCGCAACCTGCGCGGCGACGACCGCATCGGCCTGCGAGGGATCGTCGATGAACTGGGTCTCCGGCCAGACTCCCGGTGACGCATCCAGTCCCGGGCTTGCCGAGTAGATCGCGGGGCCCACGACGGCGCCCGCGTCCACGTCGTGCATCAGCGCGGGAAGGGCCTGGTATCCCCACATGTTTCGCACCGTCGTGATGCCGGCATCCACGTAGGCCCGGAGATCGGCGCGCCGGATGTGTACGTGCATGTCGATGAGTCCCGGCGTCACGTACGCTCCGCGAACGTCCACGATCGACGCGTCCTCCGGCGGCGAAGTCGCGTCTGAGGGACCGATGACGGTGATCCGGTCGCCGGACACGACGATCGTCTGATCCGTTAGAACGCGCTCCGAGTCCATCGGCACCAGCGACGCGTGCACGATCGCGTAGGCCGCGGGCGTTTCCTTTCGGACCGAGGCATTGTGATCGTCGCCGACCGCGAGAATCAGCGGCGCCGCCACCGCCAGAAAGACGCACAGGCGTCCGATCCGCGGGATGCTCACGGGGACAGCCTAGAACGGCTTGGCGCGCGGAGTCCTTGGCGGGGTCTGGGTTTCTTGACCCCCGGCGCCGCGTCGGCTATCCTTCGCGTCCGCCATATTGAGCGGGAATAGCTCAGTGGTAGAGCGCCACCTTGCCAAGGTGGATGTCGCGGGTTCGACCCCCGTTTCCCGCTCCAACGAATTCCACTACGCGAGTTACCTAGGCTCGAGTCTCGCCGGGAGGTCGCGGGTCCACGAGTTCAATGAAGAGTTCAAACGGTTCCGAAAAGGACGGCTCTTGCCGGTCCACTCGGATGGATTTCGGAACCCCTTCCGCATCTGACCCCCGCGGGGATCGTAACGCTCCAGCCGCCTTCTAGGCTGCGTTTGTCCTTGACCAGCTGACGGGGATCCCCGTAGGCTTGTCGGAGAATCACTCTTGCGGCAGGAAAGAGGAGGAGCCCATGTCCTCTCACCGACTCGCTCTGCTAGCCGCCGCTCTCACGCTGTCCGCGCCTGCCACGCTGAAACCGCAAACCGGTCTGCGGGACCTCCTGACGGATTTTTTGCAGCAGGGGATCACGCTCGCGCCGCCGCCCCTTGTCGGGGGTACGAGCCACGTCGCCCATTTCAACAGCCTCGATCAGACGCAATTTCTGGCCCTGCGGCAGTTCAACCAGGAGCTCGCGGTTCAGCTCTCCTCCTTCCCGCTCGCTTCCTCGGCGGGGGGCTTCACGTATCGATTCGACCCGGTGCTCGGCACGTTCACTCGCGCGACGGAGAGTTTCGGCCCGATCTACGCGGAACGCGCCGACACCATCGGCAAGGGAAAGTCCAATCTGGGTCTGAATTACAGTCACTTCGATTTCACCCGGATCAACGACCTGTCCCTGAAGGATGGCGACTTGAAGCTCGTCTTTCAGCACGTTGACGTCGGCAAGTACATCGAAGGAGATGTCATCACCGCGGATCTCTCTTTGAAGCTCAAATCAGACCTCCTGGCGTTCGTGATGACCTACGGCGTTTCCGACCGATTCGACATTGCTGCGGCGATTCCGATGGTCAAGGTAAAGCTGTCCGCCAGCACGGACGCGACGATCCAGCGGCTGGCTACGGGGCCGTGCCCGGGAGGGACTCCAAACTGCTCAGACACTCCAATTCACCGCTTCCCCGGAGACACTTCGAGCGAAACCTTCCAGGACAGCGGGAGCGCGACTGGCGTCGGTGACATCGTTCTCCGCGGGAAGTTCCGGGTCGCCGAAGGATCCGCGGGTGGCCTGGCTCTGGGCGCGGATTTTCGGCTGCCGACCGGGCAGGAACGCGATCTGCTCGGCACGGGCGCGTGGCAGGCCAGGGCTTCTCTGATCTGGTCCGTCCATCTGGGCACTTTCTCGCCCCATGTCAACGCCGGCTACACATGGTCGACGAACCCGCCGGATGATCGAACACCCGAGGAAAAGCATCCGCCGGCGGGTACGCCTCCGTTACCTCGACCGACCATACCGGATGTGGTCGACTACACCGTGGGCTTCGACTGGGCCGTCCACCCGCGGGTCACACTCGCCTTTGACGCGATCGGCCGGACCTTCCTCCAGACACAGATCGTCGAGGTGCGGGAACAGACCTTCACGGCCGTGACGGGCGATTCCAACGGAGGCGACTGCCGCTGCCTGCCAGAGGGTCAGCAGCCCCCGCAGACCGTCAGCGCACAGTTTCCGAGACTCACGACAACGCAGGGAGACTTGAATACCCTGCTCGGGTCGTTCGGCTTGAAGGTCAATCCATTCTCGACTCTGCTCATCACCGCCAACGTACTCTTCTCGCTGACGACGAAAGGCTTGCAGGTCAACATCGCGCCGCTGATCGGTGTGGATTTCAGCTTCTAGTTCAAGCTCACGATGACCCAGGTTTCGCCCCGCTTCTCCAGGGTGAAGACGCGCTCGCGCTCGTCGTGCTGCTCATTTCCGACGCGAGGGACCGCGGCGAGCCGCTGGTAGGCGCGGACCACAGCGTGGGAGTTCTTCAGCTCGATGTGCCGAATCTCCAGCTCGAGCTGCTGGGACTTGAGTCCCTGCCAGGCATTCTCGATACTGCGCCGTGCTTCGCCGACGAGCGCGGGATAGACTCGGGCATAGAGGTTGAGGTCCAGCGTGTTCTGGGCGCGTTCGTACTCCCGGAGGACCTGGCGGATCCTCTCCTGGTCGGAAGGCGCCGCGCGCGGGGCCTCCACCGACGGCGAGGTCGGGACCCGGACCGGCTCCGGCGGTGCGGAGGGGATTGGGACCACGGGCAGGGGCGAGGCCTGAGCGCCCGCGATGGACTCTGGCAAAACCGTGACCTGCTCGACCGGACTGGGACGCCTCTCGGCCAGCTTCCGGCTCGAGGTTTCGGCCTGGCGGAAAGCTCCGGCACCGGCCTCGAAGGCCGCATGGGCGGCCGCATAGTTTCGCTGCGCCATCAGCCGCTGTCCTTCCTTCTCCTGTGCTCGGCCGAAGTCGTACAGCCCGGTTGCCAGTTCCGGAGCCCCCGCCCGCTCGGCGCTCTGCCGCGCGCGGCTGGCGCGAGCGTGCGCCTCGTCCGCCTGCCGGGACAGCCGAGCGGGCTCCTCCACTGCGGGAGCCACGGGCTCCTCGGGAATGGACTCCGAGCTCGGCGCAGTGGTCGGTTGCGGCGGCGCCACCGTCGCCTGAGCTTGCGGCACCGGTTCCTGCGCCACAGGGATCGCGGGTGCGGGAGTCTCGACGGGCGGCGACACGTTCTCGCGGAGTTTCTGGGGAGCCCCCGGTCGCACGAGTAGCCATGCGGCAAGCGTCACGAGCCCGCCGGCAACCACGATCCAGGCGTGACGGCGCCCGGGTATGCGAGACGGGACGCCTTTGGATACGTGGCTCGGGCCGGCGATCCTCTTCTGAGGCCTTGCCGCCGACGCCGCCGGCAGTCCTGACTCACTGGGATGAGGCGTGGCGGCTTGGGCTCCAAATTGAAGGTTCAGCCGATTCTGGGCGCTCGGCGTGACTGTTCCTGCTTGCGACCCCGGAATGGGCAGGATGTTCGGGAGGATCGCAACCGTCTGCTCCAACTTCTCCGGCAACCGGAACCGGCGTCGGATCGTGAGAATCTCCCGATCGCACTCCTCTGCGGAAGCGAATCGGTCCTCCCTCCTTTTCTCAAGTGTCCTGAGAAGCACGGCGCGCAGTTCCGGAGGGACCCTTCCCTCGGGATCCGTCTCGGAGAACGGGGTAGGAGGTTCGAAGAGGTGGGCCCTCAAGAGTTCCCCGGCCGTTTCGCCTCGGAAGGGCCGGGTCCCCGTCAAGAGCTCGTAGAGCACGAGGCCCAGACAGTAGAGATCGCTGCGGCCGTCGAGTCTTTGGCCGGCCGGCAGCGCGCCGTACTGCTCAGGGGAGGCGTATTTCAGCTTGCCCAGGAAGACCCCGGTCGAGGTCAGATCGGCGGGTCTGTCCAGGGCCTTGGCGATTCCGAGATCGATCAGCTTGACGAGTGCCGCTCCCTCCTCGTCTTGCGTCAACATCAGGTTGTCGGGCGCGATGTCGCGGTGCACGACGTTCCTGCGATGGAGGTAGCCCAGCGCCAGCAGCGTTTGATGGGCGATCTCCACGGCGAGGCCAACGCTGGGGCAGCCCTTGAGCGCCAGCAGCTCAGCGAGGTTTACGCCCTCGATGAACTCCATGACCAGGTATGCCGTGCCATCCTCGTCCAGGGCAAAGTCGTAGATCGTGCCGATGTTCGGATGTTTGAGCCGGGTCGCAGTCCTGGCTTCTTCGAGGAAGCGTCGTTTCAAGTCCTCGTCGACCGCGACCTGTGGCCGCATGACCTTCACGACGCGGACCTCGTCCAGGAGCCGGTGGCGAACCTTGTAAATGGCTCCCATCCCACCCTCGGCGATCTTGCCGAGGATTTCGTACTTCCCTTCGATGAGTGTGCCGGCTTCCTGTTGCAAAGGTGCCTTCGTGCGGGATTGTAGACCTCGGAAGGAGAAAGGCCGTGGGCATGAGGCGATGGCCGGTCTCCGACGTGCCTGGCTCGGAGAAGGTCGATTCGGCCGCTGGAAGCCGCGATGAAGCGCAAGAGCCCTGGACCAATTCCGCGAGGCCTTGAAGCGGCGATACGTGACGCCCTACGGAGTTGCCCGCATCCAGGCCACGCTCAGAAGACAGACGAGGCTCCCGATTGGCTAGACTGCATGCCGGCGGCGCGCGGAGTGGATGGTGTTGCCGCAGGTCGACGCCGCTGGCGACGACCTACCCCGGTGTCCGCGCTTCCAAGGAGCTGCTGCGCCGAATGAACTTCCTGCGTAGACTCCTCGGTGCCCGGGACTTTCAACATATCCGGACGGGAAGTAAGGTGGACGAGTTCAACAGCAGTTCAACAGGAGTTCAAATGATGCCCGCGGACGCTTCGGGACGCTTCGCGACGTTTCGTAAGGGCTCATCCGCAAGCGTCGCGTAACGTCCGGAAGGAGAGCATCTTCTTGCCAAGGTGGATGTGGCGGGTTCGACCCCCGTTTCCCGCTCCATCTAAGTTTAGCAACGAAAACAGGATAGGCACGCGAACCCTTTCGCGCGGGGTCGCCGGCTCCGATCGTCACCTCGCCGGTTGGATTTGTTCCCGTTTGTGTTCATGCTTCCGCGGAAGGACCGAGATGAACCAAATGAGTCGAAGACGAGGCTTAGCACCTGTCGCGAGACCCGTGCTCTCCGGTTTGCGACGCGATCTGGGGACGCTGGAGTCCTACGCGGCCCTCCTGGGGATCTTGATCGGGGCCGGTATCTTCAAGGTGACGAGCGAAGCGTGGGTGCTGACCGGCCCCAGCGTGATCCTCGGCTACATCGTTCTTGCGCCCGCGGTCCTGGCCACGTCGGTAGCCTATGCGGTCTTCCTCTCGACGCCACTCGGGCGCGAACCCGGCGGCGAGTACACCCACATCTCGCGGACGTTCGGCGCCTACGGGGTCGCCTTCGTGGG
>JBKOVK010000270.1:0-3089 GCA_046724475.1 Acidobacteriota bacterium | reverse complement strand
TCGGGCAGTTGTGGGGACCATTCCCGGAGGATGTCTCCGGCCTTCTCTCGGACGTTCCCGGCGTTAGCGCCGCGCTCCTTGGCAAGACTCAGCACCAGCAACTCGCTCAGGTTGAGAAATCCGCTGATCATCGTGCTCGCCCCCGGTCCATCGGGGCTGTGCTGGAGATGGGCGACGTGCTCGGCCGCCTGCTCCTTGTCCGTTTCCAGCCAGATCGTCAGGCACTCGATAGCAACCCGCGTCGCCTCAGTCGGCTCGAACATGCCTGTCAGCCTAGTGAGGCATCGTGAGAGCCAGCCCGAAGCGGGAGATCACCGCACCGCCGCGAGACCTGTCGCCGCTTCCCCACTGCTTGCAGCCGCGCTTACTGCATTGGATGGCCATCACTCCTTCCCCGCCTGGCCGGTCGGAAGGATGGCGGGGAGCGGTAGCTATTCCCTTCCATCGCCCGCCGCCGGCTCGACCCAGACGGCATCATCACGGCCAGGCTTCCATGCACCGCCGGCCGGCATGCGAGCAGAGACCCGCTCGACGTCGACGCGCCGCTCACGGAGCTGCGGGAGATCGCGGACGGTCGCGGCGACCTGCTCGCCGAACGGTCCGGGGTGATCCTCGCGTTCCACGAGGAGGGCGCGAGAGACGGCCGATGGCCACGCCGAGCGCTCGAGGCGGCCTTGTGTATTGCCGCGGGCGCCGACTTGACCCGGCTCATGGAATGGATCGCCGTGGGGCAGGAGCGAGCCGAGAGGATCCGCTAGATGGCGCGACCTAGGTCCGCCGACACCAGCCCGGCCAAAGCCAAGACCTAGCCGACGTCCGCCCGCCCGAGGACGGCAGGGCAGGTGCGCCCAATGACGGGGGCTTATGCCGGTGAGGACCTACCCCGTCCTAACCTCGCGGAAGCCCGCTCGCTGAATCAGCTCAGCCTGCTCGTCGATGCCGCCGATCCATGCTTCCCCCGAACGAACCCGAAAGTCGATGTACGCCTCATTCGTCGCCGGGGAGTAAATCACGCGTTCGACGGCCCTGGCTCCCAGGTTATCCATGCCGCCGGTGCTGGGAACCTCGATGAGCACGGCGTCACCGGCGGTCGGCAGCCCCGGAAAGGGCCAGAACTCCACCTCGCGTGTGAAGGTACGTACCCGCGCCTCGTGGGGCTCCTCTAGGTGGATGCGGTACCTGAGCCTCACGAGGGCTCACGATACGGGCCGCCCGCCGCCGGACGCCGAGCGACACACCGCCCAAGAGCTAACCCGGCGGCGGCCCGGCCCGGAGGCCCGAGGACCGCACGACCGACGCCGATCACCCAGCCCCAGATCCCGAACGTGATGTTGGTTAGGAGGATTGTGAGGCCGGTGCGGTAGTAGACGTCACTTGGCCTCTCCGGCACGACACCAACCGGCTGCCACGGCATCGCCGCCGGCGGGACGGGCGGCGTCGTTGGCGGAGGCGGCTCTGGCGTCTTAGGTGGACGCCTCCGGTCCAGGCCGCGACGGGCATTTCGTCTACCCCGAAGTGTCGAGAGCAGACCTCATTCCTGTCCCCGCACTCGGGCCCCAACGGGGCCCATACTGTGGCCATGCCAGATGAATCCGGTCGCAGCAACACCCAGGCCGTGGTGGTCGTTGTCGCGGTCGTTGGTCTGCTCGCCAGCGTTGGCTCAGCGGCGTTAGGTGGCTTCTGGGCTAACAGGAGTGTCGAGCGCCAGTTTGAATCACAGAGATCCGCTGAGATCCAAGATCTGCGTCGTGACATCTATGCGGCTTATCTGCGGGCGACCGCGCAGTGGTGCACTGCCCTGGCGTCCCCTGAGGATGTGAAGCAGGCGCAAAAGGCTCAGGTCGAGCTGCTGGACGAACAGGCCCGCGTTCTGCTCGTCGCGGGCCCAACTCTAAGGACCGCCGTCAACAAGTTCACCTACGAAATCACCAAAAGCGAGGATGTCTGCATGGGTGACATCGATGCTTACGATCGCCTGCGTACGGCATTTATCAACGGTGCGAAGCCGGATCTCGTAGCCCCGTGAGCCGCCCGACGAAGGTCCTCGCATAACAAGAGACGAGGGAGATCCCCGGCCAAACGGGGGAATGGCCGGGGTTCCCTCGCGTGAGGTTACTTGCCTCCCTCCGCCTCGGCCTTAGCGTTGAGCCGGCCGACCTCGAAGGCCTCGCGGCGTGCCTTGCGGACAAGCCGAGTGAGTGCGGCGCAGTCCTCCTGTGACGACCAGCTGACGATCCTCGCCACGGCCGCGTTCTCGTACGCGGTCATTGTCGGCGCGAGCCCCAGAGCGTCCACCAGACGGTCGAAGCGTTGGAATGCCGGGTCTTCCGGCATCAGAATGCCGCTCACGGGTCCGTCTGAAATCAACACCGAAGCCCGCGACCCCGCCTTCCTAGGGCAGTTGCGCAACACCGGGTCCGCGGTGGGGGTCCTCAGCCGGACGTAGGTCTCCGGTGTGCTGACTCAGGAACTCTCGCTGATGCCCGCATCGCTGCAGATCCGCTGGGTAGCCGGTCAGGTCGACGATCTCGTCCTTCGTCGCTCCGGACATGGCCGCGCCCGCGATCTCGGGCGAGCCGGTTCCTGGCCTCGACGGGCTCGTCCTGGGCTCGCTGGTACGCCTCGGGGGCTAAGGTCAGTCCGTCCGGTCTCATGCCCGCAGCATGCCACCGAGGAAGCCTGCACGGGCAGGCCCAGGTTGCGGGTGGTCTGCCCATCGTCATCATCGCTGGCATCATGAGCGACTGACGAGTGGAGGCGAGTGTTGAGGGTTTCGGCGAGCAATCGTTTGGTCCGCTCAGCAAGAGTGAAATGTGCGCTGGTCTCGAGTCTCTGACACTGATGGAGCGGCTGCTCTGTCGGCGGCTCATTGTCCGGCAACTTCGCGTCTCACCAAGGGTTGGGCGCGACCTTAGGGTGTGGTCCCTCTGGACATCCGCGACAGGTCTGTCAAGACATAGGCGACACGTCTGTCAAGACATAAGCGACAGTCGCAGCGGGCCGTGATGCTCGGGCATGTCGAAGGCGCGCCTGGTCCTGACCGCCCTGTTCGTTGATCGTCAGACGCCGGCGGAGGTGGCCCGCCGCTA
>JBKOVK010000196.1:0-17584 GCA_046724475.1 Acidobacteriota bacterium | reverse complement strand
CGGCGAGCTGCTTCTCGGCCTCGTCGAGCTTGCCCTTGGACATGTTCACGGCACCGAGCGTCGCGAGTCCTCGGGCGCGCGCACTCGAGTCCGCCGACGGAAGGCCCTTCTCGCGGATCGAGAGCGAGCGCGTCGCGAGCTCCTCCGCGGTGTCGAGGCGTCCGAGGCTGCGGTCGATGCGGGCCACCGCCTCCAGGAGATCGGCCCGCACGTCGGGCTCGCGAGAGAGCTCCGTCTGAAGCCGCCGTCCTGCCTGGTCGAGAATCTCCTTCGCCGAGACCTGTCCTCCGGTCTGCTCCGGGTCGGCGATCTCGAAGAGGCCGATCAGGAACTCCTTGACGCCCTCGGCTCGCCGCGCCGCCGCCGCGGCCGTTTTCGCGTTGGCCTCGGCACGCCGGGCCTGCCAGCGCGTCGCAGCCAAGCCCCCGATCAGCGTCAGAAGGATCAGAACAGCGGCCGCGACCGCGACCCTCTGCCGCCGGACGAACTTTCCCAGGCGGTACCCGAACGTGTCCGCCCGCGCCCGCACGGGCCGGCCCGCGAGATGCCGCCTCAGATCGTCGGCGAGCGCCGCGACAGAGCCGTAGCGGCGCTCGGGCTCGCGGCGCAACGCCATCCGCAGGACATTGTCGAGGTCCCCTCGCAAAGCTCGCTCGATCCGCCGGCGGTCGGCTTCCGACGGCTCGGCGACGGGCAGGCTCTCGAGGGGCTCCCGAGCGACCCGCGCGCTGGCCCGCTCGACGGTGTCCTGCTGCGCCGCGGCGGCGAGCTCTGGTCCCGATCGGTCCCGCTTCTGCGGGAGCGTTCCGGTCAGTAGCTCGTAGAGCAGCGCGCCGAGCGCCCAGACGTCGGTCGCGGTGGTGACGGGCTCTCCCAGGACCTGTTCGGGCGCCGCGTAGGCTGGCGTCAGTAGTCGCAGATCCGTTCGCGTCTGCGTGGGGTCGGCGTCGTCGGGGCCGAGGAGCTTCGCGATTCCGAAATCCAGCAGCTTGATACCGCCCTCGGACGTCACGAGAACGTTGGAGGGTTTCAGGTCGCGGTGGACGACGAGGCTCCTGTGCGCCGCGGAAACGGCGTCGCAGCAATCGAGGACGAGACGGATCCGCTCCTCGACGGCGAGGCTGCGCGAGCGCGCGAACGCCGTGATCGGCTCTCCCGTCACCAGCTCCATGACGAAGTACGGCCGGCCGTCGTCCGTGATCCCTCCGTCGAGCAGGCGCGCGATGTGCGGGTGCTCGAGCCTCGCCAGGATCCGACGCTCGCGCGCAAACCGCGCCAGGACTTCCTCGGAGTCCATGCCGCGCCGCAGGAGCTTGATGGCGACTTTCTGCTCGAAGGCGCCGTCGGCGCGCTCGCCGAGCAGGACGTCGCCCATCCCGCCACGTCCGAGGCGACCGACGATCCGGAAGACGCCGATCCGCTCGGGCAGCGGCTCCGGCGGGGGCGACTGATCCGTCCACATGTCCACCGCCAGCACGGCCGCCGGAGTCTCCATGAATCGGCCGGCCTCCGAGTCGGCCGCCAGGAGCCGCTCGACCCGGGCTCGCACCTCCGGATCCGCCGCGGCCGCGAGCCGCGCGGCGCGCTCGCTCTCGGGCAGCTCGACGAGCTCCTCGAAGAGGGCGCGAACCGCGGTCCAGTCCGCTCCCGCGCCGGTCACGCCGAGGTCAGCTCCTCGTAGAGAAACGCGCGCGCCGTCTGCCAGTGGCGCTTCACGGTTCGGACCGACCGTCCGGAGATCTCGGCGATCTCCTCGACCGATAGCCCCGCGAAGAAGCGCCATTCGACCAGGCGCGCGAGGTCCTGGTCGACGCCGCCCAGCTTGTCCAGCGCTTCGTCGAGAGCGAGCAGCTCTGCGGCCCGCTCCTCGACCGGAATCTGCACGTCCTCGAGGTCGAGGGGCCGGAGGCCCGAGCCCCGTTTCTCCGAGACGCGGGCCCGCGCCTGGTCGATCAGGATCATCCGCATCGCGCGCGCGGAGAGTGCGAAGAAGTGCGACCGGTCGTTCGCCGACCAGCCCGCGCCGCGCGAGAGCTTCAGGTACGCCTCGTGGACCAGTCCGGTCGTGGACAGCGTCTCGCCGGAAGGCGCCTGGCGGAGCTGGCGGTGCGCGATCGCCCGGAGCTCGTCGTACAGGATCGAGAAAACGCGATCCAGGGCCTCCCGGTCCCCGGCCTCCGCGGCCCGCAGCAGCGCGGTGACCTCCTCCGGCCGGGGCTCCGGAGGGACGCCCGACCCCGGTTGCGCCGGGGGTTTCTGGCTCATGGATCGGGGGAATTCTAGCCCGCGCCGTGGCCCCTTTCGGGCCTCTTTGCCGAGAAGAAAGACAGAGAGGACCCCGAAAATGCGCAAGACCGCGATCGTCCCGATCCTGGCAATCGCACTGGCGGCTCCCCTGGCGGCCAACACATATACGGTCACGTCGACGGCGGATTCCGGCGCGGGGAGCCTGCGCCAGGCGATCATCGACGCCAACACGAACCCCGGGGCCGACACGATCGCCTTCAACATCCTCGGCTCGGGCGTGCACACCATCGCCCTCGCCTCCGCTCTCCCGACGATCACGGGACCGACGACCGTAAACGGCTACACGCAGCCCGGGTCGTCGGCCAACACGAACCCGACGAGCATGGGCCTGAACACGGTGCTGCAGATCGAGATCGACTGCACCGCCGTGGGCGCGACGAACTGCCTCAAGGTCAACGCGGACGACGTCACGATCAAGGGGCTCGTGATGAATCGCGCGCCGCAATACGAGATCGACGTGCTGGATACCCACCAGAACTTCGTCCTCGAAGGATGCTTCCTGGGCACCGACCCAGGGGGAACGCAGGTTCCCGCACCTTTCCAGGGTTCATTGCGCTTCAATCAGAACCACACGAACGGCCGCATCGGAGGTACGGCGCCGGCGGCGCGCAACCTTTTCGCGGTCAACAACGGAGCCTCCGTCCTGCTGAGCAACGGCCCGCCGGGATTCGTGAACGGCCTCGTCGCCGGGAACCTGATCGGCACCGACATCTCGGGGAAGCTCGACCTCATCGGCGGGGGCAAGGGACTCAACTTGCTCGGGGGAACGAACACCGTCATCGGCGGGACCTCGCCGGACGCCCGCAACGTCATCAACGGCGGGATCAACGTCGGTAGCGGATCGCCACCGACAGGCGCGACCGGAAACCGGATCCAGGGCAACTACATCGGAACGGACGTGACCGGCACGACCAGCTTCAAATGTAGCAACGAGTGCGTCCGTCTCAACGACAACGACAACCTCCTCGGCGGGTCCGCGCCGGGAGCCGGCAACCGCATCGGGGGCGGGGACGCCTCAGGCGTCTTCGTCCAGTCGACATCCTCGGGAAACGTCATCCAGGGCAACTTCATCGGCACCGACGAGACCGGCGTTGCGCGTCTCTTCATCCCGAAGTATGGCGTTCGCGTTTACCAGGTGACGGGCGGCGTCACGATCGGCGGCATCAATCCCGGAGAAGGCAACCTCATCTCCAACTGCGGCCTCGCCGGCGTCGGCGTCGAAAACTCGGGGACGGCGACGATCCGCGGCAACTCGATCTTCGACAACCCCGGCATCAACCCGACCAACGGCCTGGGCATCGACCTCTTCATCAACAGCACGAACGGGTGCACCTTCAACGACGCGGGCGACGCGGATACCGGACCCAACGGCTTCCAGAACTATCCGGTCATCACGTCGGTGACCTACGGCGCCTCCACGACGACCGTGAACGGCTCGTTGAGCAGCGCACCCTCGACGATTTACGACGTCGACTTCTACGGAAATACCTTGTGCCAGCGGCGGCCGCAGGACCTGACCGAAGGAAGAACGTATCTGGGCACGAAACAGGTCACGACGGATGGATCCGGCGAGGCGATCTTCAACGCCGTCCTCGACGTTGCCGTCGCCAACGGCTCCCTCGTCACGGCCACCGCGACCGACCCCGCTGGGAACACGTCGGAATTCTCTCCCCGGTTCGCCGTGGTGAGCACGCCGCCGTACGGATCCGAGATCGCCACGAACCTGACCGTCACCGGGCTCGGGTTCGAGGACGGTGCGACGGTCACGGTCGGCGGCATCGCGGCGACGAACGTGGTCGTGACGGACGCCCACACGCTGACGGCGACGACGCCGCATCTGACCCCGGGCTCCGCGAACGCCATCGTCGTCGCGAATCCCGGCGGCGCGTCGGGAACGATCCCCAACGGCTTCCTCGCCAACTTCGCCGACGTCCCTTCCAACAACCAGTTCAATCTTTACGTCATGCGGCTCGTCGGCAACGGTGTCACGGCAGGCATCGGAGGCGGCCTCTATGGCGTCGGACAGGCCACGCTCCGTCAGCAGATGGCGGTGTTCCTCCTCAAAGCGGAGCACGGGGCCTGCTACACGCCGCCCCCCTGCATCGGCGTCTTCGCGGACGTGCCTTGTTCGTCCAACTTCGCGCCGTGGATCGAACGGTTCGCCGCCGAGGGCATCACCGGAGGCTGCGGCGGCGGCAATTACTGCCCCACCAGTCCCGTCCGGCGCGACCAGATGGCGGTTTTCATCCTCCGGGCCGAGCACGGCTCGGCCTACGTTCCGCCGCCGTGCGACGGCGACTTCGACGACGTGCCCTGTCCGTCTCAGTTCGCGGATTGGATCGAGCAACTCGCGGCCGAAGGCATCACCGGAGGCTGCGGCGGCGCCAACTACTGCCCGCAGAGCACCGTGACGCGCGGACAGATGGCGGTCTTCCTGGTGAAGGCGTTCAGCCTGCCCTGACTCGAAGCCCGACCGACAGAAGGAGGACGACGTGAAACGAGTTCTCGTTGCGGTCTTCTGCACCGTTGCGGTCCCGGCCCTAGCCCGGGCGAACACTTACACGGTCACTTCGACCGCGGACAGCGGCGCAGGAAGCCTCCGCCAGGCGATCCTCGACGCCAACGCCCACATCGGCGCCGACACCATCGCGTTCAACATCACGGGCAGCGGCGTGCACACCATCGCGCCGACGAGCGCCCTGCCGGCGATCTCGGATCCGGTGACGATCGACGGCTACACGCAGTCGGGCTCCTCGGCCAACACACTCGCGGTCGGTCAGGGGCTGAACACCGTCCTGACGATCGAGCTCGTCGGTTCGCTCGGTGTGTCCGCGGGCGATACGACGATCCGAGGGCTCGACATCCACGACGGCAACGTGACCTTCAGCAACGGCGCATCCTCGAACAACAAGGTCGAAGGCTGCTTTCTCGGGACCGACCCGACGGGCACCCAGCGCATCGTGGCGGCGTTCGGCACGCAGGTCACGGTGACGGGGGGATCCAACGCGACGATCGGCGGCCCCTCCCCCGCGGCACGCAACCTCATTTCGGTCTGCGGAGCCGGCGTCACCCTTTCGGGAGCGGGAACGGGGCACGTCGTCGAGGGAAATCTGCTCGGTCTCGCGAAGACCGGGGACGTGTTGCTGACGCCGGCTTGTCCCGGCACGACGTTCGCGATCAACATCAACGGAACCGGAGACTCCGCGATCGACAACGTCATCGCCGGCGGCTCGAACGGTTTCAGCGTCAACGGCTCGGGACACACCTTCAAGGGCAACTTCATCGGGACCGACGTGACCGGAACGAAACGGATGGAGGTCTACGAGCACGACTTCGCCGTCGCCGCGACCAACTGCGTCATCGGAGGGAGCGCTCCCGGGGAAGGCAACGTCATCGCGGCCGCCAACTTTTACGAAGGCCTTCTGCTCGGAGGCTCGGGCCACGTCGTCTACGGCAACTTCATCGGCACGGATCCGACGGGAACGATCGACCTCGGGAGCAACCGCATCGGCGTCAACGTCACCGGCACCGACATGACGATCGGCGGCGTGAACCCCGGCGAGGGAAACACCATCGCCTTCAATGGAAAAACATTCGGCAGCGGCGGCGTCGGAATCAGCGGACAGCATGTGCGCGTTCGCGGCAATCGCATCTACTCGAACAATCCGCTCGGGATCGACCTGCCCGTGGGCGGCAACGGCGGCGTGACTCCGAACGATCCGGGCGATGCGGACTCGGGCGCCAACGGCCTGCAGAACTACCCGATCCTGACATCGGCGGGGCCGGCGATGCCGCAGGGCTCCGGCACGCACGTCGCGGGCATCCTCAACAGCACCGCGGCCACCACCTTCGACGTCGACTTCTATTCGAACCCCGCCTGCGCCTCGCGGCCGCAGGAGTACCTCGAGGGCCAGGACTACATCGGCTCGACGCAGGTCACGACCGACGGCGCGGGCATCGGCAGCTTCGACCTCGTTCTGCCCGTGACCGTCGAAGCAGGCGCCCGGATTACCGCCACGGCCACGGACCCGTCGGGGAACACGTCGGAGTTTTCACAGCGCCTGATCTTCTCGATGTCTCCGGCCTCGGGCCCGGCCGCCGGTGGCACGAACGTGGCGATCAACGGCATGCTCTTCGACGGCAACGCGACCGTCACCGTCGGAGGCTCGCCGGCCGCCAACGTCGACGTCACGGACTCCGCGCACATCACCGCGAAGACGCCCGCGCGTCCGCCGGGAACCCTTAGCAACGTGGTCGTGGCCAATCCGGACGGCAGCGGCGGCACGCTCGTCAACGGATGGATCGCCGATTTCTCCGACGTGCCTGCGAACCAGCAGTTCTACACGGTCATCGTGAAGCTCGTCTCCAACCAGATCACCGTGGGTTGCGGGAGCGGCAACTACTGTCCGCTCGACTCCGTGACTCGCCAGCAGATGGCGGTCTTCCTCCTGAAGTCGATGAACGGTCTCTGCTATTCGCCTCCGCCATGCTCGGGAGTCTTCCCGGACGTGCCGTGCTCGAGCAACTTCGCCCCCTGGATCGAGGCCCTGGCGGATGCGGGCATCACCGGCGGGTGCGGCGGTGGGAATTACTGCCCGACCAACCCCGTGACGCGCCAGCAGATGGCGGTTTTTGTACTGAAAGCCAAACACAGCTCGAGCTACGTTCCGCCGGCCTGCAATGGGGACTTCCTCGACGTGCCCTGCCCGTCGCAGTTCGCCGACTGGATCGAGCAGCTCGCCGCGGAGGGCATTACAGGCGGCTGCGGAAACGGAAATTACTGTCCCACTCAGGCCGTCCGGCGTGATCAAATGGCGGCGTTCATTTTTAATACTTTCCAATTGCCCTAGCGCCATAGGAGGGAAGGATGCGCGTCGCCGCTTTCGCGTTCGGATCGATCCTTGCCGCGGAAATCGCCCTCGCCAATACGTACACGGTCACGACCACTGCAGACTCCGGCGCGGGGTCGCTGCGACAGGCGATCACCGACGCCAACGCGAATGGAGGCCCCGACACGATCGCGTTCAACATCGTCGGAAGCGGAGTGCAGACGATCACACCGGCGACGCCCCTGCCGACGATCACCGACGCCGTGACGATCAACGGCTACTCGCAGCCGGGATCCTCCGCGAATTCCCATCCTCCCAACCAGGGGACGAACGCCGTGATCCTCATCGAGATCAACGGCCAGAACATCGGGTTCGGCGGAAACGGGCTCTATGCGACGGCGGTCGTGACGATCCGCGGCCTCGCCATCAATCGCTGTCCGAACGCGGGCATCCTGATCCAGACCGCCGGCGGCAACGGATCGGTCATCGCCGGTAATTTCCTCGGCACGGATCCAACCGGCGCGTCGCGCCCGGGAGCGCAGAACGCCGGTGTCGAGATCGAGGCTGCGAACGGCGTGGTCGTCGGAGGCACGTCTCCGGCCGACCGCAATCTGATCTCGGGCAGCGACTCGGCGCAGGTCCTCATCGGAGACTCCGGCGGCAACAACACGGTCGTCAAAGGCAACCTGATCGGAACCAACGCCGCCGGGACCGCCGCCATCCAGGGATCGTTCAACTACGCCCTCGTCTACATTCGCCTCGGAACCGGCCAGCAGATCGGAGGCCCGAGTCCGGCCGAGCGCAACGTCATCTCGGGAGGAACGGTCTCCGCCGTGGGAGCCGGCATCGGCGTCGGCTACACGGTCGGCGGTACGAGCGCGCAGGCCACCATCCAGGGCAACTACATCGGAACCGACGTGACGGGAACGCTCCCGCTCGGCAACAACTATGGAATCTCGATGCCCGACCAGAACAACGTGATCAAGGGCAACGTCATCGCGGCGAGCGTCAATCAGGGCATCATCAGCGAGGGCGGCGCCGGGGCGGTCATCCAGGGCAACTTCATCGGCACCGACGAAACCGCGACGCTCAACCTGGGCAACCACGGCGGCGCGATGGCTGTCGGCGGCGACAACTGGACGATCGGCGGCACGGCGGCCGGCGAGGGCAACGTGATCGCCCACAACGGCGCGCCGTACGGCGGCATCGCCAACGGCGGATACCAGATGGCGAACATCCGCGCGAACCGCATCTTCGACAACACGCCGCTCGGCATCGACCTCTACGCGAACTTCGCCGCCGGTGTGACCCCCAACGATCCCGGCGACGCGGACACGGGTCCCAACGGCCTCCAGAACTACCCGATCGTCAAGAGCGTGACGCCGGGGGCCTCGACGACCAACGTCCAGGGCATCTTGAACAGCACCGCGTCGACCACCTTCGACGTCGACCTCTTCGCGACGGCGGCGTGCCTGTCGTTCCCCCAGGGCTACGTGCAGGGCGAGTTCTATCTGGGTTCTTTCCAGGTCACGACGGACGGATCCGGCAACGCGACGTTCAACCACGACGTCGCGGGGGTGTTGCAGCCGGGCCAGATCGTGACGGCGACCGCGACGGATCCCAGCGGCAACACGTCCGAGTTCTCGCAGCGTCTCCTCTTCTCCACGTCGCCGGGCTCCGGACCGCCGGCGGGCGGAACGAATGTCACACTGACCGGAATGCTGTTCGAGAACGGCGCCACGGTGACGGTCGGAGGAGTACCGGCGGCCAACGTCGTGGTCAACAGCGACACCACGATCCACGCCGACATGCCCGCGCGGCCGGCCGGATCACTCAACGATGTGACGGTCAGCAACCCCAGCGGGACGGCCGGAACGCTTCGCAACGGCTGGATCGCCGACTTCGGAGACGTGCCGAACTCGCAGCAGTTCTATTTCTACATCACGAAGCTCGTGGCCAATCAGATCACTGTGGGCTGCGGCAGCGGCAATTACTGCCCCCTCGACTCGGTGACGCGTCAGCAGATGGCGGTCTTCCTGATGAAGTCGAAAAACGGTCTCTGCTACGTGCCGCCGCCGTGCACGGGCCAGTTCCCTGACGTCCCTTGCTCGAGCAACTTCGCCCCGTGGATCGAGGCCCTAGCGGCATCCGGAATCACGGGAGGCTGCGGCGGCGGCAACTACTGCCCGACCAATCCCGTTACGCGTCAGCAGATGGCCGTGTTCCTCCTCAAGGCCAAGCACGGCTCGACTTACGTTCCGCCCGTCTGCAACGGGGACTTCCTGGACGTGCCCTGCCCGTCGCAGTTCGCCGACTGGATCGAGCAGCTCGCCGCGGAGTCGATCACGGGCGGCTGCGGCGGCGGGAACTACTGCCCGCTCCAGGCCGTGCGCCGGGACCAGATGGCCGCGTTCCTGTACAACACGTTTCAATTTCCGTGAAGCAGCCTCGGCATCTCAAGCCCCCATTGGCGCGGCGCCCTGCGGGGCGCCGCGCCATATAATCCGGCGCTTCGAGACCCGAAGCTTCCCCGGCGTACTCAGGAGACAGCATTGAAGACCCTCTTCGGCGCCCTCCTTTTCTCTCTCGCTGCCGCAGCGCACGCCTCGACATTCACCGTGACCAGCACCGCCGACTCCGGCGCCGGCTCGCTGCGTCAGGCGATCCTGGATGCCAACGGCAACGCCGGCGCCGACACGATCACCTTCGCGATTCCGGGAGCGGGTGTGCACACCATCTCGCCGGCGTCGGCGCTGCCGGCGATCACCGACTCGGTCGTCATCGACGGATACACGCAGCCCGGCGCCTCGCCGAACACGCTGACCGGAGGCGAGGACGCCGTGCTCCTGATCGAGCTCAACGGCTCGGCGGCCGGCAACTCCAAGGGGCTGGTCTTCGAAGCGGGGGCGGGCGGGAGCACGGTCCGCGGCCTCGTCGTCAACCGGTTCGGCAGCACGGGCATCGAGCTCCATTCCGACGGGAACGTCGTCGAGGGGAACTTCGTCGGTACGGACCCGACCGGGACCTCGGCCCTGCCCAACGGCAACGGAGGCGTGTTCGCCCTGTTCGGGGGAACCGGATCCAACAACACGATCGGCGGCACGACGCCGGCCGCGCGCAACCTGATCTCGGGAAACACCGGTCCGGGCGTGAGCGTCGCGTTCTCCGGGAACCACGTCGAGGGCAATTTCATCGGTGTCGACGCGACGGGGGCTGCCGCGCTGGGAAACGGCGACCGCGGTGTCTCCGTCAACGGCTCCGGCAACACGGTTGGAGGGCCCACGGCGGCCGCGCGCAACGTCATCTCGGGCAACAACCGCGGAGTCCAGTTCGACGGATCGGCACACGTGCTGCAGAGCAACTACATCGGCACCGACGTCACGGGAACGATCGCGCTGCCGAATCAGAACGAGGGCGTCAACGTCAATAGCACCACGGGAGTCCTGATCGGCGGACCCGGAACGCCGGCCGGCTCTCCCCCGGGCAACGTCATCTCCGCGAACGTGGGCCACGGTCTCGACCTGTTCGCCAGTGCGACCGGCACCGTCGTGCAGGGCAACGTCATTGGCTCGGACCCCTCCGGTGACATCCCTCTCGGCAACTCGCTGGACGGAATCGCCGTCTCGGGTAGCGGCAATTCGATCGGCGGGATCACCGCTGGCGAGGGCAACGTGATCGCCGACAACCTCGGCAACGGCGTCGAGGTCGCCAACGGCGCGTTCACC
Organism: Acidobacteriota bacterium; assembly: GCA_046724475.1. Classification (GTDB taxonomy): domain Bacteria; phylum Acidobacteriota; class Thermoanaerobaculia; order UBA5066; family Gp7-AA6; genus DAHUXD01. The sequence continues at coordinate 6,723 of JBKOVK010000196.1, read as the reverse complement.
GGCAACGCCATCCGTGGCAACGTCGTCTTCGGAAATGCCCGGCTCGGCATCGACCTGAGGCAGCCCAGCGACGGCACGGGCGGCGTTTCGCCCAATGATCCACTCGACGCCGACACCGGGGCCAACAACCTCCAGAACTTCCCGATCATCCGGCAGGTCATTCATCTGCCCCCCGGGCTCGGAACAGAGATCAAAGGGAAGCTGGACAGCGCCCCGTCGACGCAGTTCATGCTGGACTTCTATGCCGAATCCGCGTGTTCGAGCTTTCCGAGGGAATTCCTCCAGGCGGGCGCCTACCTGGGGAGCAGCCAACAGACTACCGATGCCTCCGGACATCTCGAGTTCGACGTCCAGTTGTCCGCGGACACCCTGGACGGCGCGCGCATCTCGGCGACCGCTACGGATCCGAACGGAAACACTTCGGAGTTCTCGCAGCGAATCATCTTTTCACTCGACGTCGGATCGGGTCCGGCCGGGGGTGGCACGCCGATCACCGTCTCGGGGACCGACTTCGCCGACCCGACGACGCTCACGTTCGGAGGAGTCGCCGCCGGCGCGACCTTCGTGAACGACCACACGCTCACGACCACTTCCCCCGCGCTCGCGGCGGGCACGGTCAACGACGTCGTCGCGACGACGCCGGATGGCACGACGGGCACGCTGATCAAGGGTTGGGTGGCGGACTTCCTCGACGTGCCGGGAAGCCATCAGTTCTATTCCTTCGTGACCACCCTGGTCTCCGACGGAATCACCGTCGGGATCGGCGGCGGCCTCTATGGCGTCAACAACAGCACGCTCCGACAGCAGATGGCCGTCTTCATCCTCAAGGCCAAGCACGGGCTCTGCTACACGCCTCCTCCCTGCGCGGGCGTCTTCGCCGACGTTTCCTGTCCGTCGACGTTCGCCGACTGGATCGAAGCCATGGCGGCCGAAGGCATCACCGGGGGCTGCGGCAACGGCAACTTCTGCCCCGGCAACCCCGTGCGGCGCGACCAGATGTCCGTGTTTCTGCTCAAGGGCGAACACGGCTCAACCTACGTGCCGCCACCCTGCGCGGGCATCTTCGGGGATGTGCCCTGTCCGTCGCAGTTCGCGGACTGGATCGAACAGCTCGCCGCCGAGCAGATCACCGGAGGATGCGGCGGCGGCAACTACTGTCCGGGTTCCAACAACACGCGCGGACAGATGGCGGTGTTCATCGTCAAGACGTTCCACCTCCAGTAATTCAGCTCTCTTGCCCCCTCTCCCCCGAATCGGGGGAGAGGGTCGGGGTTAGGGGGGCCTACCTCCGAATCTTCTTGCGGACGGCCTCGAGCTCCTTCTTACCTCGCTCGCCGAGGGCCCCCCGCTCGCTCAGGACCACGTAGTCCGCCTCGCTCTTCGCGTACCACTGCGCGGCCTCGCGCGTGAGCGCCAACCGGTCCGCCCCGGCCCGCGCCGCGAGCGCATCGCACGCGCTGCCGAAGCTCTCGTAGAGCCTCGCGCGGCCCAGCCGCGCCTGCGTGTTGGCCGGATCCTCGGCGATCAGGCCATCGAAGAGCTTCTCCGACCGTCGGAGTTGCACGAGCGGATCCCCCGGGGCGCCGCTCTGGATCATCGCGTAGCCCACGCTGTTGCAGCCCTCCGCCAAGAGCAGCCGGACGTCCGCGTTCTTCGGATCCTGCCGGACCAGCGTCTCGAGCAGAGGCAGGGCGCGCGAGTAGTGGACCAGCGCCCCCGCGGCGTCTCCGCTCCACTCGCAGAAGGTTCCCATGCTGACGTGGGTGTACGCGAGCTCGCGGCGCAGGGAGAACAGATCCGGATGCTCGGCTTCCAGCCCCTCGAGGAGCCGGCACGCCTCCGCGTAGCTGGCCTCCGCTTCCGCACGCTCCGTAGTGCCGGCCAGCGCATAGACGATATGCTGGTGCGTCACGCCGAGCTCGCGCCGGAAGGACGCCTCCGCCGGCGAGGCGGTCGCGAGCGCCGCGAGGGTGTCTCGCGCCGAGCGCAGCTCTCGAAGCGCCTGGTCGCGCTCGCCCGCGGCCCCCAACGCCGTTCCGAGATAGCGGCGGGCGCGTGCCGCGCGCGCGCGGAGCACCGCATCCGCCGGAGATTCGGCCGCCGCCGCGGAGAACATATCCGTCGCGTTGCGCGCCGAGGCCAGAGCCCGGGGGCCGTCGCCGGTCACGATCAGAACCTGGCAAAGCTGCAGCTCAGCCTCCGCGAGGGCGATGCGATCCTCCACGGTGGGACGGCCGCGGGCCAGCAGGCTCCGCCGGATCGCGATCGCACGCTCCAGGCTCGTCCGCGCCCCCTCCGTCTCGCCGAGGTGCGACTCGTACATTCCTCCCTGGACGCGGGCGATTCGCTCGTAGGCTCCAGCCAGCTCGCGTTGCAGCTCGGGATCGTCGCCCCGGATCTTCGAGAGCTTCTCCAGATACTCGAGGCCGCGCCGCACGACCAGCCGTCTCGCGGGAGTCGAGCCCGGGAGGTCCTTGATGGCGTCGTGGAACTCGAAGAGGAACGTGTCGGCCAGCTGCCGCACGTCGTTGAAGTGGGCCTCCGCGATCGCCCGTTCGGCGCGGGCAATCCGAGTCTGCCGGACGGCGGCCGCGAGGGCGGCCACGAGGAGGACCGCGACCGCCGCCGCCGCACCGACCCCCGCCTTGTGGCGCGCGATGAACTTGCCGGCGCGGTAGCCGAACGTGTCCTTGCGGGCGTGGACCGGGCGCCCTTCCAGGTGCCGCCGGATGTCATCGGAGAGCTGCTCGACCGACGCGTAGCGCCTCTCGGGCTCCTTGCGGAGCGCCATCAGGACGATGTTGTCGCAGTCTCCCTTCAGGCCCGGAACCGAGACGCTCGGCCGCGCCGGCTCCTGCTCGCACACGGCGCGGGCGATCTCGTCCGGATTGTTTCCGGTGGTTCGATAGGGCCGGCGGCCGGCCAGCAGCTCGTACAGCACGACGCCGAGGGAGTAGATGTCGCTCGACGTCGCGATGCGCTCGCCTCGCACCTGCTCGGGGCTGGCGTAGTCCGGCGTCAGAAAGCGCAGCGCCGTCGCGGTGCGGTCTACGGGCTCGTCCCCGAGCTCCGGATGGAGCACCCGCGCGAGCCCGAAGTCGAGCAGCTTCGGCTCTCCTTCGGGCGTGACCAGGATGTTGGAGGGCTTCAGGTCGCGGTGCACGACGAGCTGCCGGTGCGCGTAGGCGACGGCGTCGCAGACTCTCCGAAACATTTCGAGGCGTCCGCGCACCGACAGTTTCCGCGCGTCACAGTCCTCGATCAGGTGACGACCCGGGATGTACTCCATGACGAAGTACGGCAGGCCGTCCTCCGTCGAGCCGCCGTCCAGGATGCGGGCGATGTTGGGGTGATCGAGATCGGCCAGGATGCGGCGTTCGTTGCGAAAGCGTTCCAGGATGAAATCGGTGTCCATCCCCCGCCGCACGAGCTTGACGGCCACGGTCTTCTCGAATCCCTGGTCGGACCGGGCCGCGAGATAGACCGTGCCCATACCGCCGTGGCCGAGCTCCCGGACCACCTCATACGGACCGATGCGGGACCGCGCCGCGTCCTGGGCGGAGGGCCCCGCGAATCGCTCGACCGCCGGCGTCTCGAGAAAATCCCCCGACGCGTCGCTGGACCGGAGCAGCGACTCGACCTCTCGCGCGAGGAGCTCCTCCTTCGCGCGCAGCGACTCCAGGAACGCCGGACGCCGGTCCGGAGGCAGATCGACGGCTTCGTCGAAGAGCTGCCGGACGCGGCGCCAGCTTTCGGAGTTCATCCCAGACCGAGCTCGCGGTATAGCCAGGCCTTGGCCGAGCGGAACTCCCGTTTGATAGACGACGGCGAGGTCTCCAGGGCCTCGGCGGTCTCCTCGATCGAGAGGCCGCCGAAGAACCGCAGCTCGACGATCTGGGCCTGGGCGCCGTCGAGACCCTTCAGCCGCGTCAGAGCTTCGTCCAGAGCCAGCAGATCGAGCTCGCCGGAAGGTTCCGGCGCGGCCTCGACCGCTGCGAGCGTGACGCGCTTTTCGCCGCCTCCCCGCTTGTCCGCGGCCCGGGCGCGCGCATAGTCGACCAGGATTCGCCGCATGGCTTGAGATGCCACGGCGAAAAAGTGTCCGCGGTTCTTCCAGGTCACGCGTGTCTGATCCACGAGACGGAAGTACGCCTCGTGGACGACGGCGGTGGGCTGGAGCGTGTGGCCGACACGCTCGCGGCGGAAGTGCCTCTCGGCCAGCCGGCGCAGCTCGTCGTAAACGAGCGGCATCAGCCGTTCGATCGCCGATTGGTCGCCTTGATTCCAGGCGAGCAGAAGCCTCGTCACCTCGCCCTGAGCAGGCGGCGGAACCGAGTCCTCGGTAGACATCGAAGTTCGGGGAGCCTAGATAAGTGTTTCCGGCAAGTCAAGAAACCGCTGAAAACAAGCCACTTAGTGCGCTCGGTGACAGATTGACCCACCGTTTCGATTTTTACCGCGGATGGATTCAGGAGGGGGTCCATGCCGAGGTTCTCACACGCGCTCGTTGCGATCGCGATCGCGGCGGCCGGAAGCGCGTCGGCCGCGACTTTCACCGTCACCAATACCAACGACTCGGGCGCCGGATCGCTGCGGCAGGCGATTCTCGACGCGAACGCCGCCGCGGGCGCGGACACGATCGTGTTCGCGATTCCGGGGTCCGGAGTGCACACGATCGCTCCGACCTCGGGCCTTCCCACGGTCTCGGAACCCACGACGCTCGACGCCACGACTCAGCCGGGCTACGCCGGCATGCCGCTCATCGAGATCGACAACACCAACGCCTCCGGCTCGTTCTACGCGCTCCTGATCAACGGCGGCGACAGCGTTGTCAAAGGATTCTGCATCAATCGCGCCGCAGGGCCGGCCATCTGGCTGGCAAACGGAGACAACAACACGGTCACCGCGAACTTTCTCGGAACGGATCCCACCGGAACGGTCGCGCACGCGAACGGCAGTGGCGTCACGGTGCAATCTTCGACCGGCAACACGATCGGGGGCACCGCGGCGGCGGACCGGAACCTGATCTCCGGAAACGGCGCGGGTCTCCTCATCTACGCCGGACCGAACACCGTCATCGGGAACTACATCGGCACGGACGTCACGGGCACGCTCGGCCTGCCGAACGGCAACGGAGTGACCATGTCGTCGAGCGACGGCGCCGTAATCGGAGGCACGGCGGGCACCACGCCGGGCGGCCCCTGCACCGGCGCCTGCAACCTGATCTCGGGCAACACGGGAATCGGCGTCGACATCACGCAGGCCACGAACGCGGTCGTCCACGGGAACTTCGTCGGCGTCGACGTTTCGGGCGCGGTCGCCCTGGGCAACGGCAACGCGGGCGTGGCGCTCTTCGCCGGCGGCGGAAGCCACGTCGGAGGATCCGCCGCGGGCGAGGGCAACGTGATCTCCGGCAACTACATCGGCATCGCGTTCAACACGAGCGACGGCAACACGATCCAGGGCAACTTCGTCGGAACGAACGCGGCGGGGACCGAGGCGATCCCGAACGAGTACGGCGGCATCATCCTCTCGAACTTTCCGAGCAACAACACGATCGGCGGCACGACGGGAGTGACCGCCGGCGGCCCCTGCACGGGCGCCTGCAACCTGGTCTCCGGAAACGGCACTCTCGGGCTGCCCGGAATCGGGATCGGAATCGGCTACGGCGGCAGCGCCAACGGAGGGAGCGGCAACGTCGTCCAGGGAAACCGGATCGGGACTCAGGCCGACGGCGTCACCCCGCTCGGCAACTCGAACGACGGGATCGCGATCGGACAGGGCGAGTCGCAGAACGCCATCGGCGGGACGGACCCGAACGCCGGCAACATCGTCGCCCACAACGGCGGAATTGGCATCCACGTTCTCGACGCCGTCGAAAACGCGATCCGCTCGAACATCATTTACGACAACGCCGGGCTCGGCATCGACCTCGAGCCCTCCGGCGTGACCGCAAACGACCCCGGCGACGGCGACACCGGATCGAACCAGAAGCAGAACTTTCCGATCCTGACGTCCGTCACGATCCTCGCGCCGCAGGGCACCGGGACGCGCATCCAGGGCATCCTCCACTCCGCGCCGTCGACGACGTACGACCTCGACTTCTTCTCCAACGACGTTTGCATTCCCTTCCCGCACGACTTCCTCGAGGCGAAGAAGTTCCTCGGCGCCGGGCAGGTCACGACCAACGGTGCCGGTACCGGGGCGATCGACGTCACGGTTCCGATCGCGATCCAGCCGGGTGAGCACGTAACCGCCACGGCGACGGATCCCGACGGAAACACTTCCGAGCTGTCACAGCGGATCGTCTTCTCGATCAACCCGACGTCCGGCGATCCGGCCGGAGGCGCGGTCCTCGCCATCTCCGGAACCGACTTCGCCGCGAACGCGGCCGTGACGATCGGCGGGCAGCCGGCGACCGGAGTCGTCGTCGATAACTCCACGTCCATCCATGCCAACGCTCCCGCTCTGGCGGCGGGCTCACTGTCGGACGTCACGGTGACGAACACGGACGGAAGCGCCGGCACACTCGAGAAGGGCTACGTCGCCGATTTTCTGGACGTTCCTCCCGCGCAGCAGTTTCACTTCTACGTCACGACTCTGGTTTCCAACTCGATCACGGTCGGGATCGGCAACGGTCTCTACGGCGTGGGCGAGCCGACTCTGCGCCAGCAGATGGCGGTCTTCCTGCTGAAGGCCAAGTACGGCCTCTGTTACACGCCA
>JBKOVK010000347.1:0-8992 GCA_046724475.1 Acidobacteriota bacterium | reverse complement strand
GTCATCGGCGTCGACGGCGCCGAGGACATCGCGGGCGGAAGGTAGTCGGGGCTTGTCCGGCGGCCCCTTCGAGCTCGTCAAGGAGAAGGCCGGCTTTCGCGAGTTCCGGCTCTCCTCCAACGGCCTCCGCGTCCTGCTGCTTCAGAACCGCGTCGCGCCGGTCGCGACCTTTTGCATCGTCTACCACGTCGGCAGCCGCAACGAAGCCGTCGGGCACACGGGCGCGACGCATCTGCTCGAGCATCTGATGTTCAAGGGGACTCCGGAGTTCCAGCGCGACAAGGGGACCGCGATCGCGGCGGTGCTCGAGGCGCTGGGAGCGCGGTTCAACGCGACGACGTGGTTCGACAGGACGAACTACTACGAAACGCTGCCGTCGGATTGCCTGGCCACGGCCGTGCGGATCGAGTCCTCGCGGATGCGGCAGGCGCTCCTGCGCGACTCCGACCGCCAGCCCGAGATGACCGTGGTGCGCAACGAGTTCGAGCGCGGCGAGAATTCTCCTTTCCAGGTGCTCTACAAGCACACCTTCGCGACGGCTTTCCGCGAGCACCCGTACCACCATCCGACGATCGGCTGGCGCAGCGACATCGAAGAGGTGACGACGGACCGGCTCCGCGAGTTCTACGACACCTTCTACTACCCCAACAACGCGACCGCGATGGTCATCGGCGACTTCGACGAGGCCGAGGTCCTCGCGCTGCTCGCGAAGGAATTCGGTTCCGTCGCGCCCTCGTCGCGGCCCATTCCGCCGGTCTACACGATCGAGCCTCCGCAGGAAGGGGAGAGGCGCTTCGTCGTGCGCCGCGTCGGCGAGGTCGCGTGGTGCGCGCTGTCCTGGCGGACACCCGAGGCGCGGCACCCCGACACGCCGGCGCTCGCCGTGCTTGGCAACATCCTCGGCGGCGGCGTGACGTCGCGGCTGCATCAGGCCCTCGTCGAGAACAGCCTCGCGCTCTCGGTGACCGTGGTCCCCTGGCAGCTCCGGGATCCGGCCCTCTTCTCGGTCTTCGCCCCCGTCCGCCCCGGTGTCGAGCCCTCCGAGGTCGAGAAAATCGTCCGCGACGAGATCGCGAAGCTCGCGACCCAGCTGGTCACGGAGACGGAGTGCGCCAAGGCGCGCACCCAGATCGAGGCCGAGGTCATCTTCGACCGGGATTCGACCGACCAGATCGCGGCGTCTCTGTCGGAGGCGATCGCCGTCGCCGACTGGGAGTGGTACGCCGACTATCCCGCGGCGATCGCGCGCGTGACTCCCGACGACGTCCGTCGCGTCGTCCGGACCTATCTCAATGACGACGCTCTGACGGTCGGAGCCTACCTGCCCCGGCCCTCGGCGAACGTCGCGGTGGAGGAAGTGGCGTGACGGGCGCCGCGGCCGCGCCGCCCCGGCGCGCGCCCTTCGTCGAGGCGGTCCGGCACCGGGCTCTCTCGAACGGCGCCCGCCTCTACGTTCTCGAGAACCGCTTCAATCCGACGCTCGCCGTCTCGGGGACGCTCTTCGCGGGGAGGCTCTTCGCTCCGCAGGACCGCCGGCTCATCGCATCCGTGACGGCCGGGGAGCTGATCAAGGGAACCGCCAAGCGCAGCAAGCTCGAGCTGGCCGAGGATCTCGAGAGCCGTGCGGCCAGTGTGTCGGTCGCTTCGGACGCGTCGGATCCCGCCGGGGTCGACGTCTCGGGCGCCGCGCTCTCGCGCGATACGGATCTCCTGCTCGACGCGATGGTCGAGGTCCTTCGCGAGCCCGTGTTTCCGGAGGACGAGCTCGAGAAAGAGAAGAAGAAGCTGGTCGGATCCATCCGGCAGCAGCAGGAGCAGACGTCGGTCCGCGCCTCCGAGGCCGCGATGCGCCGGATCTATCCTCCGGGCCACCCGCTCCACCGCCTGACGGGAGAGGAGCGTATCGCCCGCGTCGAGGCCCTGACACGCGCCGACCTCGCCGGCTTCTACACCGAGCGCTACGGAGCGGCATCGCTCGTGCTCGTCGTAGTCGGCGACGTCGAAGCCGATCGTGTGCTGGACTCTCTGGAGAAGGGTCTGGGCTCGTGGACGGCCGGTCCCGCCCCGGCGATCGCGCCGCCGCCGCCACCCGCCCCGGCGCCGGGCGCGGTCACGGTCGAGATGCCCGACAAGGCCAGCGCCGACGTCATCCTGGCGCTGCCCTCGGACTTGACGCGCACGGATCCGGAATTCCTGGCGTGCGCGCTCGCCAACTCCGCCCTCGGACAGTCTTCGCTGACCTCGAGGCTCGGAGTCCGGGTCCGCGACACCGAAGGCCTGACTTACGGCATTCACTCGGCCTTCTCGGCGAGCCACGTCGCTGGTCCCTTCACCGTGAGCGTGACCGTCAAGCCCGACAGCCGCGACGCCGCCGTCGCGTCCACGCTCGACGAGATCCAGCGCTTCGTGAAGAGCGGGCTGACGGACAAGGAGCTCGCCGAGGAGAAGAGCTCGCGCATCGGCCGCTTCAAGGTCGACCTCGGGTCCAATGCCGGCATCGCCAACGCCGTCGACACCGCCGTCTCCTACGGGTTCGGGGTCGGTTATCTCGACGAGTTCCCCTCGCTGGTGGCGAAGGTGACCCGCGAGCAGGCCGATGCCGCGTTCCGCAAGCGGGTGCGCCCCGAAGCCTTCACGATCGCGAGCGCCGGCACTTTCGGCCGGCCGTGACTTGCGTTTGCCTTCATCCATGAAACAATGACTTCCCGATGAGACGACCGCAGCATCGTCGCCCCATGCGCCGCCGCCCCGGTGAGGCGCCTCCCACGCACCGTGTCTGGCTCTCGCCCGAGCAACCCTTCCGCGAGGGCCCGGCCACGGACGGCCGCTCCTACTTCCGCGTGCGCCTGGACGGCGAACCGTCGCCCGAGTGGATGCGCGCCTACCGCGCGGGTCTGCTGGGACTGATGCCGGAAGACCGCGACGCCGTGCTGCGCTTCGAGTTCCAGGGGGACTCGGTGCGTTTCGCCGCCGCCGACGCCGAGGTCGGTAAGCTGCGCCGCGTTCTCGAGCAGCGCGTCCAGGCCGTCAACGGCATCCTCTCGGGCGGCCGCGCCGTCGAGCCGTAAAGTCCCTACGTCGGCCTCGGCACTCCTTCGTCCCACGTAATCCTCTTGTAGTCGAACGCGGCGCTCTCGCGCGGCGAGAACTTCACGATGTCGAAGTACGGCGAGAGATCGAAGTCGCGCGGTACGCAGAGGGTCGGATGCCGCGCCTTCAGCAGGCCGCTCCACGCCCGGCGCGTCGGGCGCCCGAGGAGCTTCTGGCGGAGCTTCTCCACCGCGGTCTCGGGCTTGCGGCGCTCGGGAACGGGCAGGATCGGAAAGCGGACTTTGCCGAAGGCCTCCGCCAGGAGCGAGGAGCAGATCGTCTCGGTATCGCGGCCGCTCCCGAAGTGGAGGGCGTCGTCGCGCAGCTTCTCGGGGATCATCCGGAAGGGGAGAAAGTACCGGGTCAGGTCCCAGAAGTTGCGGTTGTCGTAGCGAAAACCGATCCGCGACAGGACGTAGTCGATCACGGTCTTCAGGTCCTCGCCGCGAAGGCCGATGGGACGGCAGACCCGGATGTTGAAGTCGATGTACTTGACCAGCGGCGAGACGATCACGCCCTTCTCGACGAGGGCCTCGACGATCAGGTATCTCGCCTCGCGGCCGAACCGGCGCTGCGCCTCGACGCGCGTACCCGCGTCGCGCGTCAGCAGCGCATCGCCGATGTAGAGAGCGCTGTGCGACCACGTCGACATCGTCAGGTACTTGATGGCTTGGGAGACGCGCTGGTTGCCGTCGACGAGGAGCACGTCTCCCGGCCGGATCGTCGCCTTCAGCGCCTCGGGATCGTTGTAGCCGAAGCGCTGGTAGCGGCGGCGAGGAAGCGTGAGCCGGCGGACGAACCAGTCCGCGACGACCCTTTGAGGGGACCGCATGGTACTAGGGCGCGGTTCGCTTGTAGAGGTATGCCGACTCGACCAGGCGCCCGCCCGAGGCATCGGCGACGGCGTAGCGGGCCGGGGTGAACGTGCCCGAGGCGCCGTAGGATCCCGACCAGACCGCCGCCCCCGCGCGTTCGCCCTTCTTGTTCACCACGTAGAAGTTGACGTTGAAGCTGGGCTTCCCGTTCTTGTCCCGCATGTCCTTCGCCAGCCCCACGATTCTCTCCAGACTCTTCAACGCAGCTTGCTCGGGAGACATGCCCTGCCGCATGAACTCGACCACGGTGTGGGATCCGCAGGAGCGCAGGTTGCCCTCGCCCCACCCGGTCGAGCCGCAGGCGCCCACATCGCCGTCGACGAAGAGGCCCGCGCCGATGACCGGCGAATCGCCCAGCCGGCCCGGAATCTTGAAGAAGAGTCCCGAGGTCGTGGTGCACCCGGCGATCGTTCCGTCGGCCGTGACCACGTTGCAGTTGATCGTTCCCTGCGGCCGGAAGTCCTCGACGCCGTACTTCTCGATGTACCACTTGATGTCGGGGTCCGTCGTCTCCTCGTCGCCGCGCTCGATCCAGTCGTCCTTCGTGGAGAGCTTTTCTTTCCAGTAGAGCCAGATCTTGCGGCTGCGCTCGGTGAGCAGGTTCTCTTCTTTGAATCCGTGGGCCCTGGCGAACTTCAGCGCCCCGGGTCCGACCAGGAACACGCGGTTGGTCTGATCCATGACCAGGCGCGCGACCTTCGAGGGGTTCTTGATTCCTTCCAGGGCGCCGACGGCGCCGCACTTGCCGGTGCGTCCGTCCATCACCGAGGCGTCCAGCTGCACGACGCCTTCCTCGTTGGGGATTCCGCCGTAGCCGACCGTGACGTCGTCGGGATCGTCCTCGACGATGTTGACGCCCGCGACGACGGCATCGACCGGATTGCCGCCCGCAGCGACCAGCGAATAGGCTCTCTCGACGGCGCGCAGCCCGTTGGCCGAGGAGACGACGACCGGGCGGGTGGCCGCCGCGGGTTTGGGCGTCGGCGACGCGATCTGCGCCGACAGGGGGAGGACGACGGCGCTCTTGAGGACGTCGCGCCGGGTCGGGCCGCTCATTCGTCCGGCAGTTCCGGCTCTTCCTGAATCTCTCGCTTCGTCCCGGGCGCCAGCAGGTCCATGAGGAGATCCGGCAGTCCTTCGGAGAACTGGCTGCGCGGCATCACGCGTGTCACGCCGGCCGCCTCCGCGTCGGCGGCGAGCTTCTTGTCCACGTGGGACAGAAACCCGATGACGGGCGTCGTGGAGGCGGTCTTGCCGCTGCGCATCTCCCTTACCGCGCCCAGCGGATCGCCGTTGGCCGAAAGCTCCATCAGCACGGCGGCGGTATCGGGGTCGGCGCAGGCCTTCGCCAGCTCGCGGGCGCCCACGAAGCGCAGCGGATAGTTCAAATGGCGAGCGGTCGCCTCGATCTTCGACCGGAAGAAGAGGTCATCGACGCACGCGATAAGGTTCTTTGTCATCGGCCCGTCGATTGTATAGCCGTCTGCGGGGATAGGTCCTCAGAACATCTTGACTAGGTCGACCATGTACCGGTTGAGCCAGTAGGACTGGTCCAGCCGACGGTTGAAGCTGACGGAGCCCTGGATATAGACCTGCGGCAGGACCGTCAACGCCAGCGTGATTCGATGGCCTTCGAACCAGGTGTGCCACCACCAGTCGTCGCTGTTGTAGGCGCCCACCAGGGCGTCGCGCTCGACGTACTGGTAGGCGTACGACGCCTGCCAGGACCACGGCGTGCCGAGCTGCCCCGCCACCAGCGCCCCTTCGAAGGCCAGGCGCTTTCCGTCCGGCGCCGAGAAGTTGCGGATGCCGTCGAGCGAGACGAGAAACGGAACGGTTCCCAGCCGGAAGCGCATCCGGACGAGCAGGTCCGCGACGTGGTAGCCGTAGAGGTAGCCGGTGCTTCCGTCCACGATCTCCGGGGTGTTCTCGCGGATGTAGAGAGTTCTCAGATTCCTCAGGTCGAAGCTCCAGTAGGCTGCGCCGGCCTCCAGGCGGAAGGGCCCGAGCTCGCCGCTTCTCCAGACGGCTTGTCCGGCGAAGATCTGGGAGTGGTCGTGGTCGTGCTGAGGCCCGTAGAACCAGGCCGCCGCCAGTGTCCACGCGCCGTCCGAGCTCTCCCAGGCGCCGGCAACTCCCGGCGTCTGGATGTCGCGGTCCCAGAGCATCTGGGTCGCGAAGAGCGGCATGCCGAAGGCGCCGCCGCGCAGCGCGAACTGGCCGGGCTTCCAGAGAACGTAGTAGCGCTCGATCGCCGCCTCCCGTGCGATGTAGTTGTCGACGAAGGGGTCCGAGTCCTTCTCGGTGCTGTAGTCGAAGATCGCGCGCACCGCGATGCGCAGGTTGGACGTCGGCTCGAAGCCGACCTCGGGACGCAGCTGGAAACGGCCGCGCTGGAGGGACTCGTACTGGAAGATGTGTTGAACGTCGTCGTAGCGCGCGAGGAAGTCCCAATTCAGCGTGAACTTCGGCTTGGCCGAAGGCTCCTCGAAATACTGGTCCTGGGCCTTCGCGGACACCGCGATCAACGACGTTGCGGCGAGGAGCGGAAGAAACCGGGCCGCGCCTCTCACGCGGCCTGTGCCGTCACGCGCGTCAACGCCTCGTAGAGGTCGTTGATCGTCTGATATCGGTCCTTGGCGTCCTTCTGCATGCACTTCAGGATGATCTGCGAAATCCTCGGGTCGATCTTCGGGTTGCGCGCCTGGGGCGAGGGCGGGCTCTCTTGGATGTGCTTGAGGACGACCGCCAGCGGCGAGTCTCCGTCGAAGGGCAGCGTCCCGGTGAAGACCTCATAGAGCACGACGCCGGTCGAATAGATGTCGGAGCGAAAGTCGAGGACGTGGCCCCGGGCCTGCTCGGGGGACATGTAGTCGGGGGTTCCGACGACCGTGCCCTCGGCGGTCATGCCGCGCTCTTCTTTCAGGCGCGCGATGCCGAAGTCCATGATCTTTAATCCCCCGGCGGGCTCGATAAGGATGTTCTGCGGCTTGATGTCGCGGTGGATGACGCCGACTTCGTGGGCGGCGGCGAGGCCCGCGCAGATCTGTTTGGCGATGCGCAGTCCCACCGGCGTGGGCAGGACGTCGCCGGCCTCGACGAGCTGCTTGAGCGTGAGTCCCTTGACGAACTCCATCGAGAGATACTTCAGGCCTCCCGTCTCGCCGAGGTCGTGAGTGCGCAGGATGTTGGGGTGGGTGATGCGCCGCGCCAGGCGGATTTCCTGCTTGAACCGGTCGAGCAGGCTCGGGTCCGCCGAGAGGACCTCGCCCCGAAGCGTCTTGATGGCGACGATGTCGTCGAGATCCCGGTCGTGCGCGCGGTAGACCACACCCATGCCGCCGCGGCCGAGGACGCCCTGGATCTCGTAACGGCCGGCGAAGAGCTGACCGACGGCGGGCTCGGCGCCGGTGCGCGCATTCCCGGCCACGCCGGGGGCGGCGACCGTTTCGGCCTCGCTGCCCATCGTCATCGTCAGCGAAGCGACGTACTGCTCGAGAGCGGCTTTCTCGCGCAGCTCCTCGAGCATCGCGCCGAAGGAGCGCGCGAGGATCCCGATCTCGTCCCGTGAGTCGATGGGCAGGTCGGCGGACTCGAGGTTGCCCACGCGAACCTCTTCGGTCGCGCGGACCAGGCGCGCCACGGGGTCCGTGATCCGGCGCGCCAGGAAGAACGACAGAAGGAACGCCGCGACCAGAGCTGCGAGGCCTACCAGGATCAGGATGTTCTGGATCTGCCGGAAGGGCGCGAGCTCGCGCGCGCGGCTGCGCAGGGCAACGGCGGCGCCGACGATCTGGTCGGTCGAGGAACGGATGGGCAGGAAGTAGGCCAGGTACGTCTCCCCTCCGACCTCGAGGGCGAGCGGGCCGATCGTCTTGCCCTGCCGGAGCACGGCCTGGACCAGGTCGGGCCGCCTCTCGATCGCCGAGAGCGCGGCGGGAGAGGACGGTCCCATCGTCGAGGCCGCGAGCGAAACCTTGGCCGGCTCCGAGGGCTTCGCCGTGTCTGCCAGGAAGACCACCTGGGTGTTGAGAAGCTGCTCGAGGTTGCGCGCGACCTCGTCGTTGATCTGGAACGCCGCAGCGATCACGCCGACCAAGCGCGAGCCTCCTTCCAGAACGGGCGCCGCGACGACGTGGTAGAGCTTTCCTCCCGAGAGCCAGATACCCTCGGTCTGGTCACCCTGCGCCGCGCCCGCGATGGTGGGAACGTTCGAAAGGTCCGCGCTGTAGGGCAGGGGACGGTCGGTCCGCGCCAGCGCCTTGCCTCCGGGTGTGGTCGCCAGCAGGAAGTCGGCGCGAGTGCTCGAAGCCTGCTCGCGTTTCAACGTGTCGAAGACGGTGGCGGGATCGGGCTCGCCCGTCTCGGGCACCAGCGTCGACATCATGGCGATGGTTCCGGCGTTGTTCACGACGACCGAGAGCGCGCGGTGCAGGTCCGCGTACCGCGTCTGCTGGAAGGTCTCCCATCCCGGTCCGGTTTTCTTCAGGTCCTCCGCGATCTTGGCGTCGGCGACCTGCCGCGCGCGCCAGGCGGTGATCGCGACGGCGCCGCCGACGGCGATCAGGATCAGCAGGGCAGCGGCCAGAAAAATCTTCAGCGTCAGAGAAAACCGCGGAGGCTCCGGAGGCGGGAGCTTCAACCCCTTGATGCGAAGCTCTCCCGAGGTGACTCCGGGAACGCGCGGCTCAGTACCGTTCATCTTCGGAGTCGGGGGGCGGAGGCTTGTAGTCTTTGCCGTATTTGTTCTTGTGGGGCTCGGGCTTGAAGCCCGAGACGTCGATGCGGATCGAGAGGGGAGAAGACGGCCCGGCGCCGACCGTCACCGCCTCCTTCGCCTCGGGGCCTTCCTCGTGCCAGACCCGCACGGTATGCGGTCCGGCGGAGACACCTTCGAACTTGAAGGCGCCGTCGGGTCCCGTGACGACGGCGAAATCCGTGTCGACGACCATCACGAAGCCGACCATCTGGGGATGGATGTTGCAGTAGATACGGACCAGTCCCGGCTGGTCGAACGTCTTGGACTT
>JBKOVK010000254.1:0-8948 GCA_046724475.1 Acidobacteriota bacterium | reverse complement strand
CTGGTGGTGGGCATCATCCCCGAGTCGCGCAACGTGGCCCACCGTCTGATCGAAGAGTTCATGCTCGCCGCCAACGAGGCCGTCGCCAAGAAGCTCCTCTTCGCCAAGCAGCCCGCGATCTACCGCGTCCACGACCGTCCGGATCCGGACCGCCTCGTGGACCTGCGCGAGGTCCTCGAGAGCTTCGGCTACGAGATCAAAGGCGACCTGGAAGAGGTGCCTCCCGCGGCGTTCCAGAAGCTCCTGCGCGAGATCGAGGGCAAGCCCGACGAAAGGCTGCTGCACGACCTGCTGCTGCGCGCCCAGAGGAAGGCGCTCTATGCCGAAGAGTGCCGGGGCCACTACGCGCTCGCGGCCCCCTACTACTGCCACTTCACCTCGCCGATTCGGCGCTATCCGGACCTCGTCGTCCACCGCCAGCTGTCGCGCCTCCTCGCCGATGGAAAACCCGTCGCTGCGAAGGACTTCGATGCGGTCAACGACAGGATGCGGGAGGTCGCGGCGTTCTCGTCGGAGCGCGAGCGGCGGGCCGAGCAGGCCGAGCGCGAGAGCCTCCTGTGGAAGAAGATCGTCTTCATGAAGGACAAGATCGGGCGCGAGTTCGACGCCTTCGTGACGGGTGTCGCGGCCTTCGGAGCCTTCGTGACGCTGCGGGATTTCTTCGTCGAGGGCCTCGTGCCGGTCTCGGCCCTGGGAAACGACTTCTTCGTCTACGAGGAGAAGCAGCATCGGCTGCGCGGGCGCTCGTCCGGACAGATCTATCGGCTCGGCGATGCGCTCCGGGTTCAGCTCGTGGCTGTGGACGACGTGCGCCGGCGCCTGGACTTCCGCCTCGCCGGTGAGGTTCGGCCGAGGGCCACGCCGCCCCGGACGACCCCGGCTCGAAAAGAGAGCGCCATCGAATACGGGCGTCGGCCTCGCAGGAGGGTTCGATGAAGACCGCAACGTGGCTCTTGCTCGCGGCCTCCCTGGGAGCCGCCGCATGCCAGGAGCGCGGGCGTCCGGATCCGAATATCCGCATGGCGATCTCGCACGAGCCCTCCGAATCGCACGAGGGAGGCGGCGGAGAGGGCGGAGACGCCGGCGCCGTTCCCACTCGGCTGGAGGTACCGCCGGAGGTCCAGGCTGCCTACTCGGGCGTGCGACTGCACTGGAAGGACAAGCAGAGCGGCAAGGAAGGCGTCGTCGACGTGCCGCTCGGAGGCGGCGTTGCGCTTCCGGATCCGACGCTCGTGGTGAGAGGGGACGTCTATCTTCCGGCGTTCACGATGGGAGGAGGCGCCATCACCTCGGACGGCGTCGAGGAGCAGAACCCCGCCGCGAGGATCACGGTCTTCGAGAAGGGCAACCCGATCTTCGGAGGCTGGATCTTCACCCGCTTTCCCGACGTCCATCCCTTCTCGCATCCGCGCTACGAGCTGCGTCTCGAGGGAGGAATCAAGAAGAAGTGACCCCGCGAGCCGCAGGCCGTGCGGGGTCATCCCGAGGACTCCGGAGGAGGCCGAGGGATCCCGAGATAGTTTGGGATCCTTCGCTGCGCTCGGGATGACGGCGCAATTCCGCGTGGTCGTCGCGGGGCGGCCGAACGTCGGCAAGTCCGCGCTGTTCAACCGGCTCCTCGGCCGCCGGCGCGCGCTGGTGCATGACCTGCCCGGCATGACGCGGGACGTCCTGGAGGTCGATGCGCATCTCGCAGACGGGCGCGCCTACCGGCTCCTCGACACGGGCGGCTACGATCCCGAGGTCAAAGAGGCGATCCCCGCGGCCGTGCGCGACAGGGCCGTCGCCGCGATCCGCCAGGCGGACCTCGTCCTGCTGGTCATGGACGCGTCGGCTGGCGTGCTGCCGGGGGACCGCTCGGCGGCCCGCATCGTGCGGGAAGCCGGACGCGACTGCGTCGTCGTCGCCAACAAGGTCGACCGGCGCGAGGGCAGCGAGGGCGAATCCGAGGCCTGGGCGCTGGGCTTCCCTGAGGTCTACGGCACGTCCGCCGAGCACGGGATCGGGGTGGACGACCTGGAGACGGCGATCGGAGAGCGGCTGTCGGCGGCCGGGCACGAGGGTGCCGCCGCGGAGATCCCTCCCGACCACCAGATCGCCCTGGCGGTCGTGGGCCGGCCCAACGTCGGGAAGTCCTCGCTGTTGAACGCCCTCCTCGGCGAGGAGCGCGCCATCGTTTCGGACGTGGCGGGGACGACGCGCGACTCGGTGGATGCGTCCGTCGCCGCCTCGGGCCGGAAGTTCCGGCTGGTGGACACTGCGGGCATCCGGAGGCGCGGCCGGACCGAGAAGGGGCCGGAGGTCCTGTCGGTCATCCAGGCCCGAAAACGGATCGAGGAATGCGACGTGGCCCTTCTGGTCGTGGACGCGAACGAAGGGCCCACGGGCCAGGATGCCAGCGTGGCCTCGTACGCCGACGAAAACGGCAAGGGCCTGGTCCTCCTGGCGAACAAGTGGGACCTGGCCGGACAACGCGAGGTCGGGACGGCCGACGACTTCCGCCGGGCGCTCGCTTCGCAGATCCCGTTCGCTCGGCACGCGCCGATCCTGCTTCTCTCGGCCAAGACCGGGCGGGGAGTGGGGAAGGTACTGGAGGCCGCGGCTCGCGTCGCCGAAAACCGGCGCCGCCGGATCACGACCGGGGAATTGAACCGCGTCCTGGGCCGCGCGCTCCGGGACAAGCCGCCGCGCGCCGCTTCCGGAAAGACTTTGAAGGTCTACTTCGTGACCCAGACGGCGGTAGCTCCGCCGACCTTCGCGCTGGTGGCAAACCGCCGAGAGCCGCTTCACTTCTCCGAGGAGCGGAGAATCGAGAACCTCCTGCGCGAGACGGCGGACTTCTCCGGCTCTCCGATCCGGCTGCGCGTGCGCGAGCGCTCCCGCGAGGAAGCGCCGACGCGAGGCCGCGCAAAGTCCTCCCGCCGAAAGGCGGGTTCGGGGTAGATTAAGAGCGTGGAGAAGGGGCAGTCCGCAGTCTACAAACCGGCGGAGGCCTGTCGGATCGCGGAGGTCGCTCCGTACGTCCTGCGCTACTGGGAGACGGAGTTCGCCGCGCTCTCCGAGGGGAAAGAAAAGGCCGGCGCTTCCCGCGTCTACACCGCCCGCGACGTCAAAATCATCTCCCGCATCCGCGAGCTTCTGTACGACGAGGGATTCACGGTGGCGGGCGCCAAGAAACGTCTCGACGCCGAGATCGCCGAGGGACGCTTCGACGACGGCCTTGCTCCGGCGCCTCCCGTCGCCGAACAGCGCAAGGCCCCGGCACTGAGGAAGGCCGACAAGCCCGAGCCCGCTCCCGCTCCTTCCAGGTCATCGGCACCCCAGCCTCCGCTCTTCAAGGCTCCGCCGGCGCCGGCCGCCGCCTCCGTGGCTCCACGCGCCGCGGCTCCCGCCCGCGAAGTTCCCCCGGTTCCCGTCGTCGACTTCGATCGCAAGCGGGTCCTGAGGGAGCTCAAAGAGATCGCGCAGCTGCTCCAACGCAATCGCAAGAAGTAGCCGACGCGAATCGCAGAACCGCGGCCTGACCGCCGGTCAGCTTGACAGCCTGCAGCACGCGACAATAGCGTTAGGACAAATCGAACGGCGACAAGGAGTCCGCGCATGAAAACGCCCGCGGTCCGCCTGCTTGGGTCGTTGCTTCTCGCCTCCCTCCTCCCGCTTCCTCTCCACGCGCAAACGACGGGCTCGATTCGCGGCGTCGTCGAAACCGGCCAGACGGCCTTGCCCGGCGTGGCGATCGAGGCGAAGAGCCCGAACCTGCAGGGCTCGCGCACTGCGGTCACCGACGCGGAGGGCCGCTTCACGCTCCCGAACCTTCCGCCCGGAACCTACACGATCACCGCGACGCTCCAGGGCTTCGCGCCGCGCAAGGAGACCGTCGTCCTCGCGCTCAATCAGCCGGCCTTCATCAAGGTCGAGCTCCTCGCGGCGCAGGCCGCGGAGGTCACGGTCACGGCGGAGGCGGCGCAGGTCGAGACCGAGTCCACGACGATCGGCCGCAACATGGACGCCAAGGTCTTCCAGGCGCTCCCTACCGGGCGCAACTACGCGACGATCGCGCAGCTCGCCTCGGGCGTGAACACCGACGAGTCTGACAGCCGCAACACCTCGATCACCGTGTACGGCTCGACCGGGCTCGAGAACACCTTCCTCGTCGACGGGGCCAACACGACCGGCGCCGAGATCGGCAATCAGGGCAAGACCCTCAACTTCGAGTTCATCCAGGAAGTCGAGTTCAAGTCGGGAGGCTACGAGGCCGAGTACGGAGGCGCCCAGGGCGGCATCCTGAATGTCGTCACCAAGTCCGGCGGCAACGACTTCCACGGCGACGCCTTCGGCTACATCAATCGCAACGCCCTCCAGGCCAACAATAAGCACCTCGACGAGCTCACTTCTGCCGGCATTCCGACGGGCTTCTCCAAGTCCGACTACGGGGCCGACATCGGCGGCTACGTCTTCAAGGACAAGCTCTGGTTCTTCGGCGCCTATGACCACGTCAAGAACACGCAGGACACGCAGATCACGCAGGGTCCGCCCGAGGTCATCGGAACGAACACGACTCTCGACA
This sequence comes from Acidobacteriota bacterium, assembly GCA_046724475.1. Taxonomy (GTDB): domain Bacteria; phylum Acidobacteriota; class Thermoanaerobaculia; order UBA5066; family Gp7-AA6; genus DAHUXD01. The sequence goes on along the minus strand of JBKOVK010000254.1, from coordinate 4,381 downwards.
CCTCCAGCAACCTCTTCTCGGGCAAACTGACGTGGAGAATCAACGACTCGAACACGCTGATCGGCAACGTGTTCGGCGATCCGACCGACGACGTCGGCGCCGTCGGGCCCGTCATCGGCCCCCCGACGACCTACAACGGCACGGTGACCGTGGGTGGGACCGACTTCGGATTCCGCTACGAGGGGATCCTGAACCCGAAGCTTCTCCTGACGGGGCAGTTCGCTTACCACCGGGAGAACGTGGCGACGCTCCCGGGGCCCGGCGGGGACCAGATCGCCTACCTCGACAACACAGGCGAGTTCAGCACCGCCTCGGGAGGTTTCCAGGGCAGCGACGGCACCGGGCAATTCGACGACAAGACGTTCACGCGCTATGACTACCGCATCAACGCCAACTACTTCGTCGGGAACCACGACGTGAAGGCCGGATTCATGTTCGAGCGCGTGGACGCCAACGTCTTCCGCGACTACAGCGGCCGCCAGTTCGTGACGATCCTGCCTCCGTACGAAACCGACCCTCAGCAGCGGCTGGTCTACTTCCACAGCTTCTTCGCCAGCCCGGACGCGACGATCGACAACGCCGTCACGGCGCCGGTGATCGCGACGCCGAACAACGACAACTTCGCCGTCTTCGTCCAGGATCGATGGAGCATCCTGAGCAATCTGACGGTCAACGCGGGCGTGCGGTGGGAGAAGCAGAAGATCCGGGGCCTCGACGACATCGTCTACATCGACGTGAACCACTTCTCGCCCCGCGTCGGCGTGACCTGGGACCCCTGGAACGACGGGCTCACGAAGGTCGCGGCCTCGTACAGCCATTTCGTTCCGATCATTCCGCTCGACATGAACATCCGGTCTTTGAACGGCGAGCGCGACGGCGCGACGTACAACTTCGACCCGGTCAACCTCAACTGCGATCCGGAGGCGGAGTCGGAGGACAACAGCTGCGTGATCCGCGGAGCGGCCGTGGACGCGGTCGATCCGAACATCCGGTCGCCGTACGCCGACGAGATCGTGGTCGGCGTGGAGCGGCAGATCGGAGCGAACTGGTCCGTGGGCGTCCGCGGGATCTACCGGAGCCTGCGGCGCATCATCGAGGACACCTGCGTGCCGTCGGATACGTGCGACAACTACGCCTTCTTCAACCCCGGCTTCTCGACCGAGGCCTGTCTTACCGGCGACGGCTGCGAGCCCGTGTACCCGTTCGCGCCCGCGCGTCGGTTCTTCCGCGGGATCGAGGTGACGGGACAGAAGCGACTGTCGGACCACTGGATGCTCTACGCGAGCTACCTGTACGGGACGCTCAAGGGCAATTACGACGGCGCCTTCCGCGCGATCGGCGGCTTTTTCGCCAAGGATCCCAACATCACGGACGACTTCGACTACCCGGAGTTCCAGGTCAACGCGTACGGCAACCTCACGCTCGACCGCCGGCACCAGGCCAAGCTCCAGGCCGGTTACGTCTTCCCGTTCGGCCTGACTTTCTCAGCCTCCGGCTACTACGAGACGGGAACGCCGCTGTCGCGCATCGGCTGGTGGAACAACTACGCCGGGCCCGAGCTCTTCATCACGACGCGCGGAACCGAGGGCCGCACACCCGACACGTACGAAGTCGACCTGCACGCGGACTACGCGCTGGTCATCCACCCGGTCACGATCCACATCCTGGCGGACCTCTTCAATACGCTCAACCGACAACAGATCACGTCCGTCGACCAGGTGTACTCGCTCGACCAGGCCGACAACGACAGTCCGTTCCCCACCAATGAGCATTACAAGCAGCCCAATACGTGGCAGCAGCCCCGAACATTGCGGCTCGGTCTGCGCGTCAGCTTCTAGGGCTTCGCCCCCCTCACCCTAACCCGATACCGCCGTGCTTCGCACGGCGTTCCCTACGGTCGGGGGCCGGCCTCTGGTGGTCGGGTCCCCCCGCCGGGGGGAGAGGGAAAAAGAGGAACCCCTCGGGGATGACAGACTATCGCCGATGTCGGAGACCCACAGCGTCGAGATCCGCGGGCTGACCAAGCGTTTCGGCGAAACGGTCGCGGTCGACTCCGTTTCCATCGACATCCGGCGGGGCGAGTTCTTCTCCCTGCTCGGCCCCTCGGGCTGCGGAAAGACGACGCTGCTTCGGATGATCGGCGGCTTCGAGCTGCCGGACGAGGGAACGCTCTCGATCCAGGGAAGGGACATGACCCGAGAGCCGCCGTACCACCGCCCGGTCAACATGGTCTTTCAGCACTACGCCCTCTTCCCGCACCTGACCGTCGGGGAGAACGTCGCGTTCGGCCTGCGCTACAAGGACGTTCCGCTGGAGCGTCAGGGCGGCCGGGTCGCCGAGGTCCTCGACCTCCTCCAGCTCTCGGGCTTCGAGAAGCGCAAGCCGAACCAGCTCTCGGGCGGACAGCGGCAGCGGGTGGCCCTCGCCCGCGCGCTCGCGCTCAAGCCCGAGGTCCTGCTCTTGGACGAGCCGCTCGGCGCCCTGGACCAGAAGCTCCGCAAGGAGGTCCAGGTCCAGCTCAAGCAGCTCCAGCGCACGCTCGGCATCACGTTCGTGTTCGTGACCCACGACCAGGAAGAAGCGCTCACGATGAGCGACCGGATCGCCGTCATGAACCGCGGCCGCGTCGAGCAGATGGACACGGCCGCCCGGATCTTCGAGCGTCCCGCGACGGAGTTCGTTGCGAACTTCATGGGAGCCGCGAACTTCTTCCGCGCGACGTTCGTCGAGGAGGCGGCCGGCCAGCTTCGAGTGACGCTCGCCGCCGGCGGGGAAGTCCGGGTGCCCTCCGACGGCGTTCGGCGCCGCGCCGGAGAAGAGGTGCGTTTCGTTGTGCGGCCGGAGAAGCTCGACCTGCGGGCGAAGGATCTGGCAGAGCACGGAATCCCGACGGTCCCGGTGACGATCGAGGAACGCGTCTACCAGGGGCTCTCGACGCTCTGGATCGTGCGCGACGACGTCGGCGAGCGGTTCGTCGTCTACGAACAGAACGTGAAACCGTTCCAGGAGCTGGCCCGGTTCGGGGTGGGTAGCCCCGCGTTTCTCTGCTGGAATCCGGACTACGCCGTCGTCATCCCCGAGGAGTTGCTTTCGTGAGCCGCGGCGGTGCCGACCGGACGGGGCGGGCCGCCTTGCCGCTCGTCCTTCCGGCCTGGATCGCGCTCGGGACCTTCTTCCTGCTGCCGCTGGCGATCCTCTTCGTCATCAGCTTCGGCCAGCGCGCGACCTACGGGGATTTGAAGCCGATCGGCGACCTGTGGACCTACATCGCGTCGGGGAAATTCCTGGCGCAGTACGCCCGGTCCCTCCACGGCATATACCTGCAGATCTTCTGGCGCTCGCTCTGGATGGCGGTCGTCACCACGGTCCTCTGCCTCGTGATGAGCTACCCGATCGCCTACTACATCGCCGTCACCGCTCCCGCGAGGAAGCGCAATCTCCTCCTGGGGCTGGTCGTGATTCCGTTCTGGACGAGCTTCCTGATCCGAACGTATGCGTGGATGTTTCTCCTGCGCACGGAGGGACTCATCAACCGTGTCCTGATGGGGCTGAACATCACCTCTCAGCCCATGGAGCTGCTCTACAACAACTTCGCGGTCCTCATCGGCCTGGTCTACGGCGAGCTGCCCTTCATGATCCTGCCGCTCTACGCGTCGCTCGAGAAGCTCGACCTCTCGCTGCTGGAAGCGTCGGCCGACCTGGGCGCGCCACGATCCTCGACCTTCTGGCGCGTGACGGTGCCCCTGACGATGCCGGGGATCGTCGCCGGGATCATCCTCGTCTTCGTGCCGAGCCTGGGCCAGTTCATCGTCTCCGACCTGCTGGGCGGCGCGCGAACGATCCTGGCCGGCAACCTGATCCAGAACCAGTTCGCCGTGGCGCGCAACAAACCCTTCGGCGCGGCGATCGCGTTCGAGCTCACCGCGGCGGTGCTGCTGCTGCTCTACGCCTACACGCGCTACACCCGGAGGAGGGGCGAGGACGTGCTGCTGTGAGGACGAAGGGCCGATTCCTGAGGGCGTACGCGTGGCTGGTCTACGCCTTCCTCTACGCTCCGATCGCGATCCTCGTGATCTTCTCCTTCAATCGCGCCAGCCAGACAGCGGTATGGCAGGGCTTCACGCTCGAGTGGTATCGGAGCCTGGGTCACAACGAGCTCATCCTGACGGCCGTCCGCAACAGCTTGATCGTCGGGCTGGCGGCGACGGTGATCGCCACCGTGATCGGCACGCTCGTGGCGCTGGCCCTCGGGCGTTACGAGTTCCGGGGGCAGACCTTCACGAAGAACCTGCTCTATCTGCCGATCATCATTCCCGAGATCGTGGTCGGCGCGGCCCTCGTGACGTTCTTCGGCGTGGTGGCGCTCAGGCTTTCACTTCTG
>JBKOVK010000353.1:0-10139 GCA_046724475.1 Acidobacteriota bacterium | reverse complement strand
CGCACAGGAAAAAGACGCCGGCGATCCTGGCCTTGACCCGCGGCGACCCTTCGGCAATCCCTTCCCTCTACTCGTACCTCAGCGCGAGCGTCGGAGCGATCCGCGATGCCCGCCGCGCCGGCACGTAGGCCGCGAACATGGTCACCAGGATCATCGCCGGCACGACCATCAGATAGACCACCAGATCGATTCCGCCGGCGTCGAACAGCATCGCGTTCATGAGCCTCTCCACACCGAAGCCCATCGCCAGTCCGAGCGCGGTTCCGATCGCGACGAGCGCGAGGCCTTTGCCCATCATCAGTCGGAGCACGTCTCCGGCCTGCGCGCCGATGGCCATCCGGATTCCGATCTCTCGCGTCCGGCGGCTCACGTTGTAAGCCACGAGGCCGTAGAGCCCGGCAATCGCGAGCATGAGGGCCACTGCTCCGAGAATCCCGACCAACTTGATCGCGACTCCCGGGCCGTACACGGTCGAGTACCGGAACAGCTCGGCATAGCTCATCGTCTGCACCATCGGCATGTTCGCGTCGAGCGCCCGGACGATGTCCTTCACGAGCGGAACCAGTTTCAGCGGGTCGCCGGTCCCTCGCACCAGCAGAACCAGCCGCGGCACAGGATGCTGCTCGAAGGGCAGGTACACGAAGTCGGTCATCCAGCCTCCGGGGCCGTCGTTGTTCTTGATCATCTCGGCGACGCCCACGATCTCCACCGGCGGTCCGTTGGCGCCGTCGAGACGAATGCGTCGACCCACGGCGTCGCCGTTGGGCCAGTAGTGCCGGGCGAAGTGCTCGTTGACCACGGCGACGCGGGGGGAATCCGCCGTGTCGGAGGTCCGGAAGCCGCGGCCGCGCAGGAGTCCGACCCCCATCGTTTCGAAGTAGCCCTCGTCGACGGTGTCCATCAGGGACGAAAAGCTCTCGCGATCCTGGGGCATCTGGAAGCCTTCGGGCACGAAGGCCAGGCGATCGAAGCCGTCGAGGCCGAGCGGCGGATTCTGCGTGAGCGCCGCGCCCCGGACCCCGTACTCCTCCCGCACGCGCTCGGTCAGGCGCTCGTAGAACTGTTTGGTCTGCGTCGCGTCGTACTGGACGAGGCGCGGGTCGAACTTCACCATCAAGAGCTGGTCCCTGGTCCGTTCCGCGAAGGCGAGGCCTTCGCGCATGTCGTTCTGGAAGCCGCGGTACATCAGGAACGACGCGGCGAGAAGCATCAGGGAGATGGCGATCTGCGCCACCACCAGAGCATTCCGGCCCCAGAGACGCTTGCGGCCGGGCTGGTCCACGTCCGCCGACTTCAGGCCGTTCACCAGATCGACGCGGGTACTCTGGAGGGCCGGCGCCAATCCGCAGAAGAGCGCGCTCAGGACGGAAAAGAAGAGACTGGCCAGGAGCACGCGCGTGTCCATCCGGAACGGAATCTTCACCGGCAGCTCCGCCGGAATCGTGAACGTATCCATTGCCGCGATCCCGACGTACCCGATGGCGATTCCTCCCAAGCCTCCCAGAAGCGCGAGAACGAGGCTCTCCGTCAGGAGCAGACGGACCAGCCGGAATCGCCCCGCGCCGATCGCCAGCCGCACAGCGACCTCCCGCGTGCGCGTGCGGGCGCGGGCGAGCAGCAGGCCCGCCGCGTTCGTGCAGGCCACCAGCAGGACCGCGAGGGCCAGGATCGTGAAGATGACGCCGAATTTCCAGTTGGCGTCGCTGTCCTGCGTCCGCATCTCGAAGCGTGTGCGGACCGCGGCGCCCCGGCCGCGGTTGGTCCGGGGGTACTCGCGCTCGAAGCTCTTCGCGAGGCCGGCGAGCTCGTTTTGCGCCTCTCTCCGAGTCGTGCCGGGTTTGAGCCGCGCCCGGACCATGAGCCTTCGGTCGTCCCGGTCCACGAAGAAATCCTTCCGCGGATCCGTCGAGACCACGCGCGCCATCGCCAGCGGGATGTAGAAGTCGGGACGGTCGAAGATGTAGAGGCCCGTGAACTTCTCGGGCAGGACGCCGATCACCGTGAAGTCCTTGCCGTTGAGCCGGATCGTCTTTCCCACGACGGAGGGATCGCCGCCGAACTCGCTCTGCCAGAAGCTCGCCGAGAGCACGGTCACCGCGTCGCGCCCGGGCACCGTGTCTTCGTCGTCGCGGAAACCGCGTCCGATCCGTGGCTCGACGCCGAGAGCCCGGAAATAGTTTCCGGACACGAGGATACCTCCCCTCGCGCGCGGCGTCTCGCCGGGTTGGGCGCTGAAGCCCACGGTCATCACCGGCACGTTGGCGATCACGCCGTCATAGCTCTTCGTGTGTTCGCGGATGTCGAGGTACTCCCCGTAGGAAAAGGGGCCGTACGCGTCGTCGCGGGACGTGCTCACCAGCGTCACCACATTGCCGGGATTCGGCACCGGATACGGCCGGAACACGAGTGCGTCGAGCATGCTGAAAGGCGTCGCGGTCATCCCGATCCCCAGCGCGATCGTGATCACCACGAACGCCGCGAGCCCGGGGGTGCGGCGCAGGCTCCGCACCGCGTAGCGCACGTCCGCGACGAAGTCCGTCAACCAGCGGACGTGCAAAGTGTCGCGTGCTTCCTCTTTCTTCTGCTCGAGCCCGCCCATGGCGCGCAACGCCCGCAGGCGCGCCTCCTCGGGAGAAAGGCCCTCCGCGATGCCCTCCTCGATCTTGTGCTCGAGGTGGAACTGGAGCTCCTCGTCGAGCTCCTGCTCGACCCGGCCGCGCCGGAAGATGGACTTCACCCTCAAGGGGACCGTGAACCACCAGTGTTCGAGTCTCATGGTCGTCTACGCCTCGGACAGCTGTACGACATGCGAAATGGCTGCCGAGAGCCGCTGCCAGTTGGCGGTTTCCGCTCCGAGCTGCTTTCGCCCCAGCCTCGTGAGCGAATAGAACTTCGCCTTGCGGTTGTTTTCGGTCGTCTTCCACTCGGACCGGATCCAGCCTTCCTGCTCCAGCTTGTGGAGAGCTGGATAGAGGGAGCCTTCGCTGACCTGGAGCACATCTCCGGAGAGAGACCGCATTCTCAGACTGATGGCCCAGCCGTGAAGCGGCTGCAGAGCCAGAAGCTTCAGTAATAGAAGATCGAGGGTGCCCTGGACGAGGTCGGCCGGTTTGCTCATCTCGGTTTCCGAGGGAAAGATACGGACGATCTGGCGGCAGGTTTCAGGCTCATCTCGGTTTCCGAGGGAAGTCTAGACCAGCTCCTCTCGGTAAGCAAGGGGAGGGCGCAGGCCAAGGGGCGCGACGACAAGTAGGATTCCGGCATGATCGTCCGGGCCTCCCTGTCCGCCCTCCACGTCATCGCACTGGCGATCGGGTTCGCGGCCGTCTTCGCCCGCGGACGCCGTCTGCGGGATCTCCTCCGCTCACCCGAGGATGCCGGCGCCGCGCGCCGGCTTCTGCAGGCCGACAACGTCTGGGGCCTGGCCGCGCTTCTCTGGATCACGACCGGTCTCTTCCGGGCCTTCGGCCGCCTGGAAAAAACGCCCGACTTCTATCTGCGGAACGGGTTTTTCTGGGTGAAGATGGCCCTCTTCGTGCTCGTCCTGGCGCTCGAGATCCATCCGATGCTCACGTTCATTCGATGGCGCATCGCCCGGTCTCGCGGAGGCAGCCCCGTGGCGGGTGCGAACCTCGGCCTCCTGATCCGGCTCAATGACCTCGAGGCCGCGATCGTCCTGCTCATCCCCTTCACCGCGGCTGTGATGGCCAGAGGTGCGTGGCTGTTCTAAACGCGGAGAGTCACCTGGACCCCGCCTTGACCGCAAGCCGGTCGTCGACCGGAATGAGCACGACGGTGAAGGGAGTACCGGCGTCATCCGAGACGGTCGGGAGAGGCTTGGTGAACTCGTTGTCGCCCAGCATCGAGTTCTTGTAGTACGGCGAGAAGACCATCATGTGAGGGTGCCAGTGTCCGACACCCGGCCCGAGCTGTTGGTCCGCCGACCACATGTAGGCGAACGAAACCCCGTCTCTCCTCGGTAGCTCTCCCCTGGCATACGCGGCCTCGACTCCTGCCGCGATCTGGTCCGGCGTCTTGCCCTCCATCCCGAGCCGGGTTCGCAGCGTGTAATACGGAAGGACCGTTCGAGTGGCCTCGGGATCGAAGCAAATCGGAGCGCGAACAGTGGGATCGTAGACGAGATCCCGGAAGGCCGCCGGTGTGTAGGTCGGCGCCGACCAACCGCGCATGACCAGGCACACGAAGCCGTTGTCGCCGTCACGGACGGCCTTGTAGCCCGACGCCGTCAAAACCTGGATCGTCGCGCGGCTCGAGACGTTGGCGGGAGCGGCGCTCTTCGCGAGCTCCACCTCGGCATCCGGGGGCATCAGGTAGTCCTTCAACGGAGGGTATTTCGGGGCCTGGGCCTTCGCGGTCGCAGACCCGGCCGCCGCGGCGAGGAGGGACACGAGGAATGCGAACCATTTCATTCGTTGGTCGACGATGGACATGGCGTTCACCTCATAGATGTATATGCATCTATCTGGGCGGCAGGTTCGCCGAACGAGAGCGATTAAGCCAGGCCGCCGTACGCCGCGATCCAGGCTTTCCGGATCCGGCCGAGCAGAGCCGGGTACACGAGGAAGCGGCGGAACGGCTCGATCGCGAAGAGGTACGGGCGCGTCAGCCAGGAAACGGGCCGCACGTAAACGCCCCAGTAAAGACGATACCCGGTCCCCCGGGGGACCAGGGCCGTGCACAGCCAGCCGTGCACGGTGGCGTTTCGGATCTCGGCCAGCGCCTCGTCGGCAAACTGGTACAGGAGGAGAAACGCTCCGATGCGCGTGCCGGGGGCTACCTCGGAGTCGCGCCGATCCTTCTCCGACAGCCGCGACAGGAACGAGTCCTCGGGCTGCATCGGGTCCCGGTCCCAGCCGAACAGACGCCCGAGAAAGAAACGAAAACCGAGCAGCGCCCCCGCGATGCGGCTCGGCGGCGAGGCATTGTCCAGTGCGCGGAGGTCGGCCAGATGCCTTCCCGCACCACCGCCGGGAAGATCCACGGCCGTGACGTCGTGGATCGGGACGTCGCGCAGGAGCTCGTGCACTCGAAGCTCGAGGCTCAGGTATTCGTCGAGAGGCACTCGCTTGACGGATCCCGGCACGCTCTCATCATCTACCGATCTTGCGGTAGCCCGGATGGACTCCCGGTCGGAGCTTCTGGTGAGCGGCGATCTTCTCGAGCAACTCTCGAAGCTGCGTGCGCTCGCCTTCTGCGAGGCCGGCACAGATCTCGTCTTGGTGCTCCTGGGCGACGCGTGTGAGGGCCTCCAGCTTCGCTGTTCCGCCTTTGGTGAGACGCAAGGAGTGGGAACGCCGGTCCCTCGGGCTCGGGTGTCGCTCGACCAGTCCACGCCGGGCCAGGTCGTCGAGAAGGAGGACGAGCCGGCTCGGGAAGATTCCGAGCCGCTGTGCGAGCGCCCGCTGCGTCATTCCGGGCTCGCTCCCGAGGATGCGAAGTATGCCCGCATCTGCCGGAGTCAGTCCGAGAGGCGATACCCGTTCCGCGAACTTCGCGGCCGCATGCGCGCCGATCTGGGCGAGCAGGAACGCCGGACCGGATTTCAGGTTTCGGCGTTTCCCCTGCCGGTCCGCCATAGTCGTTATTGATATTAATAGTTAATTTGAGTAACGTCAACGGTCTTCACCGGCGAGAGTGCGGTCCGGCCCGGTGAAAAGGAGGCAAGAATGAACCCGATCCAGACACCCACCGCGACGTCCCGGCACGCCGGCCCCAACCCCGGAGTCGTCGCGATCGTCTTCACAATCCTGTTCCTGGCCGGCCTCGTCCCGGTCACGCTACTCATGGGCAACACGCACTTCCCGTCGCCTTTCCAGTCGCCGGCCGAGATCGTGGCTTACTTTCGAGAGCATGCGGCCAGGGTGGCGCTCTGCGCGTTCTTCCAGTTCGGCTCCGCGATCCCCCTCGGCATCTACGCGGCGACCATGACCAGCCGCCTCCGTTTTCTCGGCGTGCGCGCGGCCGGTGTCGATATCGCGCTCTTCGGCGGATTCGCAGCGTCTATCATCACGCTCGTGTCGGCGCTGGGACAATGGGTCCTGGCCAGGCCCGGCATTGCTGCGGACGGAAACCTCGCACAGGCTCTCTACTTTTGGATCTTCGCCACCGGAGGCCCCGGCTACACCGTGTCGCTCGGACTCCTTCTCGCCGGGATCTCGGTGCCCGCACTCCTTTTCCGTCTGGTTCCGAAATGGGTGGCCGTCTTCGGCCTCGCACTCGCCGTCGTCGGCGAGCTGAGCGCGTTGAGTCTCGTGATTCCAGGAGCACTGTTCCTGATCCCGTTGACCCGCTTTCCGGGTTTTGTCTGGCTCATCACCGCCGGGTTCAAGCTACCTTCCACCACCTCCAGCGCGAGGCAATCCGCCCGCTGATGTCCTACTATTCCCGCTCGATGCCCGTGAAGCGCTGTGGGTGGGCGGGGACCGATCCCCTGATGGTTCGATACCACGACCGGGAATGGGGGGTGCCGGTTCATCGCGACCGCAAGCACTTCGAGTTCCTGATCCTGGAAGGCGCGCAGGCCGGGCTGAGCTGGTCGACCGTCCTGAAAAAGAGGGACGCTTATCGGCGCGCCTTCAGCGGATTCGATCCCGTACTCGTCGCGCGATATTCCCCCGGCCGGATTCGAAAGCTGATGCAGGATCCCGGGATCATCCGGAATCGGCTGAAGATCGAATCCGCAGTGCGAAATGCCCGCGCGTTTCTCGCCGTCCAGGAGGAGTTCGGGAGCTTCAACGCCTACTGCTGGCGATTCGTCGACGGGCAGCCCAGAGTCAATCGAAGGATGGCGATCCGAGACATTCCGGCCACGTCCCGTGAATCGGATCGATTCAGCAGCGACCTCAAGAACCGGGGATTTCGTTTCGTGGGCTCGACGATCATCTATGCCCACATGCAGGCGGTCGGGATGGTCAACGATCACCTCGTCGACTGCTTCCGATTCCGAGAAGTCCGACGACTCGGTTCTCCCGCCTGACCGCCTGGCTCTGACCCACGGACGGACTCGCTCAGCTCCGTGTGATGGGGCTCACTGGAAGACCGCCGCGCGACACATCCAAAGCCAATGATCCCCGACGATCTCCGTCTGCGCGTGATTGTAGGAGATCAGGCGCAGAGGGCTGGACATCGCAATGGGGGCGAGATCCTGGAGGAGAAGCATGAAAAAGCGGAAGAACTTCGACGGAAAGCAGCAGACCCTTCACGTCAAGGCGGGACAGAAGATCGAGTTTCCCGTCGCAAAGAAACATCGCCACGCGAGATTCCAGACATTGACGCCGGTGCGCTCGGCTAGCGACGTGCACGAATTCTTGTCACTGCGGGCGCGAGACGCGGCGTCACGGGAAAGGCCCGCTCCTAACTCCCGCGTGGTCGTTTCGAGCCTCCGCGAAGCGAAACTGCGAGTTCTTCGTCTCGTCACACGCGAGCTTCGGATCGACAAAGGGGCGGTACTCACTCTGAACAATCCCCTCAACCAGCTCGACTTCGACAACGTGACGATCAAGGGCGATCTCGTCGTTCGCGGCGACCTGATTCTCAATTGCAACACGCTGACGATCGAGTAGGAGGACCCAATGCCGATCAATCTGGATGGACCGAGCTGCGACAACACCCCTAAGCCCGCGGCTGTCCCGAACAACGGAAAACCCCCAACTCCAGCGAAGGCGCCGAATGGGGTCAACGGCGGACCCGGTCAGTGGTATGGCACGAGCGGCTTCCCTGGGATCGACGGCATCCGGTCGAACGTCCCCGCGCGAAACGGGGTTCGCGGCTGCCCTGGAGGAGACGCCGGGAGCATCGTCATCAACGCGAGCGTCGTCATGATCGATCCTTCGAATTTCGGATGGTTCTCGGCGAGGGGTGGAAACGGCGGGCCCGGTGGTGATGCATCGACACCCGGCGGCAACGGTGGCGCCGGCGGGGACGGCGGAGCGGGGTGGGCTCTGGGCCGGGGCGGCGACGGGGGAGACGGCGGAGCGGGTGGGATGGGCGCGCACGGCGGCGACGGCGGACCCGGAGGAAGGGGCGGAAGGATTGAAATCAACTATGCGGGTACTGTTCCGTACCTCCCCGCCAACGTGGCAGGAGGGCGAGGTGGCGTGCCCGGAACAGGCGGAGCGCCCGGCGGCGGCGGACCTGGCGGAAGGGGCGGTGACGGGCCCTTCGGGCAAAGCCCGGGCGGCAATCCGGGCTACTCCCCCTCCAGGCGCAATGATGGGTCCTTTGGCAGCACGGGTGCGAGCGGGCAGATATGGATCAACGGATACCAGAAGGTATGAGCGCACCCTGCCGCGCGGGTCGTGCCCGTCTCGACAGGGTCAGCTCCGCGTGAGGAGAAACGCGCCCGCCATGCCGCCGGCCGCGCAGATGCTGACGAGTCCTCGCCGCGCGTTTCTTCGGGCCATCTCGTAGGCGAGCGTCGTGAGGATGCGTCCGCCGGTCGCGGCCCACGGATGCCCGACGGCAACGGAGCTGCCGCTGACGTTCACGCGGGCCCAATCCACCGGATCCGTCGCCGGCGCCTTCCAACCCTGTTCCCATGCGGCCACGTTGGCGAGGACCTGAGCCGCGAACGCCTCGTGAATCTCGATCAGATCGATCTCGGCCAGCCGGACGCCGGTCCGCTTCAGGAGGCGCGGCACCGCGATGGCGGGGGCCATCAGGAGTCCTTCATCCGGGTGGATGGCCGCGTACTCCATGGCCTCGATGAAGGCGAGCGGCTCGCGCCCCTCGGCTTTCGCGCGTTCCTCGCTCATCAGCAACACAGCCGAGGCGCCGTCGGTCACCGGCGACGCGTTGCCGGCCGTGATCGTCCCGGCCGGATCGAACACCGGCGGCAGCGCGGCGAGCTTCGGCAGCGACGTATCGTCCCGCGGACCCGTGTCGCGGTCGACACCTTCGAGCGGCACGATCTCGCAGGCGAGCCGGTCGCGTGCCGAGACCGCGTTGCGGTGGCTGGCCAATGCGATCTCGTCCTGCCTCTCGCGAGGGATCGCCCACTCCCGACGCGTAATCTCCATGTGCTCGCCCATCGTGAGCCCGGTCGTCGGCTCTTTGAACGTGGCCGGATCGGCGCCCGAGAGCCACTCCACGCCGCCGGCTATGCCGCAACCGATGCGGCCTCTCGCGATCGCGTCCGCGATGACGGTCGCCGTCCGGAGTCCGGTAATGCAGTAGGAGGAGACGGTTTGCGCCTCGATGTGCGCGGGCAAACCGGTCTCCAGCACGATCTCGCGAGCCAGATTGGGCTTGCCGTTCTCGGGCACGACCACGCCGAACGCGAGGGCTTCGACCTCGTCGGGGTCGACGTGATGTCTCTCGAGAAGCCCGTACACCGCGTGCCGGGCCATCGCGAGGGGGCCCAACGACGCGAATGCCTTGCCGGCCTTCACGAACGGAGTGCGCGCTCCCGCGACGATCGCAACCCGTTGCTCACTCATGCGGTCCGGCTCTCTGAGCCGGCAGTGGTCGTCATTCCATCTACAAGTACGCGAGTCGCCGATGATGCGGTTCTGAGCGATCCGGTCCGTTGCGAACGATCTTCTCGGTGAAGCGTATGCTCGGGGAGGAATTATCGGAGGCGCTCTATGGCCAAGACCGTGCGACGCATCGAGTATTTCTACGTGACCGTCGCGGACGAGCCCGGCGAAGCACGCAAGGTTCTCTCGACGCTCAAGCAGGAGGGGGTCAACCTCGTCGCCTTTCTCGGGTTTCCGGCGGGAAAAGGAAAGTCTCAGCTCGACCTGATTCCGCAGGACGCCGCCGCGTTGAGGCGCGCCGCGGAAAAGGGAGGCTGGAAACTCGTCGGTCCGAAACGGGCCTTTCTGATCCAGAACAGCGATCGTGTGGGCGCCGTGGCGGACGCTCTGGAGAAGCTATCCGGAGCGGGTGTGAATGTCACGGCGACTTCCGCGGCCGCGTGCGGGCAGGGCCACTACGGAATGAGCCTCTGGGTGGCACCGGCCGACTACGAGAAGGCGGCCCAAGCCCTGGACGCCTGAGGATCGCTCGAAGCCCAATCGCGGCAGGAGCGCACGAGGAGGTCCGACCATGCCCGCCGAGACTCCCGAAGAGATTTGTCGCCTGTTCCAGCGGCACATGCGCGAAGGCGACATCGACGC
>JBKOVK010000266.1:0-12556 GCA_046724475.1 Acidobacteriota bacterium | reverse complement strand
GCCGGCACCTTCTTGATCGGCCGCTCGGCGATCGACCTCATGGATTCGGCCGTGTCGAGCAGAAGCGTGATCTCGTCGGGAGAGAGCGTCTCGATCCCGAGCAGGTCCTTGGAGCGGAGGCTCTTCGCCGTCACCCCGAGTGTGGCCTCTCCAGGATCCAGACCTCGTCGGCGCCGTCGGTCTCCTCGAAGAGCGCCTGGATGACCTCGCGGCTGGAGGTCGGCACGGTCTTGCCGACGTAGTTCGCCTCGATCGGCAGCTCGCGGTGGCCCCGGTCGATCAGAACCGCCAGCCGGATCGCGCGCGGGCGGCCGAGGTCGATGACGCCGTCCATGGCCGCGCGGATCGTGCGTCCCGTATAGAGGACGTCGTCGCAGAGGAGGACCGTTCGGCCGTTCAGGTCGAAATCGATCTCGGTCTTTTTCAGGAGAGGCTGCGGGGCGACCGTCGAAAGGTCGTCGCGGTAGAGCGTGATGTCGAGGGTGCCCACCGGGAAGTTCTGCTTTACCAGCGCCGAGAGGCGAGAAGCCAGGCGCTGCGCCAGTGGCACGCCCCGCGTCCGAATCCCGATCAGGGCCAGCTCCGCGAGGTCCTTCTGCTTTTCCGCGATCTCGTGGGCCATCCGATCGATCATGCGGCGCATGCGATCGGAATCCAGGATCTTGGCCTTGCGGGTGAGCTCTTCGATCAAGCCGCGCGAGTCTACGGGCCGGCTCCGCCCCCGTCAAGAACGGCCCGAAAAAGCGGGTTCGGACGGGCCAAACGGCGGTAAAATGCGGCTACTAACGTCAAAGCGAACATGGTGATCTACAACGCGGCCACGCGAGAGCTGACGGCCAAGATCGTCTACTACGGTCCGGGCCTCTGCGGGAAAACCACGAACCTCAAGGTTCTCCACGACCGGCTCGAGCCCGGCACGGCCGGCAAGCTCTTAAACCTCCAGACCCAGACCGACCGCACGATCTACTTCGACCTGCTCCCCGTCGAGCTCGGCGACATCAAGGGCTACAAGATCCGCTTCCAGCTCGCGACCGTCCCGGGGCAGACCGCGTTCAACGAGACGCGGCGCGTCGTGCTCAAGGGCGTGGACGGCATCGTCTTCGTGGCCGACTCGCAGTGGACGATGCTGCCGAAGAACCTCGAGGCCTGGCAGAACCTCAAGGACAATCTCAAGACCAACTCCATCAACTTCGAGAGCCTCCCGGTCGTCGTCCAGTACAACAAGCGCGACCTCGCCGACATCCTCGCGGTCGATGCCATGCAGGAAGCGTTGGGACTCTCCTCCTACCCGTTCGTCGAGGCGGTGGCATCGGCCGGGCGCGGAGTGACCGAGACCTTCAAGCTGATCTCGAAGCTGACGTTCGTCGATCTTCTGCGGCGCCTCCAAGGGCGGCGCGCCGAGGACGCGGGCCTCACTCCGGCGGCCGAGGCGGATCCGATGCGCGACGACCTGCAGACCTGGAAAGACTCCCTGTTGAAGCGCGACTCGCGGGAATCCTCCGCGGCCGTTCCGGTCCAGAAGCCGGCGCGTCCGCTCTCGCTCGTGCCACCGGTCCAGGACGACGCGCCCTTCGACACGACCGAGCTCGGACGCGGCGTCATGGACGACGAGCCGTCGCCGTACTCGGTGCCGGAGCCGCCGGAGCTTCACGCGGACGCCACCGCCAATCCGGCGGCCACGGTGCAGATGCCCGCGGTCAGCCCGGAGCTGCTGGCCGGCGCGGATCGGAAACGCGCGGGAGAGCGCGAACAGGACTTCCCCGAGGCCGAAGACGTCTCTCCGGAGCCGCTGGAGGAGGCCGAAGAAGTCGAGCTCGACGTTTCCGCCGGCGAGCCTGTGACCGACCCGGCGTTCCTGCCTCCCGAAGTCGCCCACGAAGGGCGCCTGGAGGTGCTGGAGCAGCGTCTGCGCGACTCCGAGAACCGCGCGGGACAGGAGCGGGAGGCGAGCGAGCGGCTTTCCAACGCCGTCTCCGCCGTCCAGGACCGCGTCACCGGAGCGCAGGAGCAGCTGACGTCGCTGGTCGAGCGGCTGGCCGCCGTGGAGCACGGCATCGGCGGCCTCCACGAAGCCCTCAACGCTGCGCTGGCGCGGCTGGCTGCCGCGGAATCGTCCGCAGGCAAGACCCCCGACCTGGAGGCCGCGGTGCGCGGCTTCGAAGCCCGTGTTTCGGAGCTCGACGACCGCCTCCGCTCGGAAGCCACCAACCTCTCGGAGCTCGACGGCCGCCTTCGCGCCGAGGTCGCCCGCAACCGCAAGGACGGCGACGACGTCGCCATGGCCGTGGGCGGGCTGACCGAACGGGCCATGGCCCTCGAGCAGCACGCGGCCTCGATCCTGTCCCGGGTCGGCGCGCACGACGGGGAGATCTCGGGCATCCGGTCGCTTCAGGAGCGCCTCCCCCAGATCGAGAACCAGGTCGGGGCTCTGCGCGGCGTCTTCGACAAGATGCCGGAGATCGAGATGCAGATCGAGGCCGTGATGCGGCTCTCGCGCGAGCTCGAGGCAACGCTCGAAGAGAAGACGCAGCAGGGCCGCCGCGAGGCCGAGGACATTCGCGGCCAGCTCGCGCCGCTGCTCGAGGACCGGGTCCGCCGCCACGAGTCCGACGCGCTGCTCTTCTCGGAGATGGAGCGCCTGCGGGAATCGCTGGCCGAGTCGCTTCACGATCTGGCCGAGCGGGTGCGCAGCCGCGTGAGGGAGTGACCTAGGACTCCGGCTCCGCTCCGAGCCTCGACAAGAACCCCTCGTCGTTTCGCCAGTCGGGCTTGACGCGCACGGTCAGCTCCAGGAAGAGACGCCGTCCCAGCTCCTCCTCGAGCTCCCGCCGGGCCGCCGTCCCGATGTCGCGGATCATCGACCCACCCTTGCCGACCACGATCTTCTTCTGCCCCTCCCGCTCCACGACGATCGAGGCCGTGACCACGGTCAGGTCCTTCCCCTCGGCGGGGCGCACCGACTCGACCACGACCGCGTGGGCGAACGGGAGCTCGTCGCGCGTACGCTCGAGGAGCTTTTCGCGGAGGACCTCGGCGATCCACTCCCTCTCCGGCGTCGCCGTGAGGAAGTCCTCGGGATACGCGGCCTCGCGCTCCGGCAGGCCCGAGGCGAGCGCGTCGAAGAGCCGGTCCACGTTTTCCCCGGTCCTCGCGGAGATGGGCACCACGTCGCGAAACGCGACCTGCTGCGACAGCTCCTGGATCCGTGGCAACAGCTTCTCCTTGCGGATCCGGTCGATCTTGTTGAGCGCGAGGACCGCCGGAGTTCCGGTCCTCGCGACGAGGTCGAGCAGGTACTTCTCGCCCGCGCCCCCCTCGTCGGTCGCATCCACGACGCAGAGCACCAGGTCCGCAGATCCGAGGGCCTCGGTCGCCTCTCGGACCATGGCCGCGTTCATCTTGTGCTGGGGCCGGTGGATCCCGGGCGTGTCCACGAGCGCGATTTCGACACCCGGGCGTCTGGCGACACCGAGGATGCGCTTGCGCGTCGTCTGGGGCTTGTCGGAGACGATCGCGACCTTCGCGCCGACGAGCCGGTTGACCAGCGTCGACTTGCCGGCGTTGGGCCGGCCCATGACGGCGACCTCGCCGCTGCGGAACGCCCCCACGGGCTACGAGCGCTTCGTGGCCACCGGCTGCGCGACCTCCGCGCCGGCCGGCTCGATGCGCACCCGGTAGACGCGGCGGCGGTCAGCCTCCTCGACGGTGTAGCGCAGGTCCGACTCCCGGTACGTCTCCCCCGGCTTGGGGATGTGCCCGAGCCGGCTCGCCAGGAAGCCGCCCACGGTCGTGAACTCCTCGTCCTCCGGGCCGCGCCCGAAGAGGTCGCGGACGACCTCGATGTTCGCCTTGCCCGAGACCGAGAACGCGTTCTCGCCCGTCTTCGTGACCTGTTCGCGCTCGTCCTCGTGCTCGTCGGCGAGCTCTCCCACGATCTCCTCGAGCAGGTCCTCGACGGTGACCAGTCCCGAGACTCCCCCGTACTCGTCCACGACGATCGCCATCCAGAGGTGGCGGCGCTGGAACTCGCGCAGGAGCTCCGACACCTTCTTCGTCTCGGGCACGAAGTACGCCTCGCGCATCAGCTCGGCGATCGAGCGCTGGCTGCCCGCGCGCAGGGCCGTCAGCGCGTCCTTGACGTGGACGATGCCGACGACCGTGTCGATCGAGCCCCGCACCACCGGGATCCGCGAGTACTTGGACTCGACGAAGAGATCGAACAGGACCGTCAACGACGCCGCCACGTCGATCCAGACGATGTCGGTGCGCGGCGTCATGACCTCCCGCACGCGGGTGTCGCCGAAGTCCACGATCGAGAGGAGCAGCTTCTCCTCGTCCTTCTCGAGGATCCCCTCCTGGCGGCCGACGTCGATGTAGGCCCGGACCTCCTGTTCGGTGGCTTCGGGGGGCTTCGCCTCCGTGGACGAGCGGCCGGCGAAGATTCTCCGGATCAGGAACGCGATCGGCCACAGGAGCCACGAAGCCGCCGTGACGACCGGCAGCACGCGCGCCACGATGCGCTCGGGGTCGCGATTGGCGTCGCGGCGGAGCAGAGCGAGCTCCGTCAGCATCCAGCCGCCGACGAAGAAGAGGCCTCCCCACAGCCAGGGACGGGGAACCTCGAAGCTCTCCAGCGCGGAGACCGTCGTCAGGAGTCCCGCGAGCAGCAGGGCCTGCTCCAGGACCTTGGTCGTCGTCCGGACGATCTCGACCTGGCCGGGTCCCGAAAGGATCCGCGCCCGGTCGGGATGCTCCTCGAGAAGTCCGCGAACTTTGATCGGCGACAACCGGTCGAGCGCGAGTGCGAACGTCTCGAAGAGGAGGAACGCCGCGTAGCAGAAGCCGGCCGAGATCAGCGAGATCATCGCGCGCGCTCCGTCAGGCGCAGGCGCCTGCGAATCCGTCCCTCCAGCGCGTCCATCTCGCCGTCGTCGGTCTCGTGGTCGTATCCCATCAGGTGCAGAAACCCGTGGAGCAGGAGGCGGTCGATCTCCCGACCCCGGGGCTCGCCGCGCCGGCGGGCCTCGCGCTCCGCGTACGGAACCGAGATCACGATGTCGCCGAGAAACCCCGCCTCCTCCGCCGTCTCGGCCGGAAAGGCCAGGACGTCGGTGGATTTGTCCTTTCCGCGGTACCGGCGGTTCAATCCGCGCATCCGGCCGTCGGCGCAGAAGAGCACCGACACCTCGCGGGCCGGCGAGCCCGCGGCGCGCGCCGCGCGGCGGAGCACGCTCTGCACGCGCGCGGCGGGAGGCGCTCCCGACACGCGCGACTGGATCTCGACCCGCATCAGACCGCCCTCGGGCCCGCGGCTTCCGAGACGCTCGTGTTTCCGGTCTTCCGGCGGGCCTTCTCGCGGTTGAAGTCGAAGCCCGGATAGTCGATCCGGTGGTGGAACACGGTCGTGACCGTGTGCTCCAGAGCGTCGACGATGATGGCGAGATCGCGCATGGTCAGGTCGCAGTCGTCGAACTGCCCGTCGCGCAGGCAGTCGTCCACGATGGTCTGGATCATGGCGCGGATCTTCGCGGGTGTCGGCTCGACGAGCGTGCGCGAGGCCGCCTCGACGGCGTCGGCGATCATCAGGATGCCCAGGATCCGCGTCGAGGGCTTGGGCCCCGGATAGCGGTATTCGGTCTCGCGCACCGGTGCCTGCGACGGATCCGATCGGGTCAGCGCCTTCTGGTAGAAGTACCGGATCAGCTTGGTGCCGTGGTGCTCGCGGATGGCCGTGACGATCGGCTCGGGCAGCCTTGCCTTCTTGGCCATCTCGACGCCCTCCTTGACGTGGGCGGCGATGATCAGGGCGCTCATCGAGGGCTCCAGCCGGTCGTGGCGGTTGTATCCCTTGGGCTGGTTCTCGATGAAATAGTCCGGCATCTTCGTCTTGCCGATGTCGTGGTAGTAGCCCGACACGCGGGCCAGCAGAGCGTCCGCGCCGATCGCCTCCGCGGCCGCCTCCGCCAGGTGCCCCAGCATCAAAGAGTGCTGGTAGGTCCCGGGCGCCTCCAGGGCGAGCGTGCGCAGCAGCGGCAGGTTCTGGTTCGAGAGCTCGAGCAGCCGGATGTCGGTCACGACCGAGAAGAGGTGCTCGAAGATCGGCAGGAAGAGGCCGACGACCATGGCGACCGTCAGGCCACCGGCGATTCCGGCGAAGGCGTCCCACAAAAACTCCCAGCCCCACGGGCCCGCGCCGAGGAAGTGAATCGCCAGGATCGCCACGAGGTTGCCCGCCGCGACGATGGCGCCCATGATCAGCAGGACGCCGCGGGCCCGCAGCTTGCCGAGGCCGTAGATCCCGGCCAGCGATCCGACCACGGCGAAGAGCGCGAACGGGAAAGACAGGCCCATCAGGACGCCGGCCCCCACCGCGTGCACGAGGGCGACCAGCAGCGCGGGGCCCATGCCCGCGACGAGGCTGACGACGATCGGTCCGGCCGCGAACGGGATGGCGTAGTTGACCGCGCCCGAGGCTCCTTCGAGCGAGGGCGAGAGGGCCTGCGCGAGAGCGAATCCCGCGCGGGTGACCAGGGCGAAGAGGATGCCCGTGGCCAGAACCGACCCGAACACGACGTTGGAGGAACGCTCGCGCTTGCGGCGCCGCTGCCGGCGCGCATCCAGCCAGTAGGCCGCCGCCGCCAGGACTTGCAGGATCAGCACTCCGGTGACCTTGACCCAGGAGGACGGGTCCGACGCCGACGCGCGCACCGCCGCGATCCACTGCGCGGTTCGCGGAGTGATCTCGTCGCCCCGCCGGACGATCACCTTGCCTCGGGGCAGCCGCGTGAAGACGCTTTCGACCGAACGCGACGCCGCATCGCGCCGCGCCGTCGTCGCCGCGGCGTCGTAGGTCAGGTTCGGCCGCAGGTTCGACGCCAGAAACGCGGAGACCTCCGGTCGCTCGCGCTGCGAGAAACTGCCCTCGGCCAGCCGCGCGGCCACGGCCGAGCGCGTCTCGCTGCCGTATTCGATGGCTCCCGCCTCGCGCCGCGTCGTTTCACGCCCCGTCGAGGCGTCGCGAACGAGAAGGCCCCGGCTCCGCGCCTCCGGCGCAAGTCCCCGGTGATCCACCACACCCGCGCGGTAGAGATCCAGGCCGATCGCCACGAGCCGGTCCTCGAGCTCCTTCGAGAATCCCTGCCGCGCCAGCCCCGCGAGCGCCTCGTCTCCGATGGGAAGGCTGAACGCCTCCTGCAGCTCCGGCGTGACTTCCCCGCGCGGCCTCTGGCGCGCCAGGATCGGACGCGCGCGGTTGAAGGACTCGCGCAGCTGCTGCTCGAACCGCGCCGGTGCCTGCGCGTCCAGCTCGTACACCGGCAGGACCTCGGCGGACGCCTCCGCTCGGCGCCGCGCGGTGGCCTCGGGGTCGGGCACGATGAGGTCCCGCGGCGCGACGACATCGTGCGCAGCGATCATGCCGGCCGACGCCGGCGCATCGCGGAAGGACAGCGACGGCGAGAAGGACACCGTCGTCACCAGCACGTAGGCCGCGGCCCAGAGCCACGGGTGGAAACGGCGCTTCTTTCGCGCGTCCTTCGGCGGCGCCGGGGAGCGCTCGAAATGGGCCGTCGTGCGCCCTGCAGGCGCGTCGTCGGGCATGGGTAGTTTCAGCGGCCGGACGACGAGCGGGCTTCGCGCTCGCGGTCCAGCGCCTCGTACGCGGCGATGATGGACTGGACGAGCGTGTGACGCACGACGTCCCGCTCGTCGAACAGGACGAAGCGGATACCGGGGATGCCGGAAAGGATCTGCTGCGCCTCCCGCAGGCCCGAGGTCTTGCCCTGCGGCAGGTCGATCTGCGTGATGTCTCCGGTCACGACGGCTCTGGATCCGAAGCCGATGCGCGTCAGGAACATCTTCATCTGCTCGGTGGTCGTGTTCTGCGCCTCGTCGAGGATGATGAACGCGTCGTTCAATGTCCGTCCTCGCATGAACGCGATCGGCGCGACTTCGATGATCCCGCGCTCGAGGAGCTTGGCGGTCTTCTCGTAGCCCAGGATGTCGTAGAGCGCGTCGTAGAGCGGCCGCAAGTACGGATTGATCTTCTCGACGAGGTCGCCCGGAAGAAACCCCAGGCGCTCCCCGGCCTCGACCGCGGGCCGCGCCAGGACGATGCGCTTGACCTTCTTCTCCAGCAGGGCCGCGGCGGCCATGGCGACGGCGAGGTACGTCTTTCCGGTTCCGGCGGGGCCGATCGCGAAGACCAAGTCGTGACGGTCGATGGTCTGGACGTAGATCCGCTGCTTGATGTTGCGGGCGGTGACGACGGATTTCAGCGTCGGGCCCAGCGGGCTGTCGGTGAAGAACTCCGTCAGCGAGACCGAGGGGTCCTCCTTGAGGACCCGGATCGCGGTCGCGACGTCGCTGCCGCGAAGGGGGTAGCCCACGGCCAGCAGGTCGGACAATCCGGTCAGGAGCCGACGGACGGCGTCCTCGGCCTCTCCCTCGCCGACGACCGAGATCTCGCTGCCCCGGGCCTGCAGACGGACCCCGAAGGTCGTCTCGATGGCCCGGAGGTTTTCGTCGGCGATTCCGAAAAGCGCGGTCAGCCCGGATTCGGGCAGGGTTACGGCGTGATTAGGCTCGGAAATGGGCGCAGCTCCTTCAGGGGGGTAAAAGCTACCATGAGAGAGGCCGGCCCCGCCGGCCGGCCTCTCTCATTGCCGTTTAAGTTGTTTTGGGAGAATGACTTGGAGAGCAAGAAACCCTCGCGGGTTACTTGCCCTTGGCGACGGCCTTGATCATGTCCTCGAGAGCGTTTTCGACGGCGTCCCGAGGAGTCGAGCCCTTGGACTTGTGGCGCACCTCGCCCACGACCTTGCCGTTGGCCTTGCAGAGGAGCTCGATGCCCGCGCCGGGATTGGCGGCCCAGCCGCCCCAGTACCGGGCCGCGCCGCTCGGCTCCCAGGCGTTGAAGACGTTGCCGTCGATCTGCAGATCCCCTCCGGACTTGACGACTTTGAAACCCTCTTTTTCCAGCCACTGCTCAGCGTAGTCCTTGCCTTCGCGCGCCGCGTCGCGGCTCTCGGTACCGCGTCCGGTGTGGTCGAAGTCGCTGACCGAAACCGTCTTGAATTTGGCCGACGTCAGGGGCCCGTCGGGGAAATAGACCCAGTCGGCGTTAGAGCCCTTCACCAGCTTGTCGTAGTCGGGCAGGAACTTCTGAGGCTCGTCCTTCTCCTTGGCATCCTCGGAGTCCGAGAAACGCTTCTCGGCCAGCGCCACCGAGGCGGCGAACATCAGGCAGACCACTCCGATCACGGTCAGGAACCGGCGCGCGAAATGAGACATTTTTGGAACTCTCCTTATGCCGTCATTGTATCAGGGAGGGGCCTTGCGACTCTTAAGACAGGCGCAGCCGCTCGCAGACGGCGTCGCCGGCCGCCGACGTCGAAAGCGAGCCCCCGACGTCGGCCGTCGCCTTCCCTTCCCGCACGCACGCCGCGACCGCGGCTTCGACGGCCTCGGCCTCAGCCTTCTTTCCGAGGTACCCGAGCATCAGACCGGCCGTCAGGATCGCCCCGAACGGATTGGCCTTGCCGGTGCCGGCATACTTCGGAGCCGAGCCGTGGACGGGCTCGAACATCGAGGTCTTCCCGGGATGGATGTTGCCGGAGGCGGCCATGCCGAGCCCTCCCTGCAGCGCCGCGCCGAGGTCCGTGGCGATGTCCCCGAACATGTTGTTGGTCACGATCACGTCGAACTGGCGCGGATCCTTGATCATCTGCATGCAGAGCGCGTCGATGTAGAGGTGGGAGGCCTCGATCCCGGGATATTCCCGCGCGACCTCGGCGAAGGCGCGCTGCCAGAGGTCTCCGACGAACCGCATCGCGTTGGACTTGTCGGACATCACGACGCGCTTCCGGCCGTTCGCCTTCGCCCACTCGAAGGCGGCGCGCAGGATCCTCTCGACACCCTTGCGCGTCGAGACGTCTTCCTGCACCGCGACTTCGTCGGGCGTGCCCTTCTTCAGGTGCCCGCCCGCTCCGACATAGGAGCCCTCCGTGTTCTCGCGGAAGACGACGAAGTCGATCTGGTCGGCGGCGAATCCCTTCAGCGGGCACAGCCGGTCGTCGAGACAGCGCACCGGACGAAAGTTCACGTAGAGGTCGAGCCGGAACCTCGCTCCGAGCAGGATGTCCGCGGCGTGCTTCATGTCCGGGACCCGCGGATCGCCGAAGGCCCCCATGAAGATCGCGTCGTGGGAGGAGAGCTCTTCGAACCCGCCCGGCGGCACCGTCTCGCCGGTCTTCAGGTAGTGGTCGGCGCTCCACGGGAAGTACTTCAGCTCGATCGGCAGGCCCCGCAGGCGGCCCACGCGCTCGAGCACCTTCACCGCTTCCGCGGTGACGTCCACACCGATCCCGTCGCCGGGAACGACCGCGATTTTCATGAACCGGCGGAAGATAACAGATCGGCGCGGGGTGTTGAGGACGCCGACCGGAGGTCATAGAATCCGCAAAGTGACATTCGCCGAAGCAGTCCAGGAGGTGATTCGAGACGCCTCCGCGCGGCCCGAGAGGCCGACTCCGGGCAGTCTCTGCGACCGCGTTGCGCGCGAGACCGAGCGCTATCTCGACCGCGTGCAGTTTTCGTCGGATCGCTACATGCGCCACCCCATCCTTCTCTGGGACGACTGGGAGGTCATGCTGATCGCCTGGGAGAGCGGCCAGATCACGCCGATTCACGATCACCGCGGCGTGATGGGCGGAATGGTCGTGCTCTCCGGCACGCTCGCCGAGGAGCGCTTTACGACACCCGAGAATCGGCCGGAGCTCTTCGACAGCCGCGCGCGCCCCGAGGGGGATCTCTCCGACATCGGCCCCGCCGTGCTCCACCGCCTGACGCCGACGAGCGGCCGGGCCGTGTCGCTCCACATCTACCGGCCGCCGCTGCGGACGATGGGGATCTGGGACGCGAACGGGCTGATCTCCATCATGCCGTCGGCCTTCGACGTCGGCGGGGACATCCTGGCCGAGGCGACGCGCGTCCCGGCGGACAGTCGCGCTTAGTCCCCGGCCTTCCGCGCGAGGACGAGCGCCCAGCTCCTCCCTCGGGAATCCACCACTCTCTCGACGATCCGCTCCCCAGCGTCGGACCTCGCGTTGGCAGGCGCGAGCCGCACGCTCCGGCGCTCTCTCGACTCCGGAGAAAGCCGGGAGGCGTCCGCATCCAGGCGATAACGCCGGATCTCGTCGACTGCGACGGCCGAACGCCCGAGGCCCGGAGCGATGGAAACTCTTCCGTACGCATCCCAGCGCGCGGCCGCGCGGCCGATGAGGGTGTCCTGACCGTGGAAGCCGCGGAACGTCTCGGGGTGCTCGCTCCAGACCGTCAGCGCGTCCCGCGCTCCGATGACTCCGGCCACGGCAACGACGCCGACCACGGCCAGCGCCGCCGCCCGGCGGCGCCGGTGCGGCGCCATACCGACGAGCCACATGAGGCCCGAGGCGGCGGCGACCGCGGCCACCGACGCCAGATACGCGAAACGCGAGCCGTTGGGTAGATCCGCCTGACCGCCGGCGACGTTCGACGCCAGGAACGCCGCGGCATGGGAGAGCAGAAGACCGGACACCGCTTCTCCCGGGCGCAGCAGCGCGCGCCCGAGCGCGATCGCGATCGGAATCCCGAGAACCCACGGCAGACGCCTCCGCCCCGGCAGATCGTGGCGCGGCGACGGATCGGAGAGAAACCAGGGCGAAGCCAGCGCGTCCGCCGCGGCGGCGGCCGGCGGAAGGAGCGAGCGTTCCCGCTTCATCTCCAGGACCACGTTGTGGTCAGACGTGCGCGCGAAGTAGGCGACCGTCCGGTTCTCGCGAAACAGAAACAGAGGCGCGGCGCACGCCGCGAAACCCGCGGCGAAGGCCGCTCCGAGAACGATCCGTCTGCCGAGGCGTTCTTCCGCCGACGGCCATACCGCGAACAGCGCGAGCGCCGCTGCGGCCGACCACGCGGAGAGGTAGACGTGGGCGCCCGCTCCGGCCACGGCTCCGGCGACCAAGGCCAGCACGGGCTGCCGCCG
Source organism: Acidobacteriota bacterium (assembly GCA_046724475.1). GTDB lineage: Bacteria > Acidobacteriota > Thermoanaerobaculia > UBA5066 > Gp7-AA6 > DAHUXD01. Next base: position 534 of record JBKOVK010000266.1, on the reverse strand, counting down.
CCGACGCGCCGCGATCAGCACGAGGGTCGCCAGGTCCACGATCGGCGCCACCAGGATCATCACGAAGGCCCAGCGCGAGAGGATCAGGTGCCATCGCAGGCCCGCGAGGATCAGAGCCGCCAGCATCCCTCCGCCCGCCGGAAGAAGCGCCCGGCCGAGCAGCGCCGCGGTCACGAGCGACGCCACGCCGGCGAGAGCCGACGGCAGCCGCACGCCAAAGACAGTCGTGCCGGCCAGGCGCAGCAGGCCGCGAAACCCCTCGAGATACAGAACGCCGACGCTTCCGTATGGCCGCGCGACGCCGTAGGGCGTGGGACGGATGGCGTCAGCGAAGTCGGACGCCGATCCCGAGAGCGCCAGGGCCGGAGAGATCAGAGAGACGTCGTCGACCCACAGGGACTCGGGCACGCGCGACAGCGCGGCAAATCGCAGCGCCACGCCGACGAGGACGGCGACGAGCGTCAACGCCACCAGAGTCGCGCGGCGAAACGGAAGAGGCTCGAGCGCTCGGGAGGCGCTCCGTGAACGCGCCCA
>JBKOVK010000116.1:0-46784 GCA_046724475.1 Acidobacteriota bacterium | reverse complement strand
TGGGTCACGACGACCCGGCACGGACGCGTCTCGGTCGTCGGTGGCGCCTCCGGCGACGCCGTGACCGCCGGGATCTACGTGTTCCCGGAGAAGGTTCGTCGACTCGGGATTCCCTCAGGCCTCGGCCGCCTGCGTGACTTCCTGGCCTGGCTGGCCGAGTCGGGCGAGCCGATCGAGGCCGTCGAGATCGAGAAGGTCGTGGACGTGGATAGACCCGAGGATTTGGAAGCGGCGGAGGAACTCGCCGCCGCGTCGGCAGTGAGAGGGCGTCGATGAGCCGTGAGGATCGGACCTGCTGGGGCGTCTACCGGGAGCTGGCACACTCACCCGGGCGCGAGACCGACGACGCCGAGATCCTGCGAGCCACCGCCGAGGAGTTGCGTTCGCGCGGATACGACGTCTCGCTCAAGGCGCCGGACGAGCTTCCCGAGACGCCGGCCGACGGAGAGATCCCTCCGTTTCTCTTCGTCATGTGCGAGCAGATCCCGATCGTCGAGAGACTCGCGGCATGGGAGAGGGCCGGCGCGCGCATCGTCAACCGGCCCTCCGGGATTCGCAACACCGACCGCGAGCGCACGATCGCCCTCTTCTCGCGCCACGGCGTTCCGTTCCCCGAGAGCGCTCTGGTCGAAACGGCCCGGGCGCGCGCGGCGTTTCCCGGACCGTGCTGGATCAAGCGCGGCGACGTGCACGCGACCCACGCCGAGGACGTGGTCTTCGCCGGCGACGAAGACGCCCTGGCCGACGGCCTCGCGCGTCTCTCTTCCCGGGGCATCGCGCGCGCCGTCGTCCAACGCCACGTGGCCGGAGATCTCGTCAAGTTCTACGGAATCGCGGGTCACGCCGAGGGCGAGAGCGCGTCGTGGTTCCAGTGGTTCTACCATCGCGACCAGAACCTCTTGCGCTATCCCTTCGACCAGAGCGCTCTGGCCTCGGCAACGTCGCGTGCCGCCGACGCGCTGGGCCTGGAGGTCTACGGCGGCGACGCCATCGTCGCCAAGAGCGGCGCAATCTCCGTGATCGACTTGAACGCCTGGCCGAGCTTCGCGCTCTTTCGGGCCCAGGCGGCCCGGCACATCGCCGCGCTCCTGGCCGCGAGGTTCACTCGCGATACCGTCCGTATGCGAGCGTCCCGATGACCGAAACGGTGAAGAACCGCATCGAGGTCGGCCCGCACTCGCAGGAGATCGTGGCCCTCGAGCAGCGTCACATGGCGCCGGGGCTCCAGTCCTTCGCGCTGTACGCGGGCCTGGCCATGGCGCGCGGCGAGGGGAGCCGGATCTTCGACGCCGACGGTCACTCGTACATCGACTTCATCGCCGGGATCGCGATCGGAAGCGTCGGACACTGCCATCCACACTACGTGCGCGCCCTCCAGGAGCAAGCCGCGAAGCTGACCTTCGGGAGCTTCACCACCGAGATCCGCGCGAAGTTCCTGGACCTCCTCGGCAGCGTCACGCCGAAGGGCCTGACGCGAATCCAGCTCTTCTCCGGCGGCGCCGAAGCCGTCGAAGCGGCGTTCCGCCTGGCCAAGTCGGTCACGAAGAAAGGCGAGTTCGTCGGCTACACGGGCGCGTTCCACGGCAAGACGGGAGGCGTCCTGCCGCTGCTCTGGGGGGACTTCAAGGAGGGCATGGGGCCGTTCGTTCCCGGAATGTACTCCGCGCCCTACGCGTACTGCTATCGCTGTCCCCTGAACCTGACCTATCCCGATTGCGGAATCGCCTGCGCTGAAAAGACGCGCGAAGTCATCCGCAACCAGTCCGCCGGACAGATCGCCGCGATCATCGTCGAACCCATGCAGGGAACCGCCGGGAACGTGATTCCGCCGCCGGGATTCCTGCCCGCGGTGCGCGCCATCGCGAAGGACCACGGAGCGCTCTTCATCGCCGACGAGATGATCACGGGCTTCGGACGGACCGGGAAGTTCTGGGGCGTGGACCACGACGGTGTGGTGCCCGACGTGATGACGTGTGGCAAGGGCATCGGTGGCGGATTCCCGCTCTCGGCGGTCGTCTCGACCGACGAGCTGACGAAGGCGAAGCCCTTCTCGAATCCCTCGGGCAGCTCCTCCTCCTACGGCGGTAATCCCCTGGCCGCCGCAGCCGGCATGGCGGCCCTGGAGATCATCCTCAACGAGAACCTGGTCGAAAACTCCGAGAGAGTCGGCGCGAAGATGCTCGCGCGGCTCCAGGCGATGCAGGAGAAGCACCGGATCGTGGGAGACGTGCGGGGCAAAGGTCTCCTCCTCGGCCTCGAGCTCGTCCGCGACCGGCGGACGAAGGAGCTCGTCTCCAAGGACTTCACCCGGGCGCTGTTCCAGGAGTGCCTGCGGCGGGGCCTTCTCGCGATGTCCTACACGCCCGTCATTCGTCTCAACCCGCCTCTGAACATCGACGAGACAACCGCCCTCGACGGCCTCGAAATCTTCGACGAGGCGCTGGCCGCGACCGCGCGCGCATGGAAGCTGGCTTGAGGGGTGGCGTCGGCCAGATCCTGAGGGATCGCTCGCAACAATCATGTTGAAAGGCGCTTTCATCGGCGTCGGCAACGTCGCCGTCCTCGGGCATCTTCCGGGATGGCAGGCGCGTTCGGACGCGGCGATCGTGGCGGCCTGCGACTCTCGTCCGGAGAGGCGCGAGGAGCTCTCGCGCGCGCTGCCTGGCGTCGCCTGGTACGACAGTCCCGAGGATCTTCTTTCGAAGGAGCCGCTCGACTTCGTCGACATCTGTACTCCTCCGTCCACGCACGGAATGCTCGTCCGGCAGGCGCTCGCGCGGTCGCTCCACGTCCTCTGCGAGAAGCCGCTGGTGCTCGCTCCCGAGGAGCTGCGAGGGCTCCCGGTGCTGTCGGCCGAGAAGGAGCGCGCCCTCGTCACGGTGCACAACTGGCTCTACGCGCCTGCGCTGGCGAAGATCGGCGAGCTGGTGCGCTCGGGAGCGATCGGCGAGACGCGCCGCGTGCGCTGGGAGACCCTGCGCACCGAGCCGGCCGGGACCGCCGGAGACTCCGACAACTGGCGCCTGGACCCGGCACAGTCGGGAGGAGGGATCCTCCAGGACCACGGCTGGCACGCCCTCTACGTCCTTTCCTCGTTGATGGCCTCGGCGCCGCGCACGGTCGCCGCGCGCCTGGAAAACCGACGCCAGACGGAGCACGCGATCGAGGACACGGCCGACGTTTTCCTGGTCTATCCGTCGGCGTCGGCCGAGGTCTTTCTGACCTGGTCCGGCGAGACCCGCGCCAACCGCGCCGAGATCGAGGGGACGCAGGGTATTCTCAAGCTCGACGGCGGCCGGCTCACGCTCGAGGAGAAGAACGGTGCTCGGCCCGTCCAGGAGTGGACCCTGCCGGCGCTCACCGAGGGCTCGCACCATCCCGAGTGGTTCGGAGGAGTCATCGAGGTCTTCCTCGGGGAAGTCCTCGAGCCTCGGGAACGCGGGCGCAACCTCGGAGAGGCCACGCTCTGCGCGAATGTCCTCGCGCTCGCCAAGGAGTCGAGCCGAAGAGGCGGCGAGCCGCTTCCGGTCGACCGCATGGCGGCGAGGATACGGAGTCGATGACCACCACGCTCGCTCTGATTCGCCCGGCGGAAACGGGCGAGGTTCCGCCGGAGACGATTCTCCTGGGCCTTCCCCTGATCCGCCGCACCGTGCTCGCGGCCGCGCGCGCCGGATTCTCCCGCGTCGCGGTCGTCTGCGCGGACGAACGCGCGCGCGCGGCGCTCGCGGGTACCGGAGCGGAATTCCTGACAGCGCCGCCGGAGGGCGCGCTGCTCCTTCCCTGGACCACGGTGGTGGCCGTCCGGGACCTCGAGCTCCTGCGTGCGGGAGCCGCCGCCGGCGTTCCCGTTCGGACGAGGCGGGATCTGCGCCGCGCCGAGCGCTTCCTGCTCGACGGCCTCGTCAAGGACACCGAGGGCTTCATGTCGCGGCATTTCGAGCGCCGCGTATCGCTCGCGATCAGCCGCCGTCTCGCGGCGACGTCCGTATCGCCCAATGCCATGACGATCTTCTCCGTCTGCGTGGGCCTTCTCGGAGCCGTCTTTTTCCTGCGGCCCGTCGCTCCCAGCGAGACGATCGGAGCGCTGCTTTTTCTTCTCCACTCGATCCTCGACGGCTGCGACGGCGAGCTCGCGCGCCTGCGATTCCAGGAATCCCGCTGGGGCGGGCTGCTCGACTTCTGGGGCGACAACGTCGTCCACGTCGGGGTCTTCTCGGCGATGGCGATCGGATGGAGCCGCGCCGTCGGCCAGCCCTGGCCTCTCCTTCTGGGAGCGCTGGCGGTTCTGGCAACCCTCGCGTCGGCGTATCTCGTCTACTCGCACACGATGGCGGGCCCCAAGGAAGGACCGCTGTTCACGTCGGTCGCGGCCTCGGGCCCGTCGCGGCTCTCTCGCGTCGCCGACGCGCTGACGCGCCGCGATTTCATCTACCTCGTTCTGATACTGTCCCTCTTCGGCAAGGCCCGCTGGTTCCTCGTTCTCGCGGCCGTCGGCGCGCCGGTGTACTTCCTCGCGCTGACGGCGATCACCCTTGCCGAAAGACGTCCAAGGAGCGCTTCATGACGGATCGGACCTCGTTCTACCCCGAGCTCGAGAAGAAGATCGCGCCGGCCACGGGCCGGCTCGCGGTCCTGCTGCCCGGGCTCGGCGCCGTGTCGACCACGCTGATCGCCGGCGTGCATCTGATCCGCAAGGGCGTCGCCCGGCCGTTCGGGTCCGTGACACAGATGCAGAAGCTGCGCCTGGGCAAGCGCACGAAGCCGCGCTTTGCTCCGGTCAAGGAGCTGGTGCCGCTGGCGGAGCTTTCGGACCTGGTGTTCGGAGGCTGGGACATCTTTCCCGACAACACCTACGAGGCCGCCGTGAAGGCCGGCGTTCTCCCCCAGGAGATGCTCTCGGCCGTCCGCGGCGAGCTCGAATCCGTCCGACCGATGCCCGCGGTCTTCGAGCACGAATGGGTCAAGAACCTCGACGGCCCCAACGTCAAGAAGGGCCAGACCAAGCGCCACCTCGCGGACGCGCTCGTGAAGGACATCCAGGACTTCCGCAAGTCCACCGGCGCATCGCGCGCCGTGATGGTGTGGTGCGGCTCGACAGAGGTCTACGCCCAGCAGAAGCCGGTGCACGAGACACTACCGGCTTTCGAGAAAGGACTCGAGCAGAACTCGCCCGACATCCCGCCGTCGATGATCTACGCCTACGCCGCGATCGCCGCCGGAGTTCCTTACGCCAACGGCGCGCCGAACCTTTCCGTCGACGTCCCCGCGCTCTGGGAAATGGCGCGCGCGAAGGGCGTTCCCATCGCCGGCAAGGACTTCAAGACCGGACAGACGCTGATGAAGACGATCATCGCGCCGGGATTGAAGGCGCGGATGCTGGGGCTTCAGGGCTGGTTCTCGACGAACATCCTGGGCAACCGCGACGGCGAAGTCCTCGACGATCCCGGCTCGTTCCGCTCCAAGGAGGTCTCCAAGGCGTCGGTCCTCGACGCGATCCTCCAGCCCGAGCTCTACCCCGAGCTCTACCGCGACTACTTCCACAAAGTCCGTATCGAGTACTACCCGCCCCGCGGCGACGCCAAGGAGGGCTGGGACAACATCGACATCGTGGGCTGGCTCGGCCAGCCGATGCAGATCAAGATCGACTTCCTCTGCCGCGACTCGATCCTCGCGGCGCCGGTGGTCCTCGACCTGCTCCTGTTCCTGGACCTCGCGGCCCGCGCGGGGCTCTCCGGGATCCAGGAGTGGCTGTCGTTCTACTTCAAGTCGCCGATGTCACGCCCGGACTTGAAGCCCGAGCACGATCTCTTCGTCCAGCACCTCAAGCTCGCCAACACCCTGCGCATCCTGGTCGGCGAGGAAGTCCTCGACCACTCGGGGCTGGATTACTACGAGGGGGGCGTGTAGCCCCTCACCCTTATCCTCTCCCCCGGAGGGGGAGAGGGAATTAGGGGAGCGTCGTCTCTGGATTCTCCCGATCCACGATCGCGATGCCGACTTTCCCGCCGCAGTGCTTCTCGACCAGCGCGGCGAGCTCGCCGGCCGCGGCCGCGACCATCGCCCGGTCCACGGGCGGCAGTCCCTCGATGACGAGGAGACCTCGAGTCGTCGCTTCCGTGAGCTTGGTGCGGTCGGCTTCCTTCCAGTTCCAGCGCCGGCAGATCGCGCCCACCCGATCCCGGTAGATCACTTCTCCTTTCTTCGGCGGGCGCGCCTCAAGCTCGCCGAGGAGGCGCACGGGCGGCTCGGCGTCTCCGGCGAACGCCAACTCGACGTCTCCGTCGATCGCGTCGAGGTCTTCACCGCCGGCGGGAACGAGGTGTTTCAGCGAAACCGTGTTGTAGAGATCCACGAGGCGATTGACGTGCCGCAGGCTGTGGCCCTTCGCCGCGCGCCGCACGAGATTCTCGATCGAGGACGGATGATCCTTGGGCTTGGCGCCGAACTTCCGGTATGCCTCGCGCCAGCAGGCGATGTGCGGGTGCTCGGTGACGGGAACCGACCCGAAGCGCGGTAGGACTTCCTGCTCTTCCCGGCGCAGGCCGTCTGAGATCTCGGCGCTCTCGCCGTCGTTGCGGATTCCCTCGAAAGTCACGACGCCGAGGACCGCATCGGGGAAGGCGTCGAAGATCTCGCGCTGTACCCGAAGCTTCGTCATGCGCGCCTCTGTACCACACACCGGGCGAGTACACTTCGGCGGACATGCCGGTCCGCAAGATCCTCCATGTGGACATGGACGCGTTTTACGCGTCTGTCGAGCAGCGGGACGATCCGACGCTCGCGGGCCGGCCGGTCGCCGTCGGCGGATCGCCCGAAAGCCGCGGCGTCGTGTGCGCCGCGAGCTACGAGGCGCGCCGTTTCGGCGTGCGCTCGGCGATCCCCATGTCGCGCGCCGTGCGCCTGTGCCCGGAGCTCGTCGTCATCCGGCCCGACTTCAAGAAGTACGGAGCCGTCTCCCGGCAGGTCATGGATCTGTTTCGCAGCGTCACGCCTCTGGTCGAGCCTCTGTCGCTCGACGAGGCCTATCTCGACGTCACCGCGAACGCGTGGGGAGAGCCGTTCGGCGCCATCGTCGCGAAACGTCTCAAGGCCGCCATCCGCGAGCAGACGCGCCTGACCGCGTCGGCCGGCGTTGCACCCAACAAGTTCCTCGCGAAGATCGCTTCGGGCTGGAAGAAGCCCGACGGCCTGACCGTCATCTCGCCCGAGCGCGTCGAGGGCTTCCTCCAGGGCCTGCCGGTGGACGCGCTCTGGGGCGTCGGACCCAAGACGGCGTCCCGCCTGAAGGAGGCGGGCATCCATCGGCTGATCGACGTCCGCACGGCACCGGAGGAGATCCTGAACCGCTGCGTCGGGAGCTGGGCCGAGGGACTACGCCGGATGGCGCACGGCGACGACGACCGGCCCGTCGAGCCCAACCGCGAGCGCAAATCCGTATCGAGCGAGGAGACGTTCGCGAAGGACCTCGCCGACACCGAGGAGATGCGGCGCGTGGTCGAGTCGCTGTCGCATCACGCCGCGGACTTTCTGGCGCGCCGCGAGCTCCTGGCACGGACGGTGACGCTGAAGCTGCGGTACTCGAACTTTCAGACGATCACGCGGAGCGACACCCGTGATCCCGCGACGCGCGATCCGGCCGAAATCGCCGCCCGCGCCGCCGCGCTGCTGGAGAAGACGGAAGCCGGAACCCGGCCCGTGCGCCTCCTCGGCGTGGGACTGCACGGCCTGTCGGGATTGACCACTAACGAGGACGAAGCTACCGAGCTCTTTCTCTAGCCGTCATTCCGAGCGCAGCGAGGAATCCCGGGATTAACGCCGCGCTTCGCGCGACGTAGCCTACTGCTGAGGGTCTGCCGTTGGTGGCCGGCTCCTCGGGCTGTCGCCCTCGGAATGACGGCGCAATCAGTGCGGCGTTTTGCCCGCCGGCCGGCGCGTGAACATCTGGAAGGCGTGGTGCGCTTCGTGGTGGGCCATGTACTCCATCGCGAAGTGGATGTCGTAGACGGGATAGTCGGGATGGCTTCCCTTCCGATGCCAGTCGGCCGGCGCGAGCTTCTCGAGCTTTCCGACGAGACGCTGCCGTCCCTCTTCGAATCCCTTCCAGAGCTCTTCGGCGGACTTCCTGGCGAACGCCGCGAACTCCGGATCATTCTCCGGATCGTAGGAGGTGATCGGCGCGCCTTCCTTCGCGAGGATCGCGTCCACGCGCTTTTCGAAGACCTCCTGCAGCTTTGCCAGATGCGCGAGGATCTCCTTGACAGACCACTTCTCCGGCTCGGTGCGCTTCGACACGGTGACTTCGTCGAGATCCCGGCAGAGACGCCGCACCTCTTCGCCGGAGCTCTTCAAGCGCTCGATGACCCGCTCGTGTGACTTGCTCATGCGCGAATCCTAGCCGGATTCGGATACCGCGACCTACTTCCCCGTCGTGATCCCCTTACGAATCGAGGCTTGCGGCGCGCGATCGTCGTAGACGATCCGGCCTCCCTCCGAGGAGACCCCCAGCTTCTTCCAAAGATCCTTCAAATCCACGTCCGCCGGCGCGCGACCCATCTGCTCGTACAGCTCGCGCAACACCGGAACGCCCGTGGCGCGGTCGCCGGCGTCCAGCGCCCGCTCGATTGGCCACGACACCGTGACGTTGCCTCCCGCCTTCACGATGCCGCGGAGAGCGTCGTCGAGGGACTTTCGGTTGCCTGTGCGCTCGCGGATCCGGACGTCGGCGAGGAAGCAGAAGACCGCGCCTCCCCAGTAAGTCGCGCCCCAGCTCCGCGCCTCGTCGAGCCCTCGCCCTCCCATCCCGTCGACACCCTTGGGCAGACCCCAGAGGAGCCACTTCCAGATGTCGTCGCCGGGGATCAGGCCCGCGCGTACCCGCACCAGTGGCTCGACGTACGTCGCCAGGCCCTCTTCAATCCACTCGTGGCCCGTCATGGACGGAAACGCCGTGTGGACCATCTCGTGCACGAGGACCCAGTTCGTCGCCAGGTCCTCCGCCGTCGCGTCTTCGCCGACGGAGATTCGGATGGTGGCGCCGCCGCGCCTTCCCCATGTGCGCCCGCCCTCGATCTTCCCGGAACCGCCGGCGCGGATGGAAAGATCCAGCTGCCGCACCGGAAACTCCCCGTAGTAGGCCGCGACGGCGCGGCCGGCCGTCTCGACCCAGGAGCGCAGCGCGGCCACGGAAAGCGAAGGATGAGAGCCCTCGATCGTCACGTCGATCGTTGAACCGGGAACTTCGATTTGGATCGCCGCCGCGAGCGCCAGGGGCAGGAGAAGGGCCAGCGCCTAGCGCCTTTCCATCGGCACGAACGCGCGCTCGTCTTCGCCCAGGTATACCTGCCGGGGCCGCGCGATCCTCTCCTCGGGATCCTCGAGCAGCTCCTCCCACTGCGCGAGCCATCCCGACGTGCGCGGAATGGCGAAGAGCACGGTGAACGCCGCCGTCGGGATGCCGATGGCCTGATAGATCAGCCCCGAGTAGAAGTCGACGTTGGGATAGAGCTTGCGCTTGACGAAGTACTCGTCCTGGAGCGCGATGCGCTCGAGCTCGAGCGCGATGTCGAGCAGCGGATTGCGACCGGTGACCTGAAAGACCTCCTCGGCCATCCGCTTGATGATCTTGGCCCGAGGGTCGAAGTTCTTGTAGACGCGGTGGCCGAATCCCATCAGGCGCTTCTCGCCCTTGCCTTCCTTGACCTCCTTGATGAACTCCGGGACGCGCTGGACCGACCCGATCTCCTCCAGCATCTTGAGGACTTCCTCGTTCGCGCCCCCGTGCAGGGGACCGTAGAGCGCCGCGGCCGCGCCGGCCACCGCCGAATAGGGATCCGTGTGCGCCGAGCCGATGCCGCGCATCGCGTTGGTGCCGCAGTTCTGCTCGTGGTCGGCGTGGAGGATGAACAGGACGTCGAGCGCACGGACGAGGACCGGGTTGGGCTTGTAGTCCTCGGCCGGCGTCTTGAAGAGCATGGTCAGGAAGTTCGCGCTGTAGTCCAGGGCATTCGAAGGATAGACGTAGGGCATCCCCATCGAATGCTTGTACGCGAAGGCCGCGATCGTGGGCATCTTGGCGATGAGGCGATGAATCTGCTTGGTCCGGATGGCGGGATCGTGGACGTCGCGCGCCTCGGGATAGAAAGTCGACATCGCGGCCACCGTCGCGATCAACATCCCCATGGGGTGCGCATCGTAGTTGAAGGCGTCCATGACCTTCTTCAAGCTCTCGTGGATCATCGTGTGGTACGTGATGGCGTGGACCCACTCTTCGTACTGCTTGCGGTTCGGCAACTCGCCGTAGAGAAGCAGGTACGCGACCTCGAGGTAGGTGCACTTCTCCGCCAGGACCTCGATTGGATACCCGCGGTAGCGAAGGATCCCCCTGTCGCCGTCGATGAAGGTGATGCGGCTGGTGCACGACGCCGTATTCAGGAACGCCGGGTCGTAGGCCATCAGTCCGAAGTCGTCGGGCCCGGTCTTGATCTGCCGCAGGTCCAGAGCGCGGACCGTTCCGTTGACGATCGGAACCTCGTAAACCTTTCCGGTGCGCTGATCCGTGATGGAGAGTGCGTCGCGCCGACCCTCCGTCTTCTCCGCCCGCTCCTCGGTCTTCGTCGCTTCCACGGTGCCCATGAAGCCTCCGATCCTATTCTCTAACCCTATTCTCTACCGGGTCGTTCCGGAACCCGGAAGCGATTCGGGCGTCTCTAAGGACCGATTAAAGGAGATCCGAAAATGCCGACGGCCGCGCTACTGCTCTCGCTGCTCTTCGCCCCCGCACCCGATGGCGTCCCCGAGGCGGATCGCACGCGGCTCGCGGAGGCGTTTCGCCTGGCGCGAGAGGCCGGGGATTCGGTCTGGCCGGGCTGGAGCGGGGCGCCGTTCGCGGTCGTCCTGGTGACCGGGGAGCGGGAGTTCTTCATCGGCCACCCGCATCCGCCGGCAGACGCACGGAATCTGGGAAGGGACGACCTTCTCGGAGCGGACGTGTTCGCCCGGCCCCGGACGTTCTCGACCGACTTTCTCGCGACGTTTCCGGTCGAAGGCGTCTCCACGATCGTCGTCGGTCAGCGGCAGAACACCAACGTCATGTCGTCCACGGACTGGGTCCTGAAGGTCCTGCACGAACACTTCCACCAGCTCCAGGATTCGCAACCCGGGTTCTACGAGAAGGCGCAGGCCCTGAATCTCTCCGGAGGCGACACCACCGGGATGTGGATGCTGAATTTTCCGTTCCCGTACGACGCGCCCGCGGTGGACGCGTCGTTCACGGCCGCGGCGAAGGCGCTGCAGACCCGATTGCAGGGCGGCGACCGCGTGGGCTATCGAGCCGCGAGAGAGAAACTGCGAACGGGTCTGGCCGAGGACGCGCGCCGCTATCTCGACTTCCAGGTCTGGAAAGAAGGCGTGGCGCGGTACACCGAGATCCGAATGGCGGAGAAGGCAGCGGCGTTCGAGCCGAGCGCCGCGTTCCGTGCTCTGCCCGACTTCGTACCCTATGCGAAGGCCGCGGCGGCGCTTCGCGAGGACGTTCTCCGCGACCTCGAGAAAGGCGACCTCGCGCGAAGGAAGCGGCTGATTTTCTATTCCTACGGCGCGGGCGAAGCGCTCTGGCTGGATGACGAACGGCCCTGCTGGAAGGACGACTACCTCAAGACGCTTTTCACGCTCGAGCCCGCCTTCGCCACGGCCGCGCCGTGCCTGGGGAGTCGCTAAGATAGCCGACCTGTGAAGAGTCTCCAGGACACGTACGCGCCGAACAATCGCTGCTTCGGCTGCGGTCCCGCAAACGACCAGGGTCTACGTATCAAGAGCTTTCCCGACGGCGACACCGTCGTCGCGGAGTGGAGGCCTCAGCCGCACCACGTCGCGTTCGAAGGGATCCTGAACGGAGGCATCTGCGGGGCGCTGCTCGACTGCAACAGCAACTGGGCGGCCGCCTACCATCTCATGAAGCAGAGCGGCGCCGACGCGCCTCCGTGCACCGTCACGGCGGACTTCCACGTCCAGCTCAAGCGGCCGACACCGATCGACCAGCCCGTCAAGGTGACGTCGCGCGTGGTCGAGGCGACGGAGGACCGCGCGGTCGTGGACGCGACGCTCGAGTCCGGCGGCAAGGTCACGGCGACCTGCCGCGGCACGTTCGTCGCGGTCAAGCCGGGACATCCCGCGTACCACCGATGGTGAGAAAGAGTTTCCTCTTCGTCGCCGCGGTGCTCGCCGCCGCCGGCGCGGTGCGCGGTACGGAGGTCGAAAAGCACACGATCACCTCGCGCGGGAAGCAGCGCGAGTACTACCTCTACGTGCCGCCCGGAATCTCCGCCGAGCACCCCGCGCCTCTCCTCGTCACACTGCACGGCTCGGGCGGAGTCGGCAGCACCTTCCCGCAAGCGTGGAAGGATCTCGCAGACAAGGAAGGCATCGTCGTCGCGGGACCCAACTCCATCGAGTCGGCGCGCTGGGATCCGACCGAGGACGGGCCGAAGTTCGTGCACGACGTCGCCGAGGAGGTCCGCGCGAAGTACCCGATCGACGGCCGCCGCATCTACCTGTTCGGACACTCCGCGGGCGCCGTCTACGGTCTGCAGCTGGCGACGCTCGAATCCGAGTACTTCGCCGCGGCGGTCATGTCCGCCGGCGCGATCGAGCCCGCCTACTACAAGATCTTCGACTACGCCGACCGGAAGATCCCGATCGGGATCGTGATCGGCACGAAGGATCCGCTCTTCCCTCTCTCGCTCGTCCGGCCCGTGGCCGAAGCGCTCAAGGCCCGCGGCTTTCCGGTCGCCGTGGACGAGATCGCCGGCCACGACCACAACTACCGGAGGCGTTCCAAGGAGATCAACGACTGGGCCTGGAAGTTCATGTCCCCCGTCCACCTGGAAGCCGAGCCGCGGTACCGCGACTACGACAAGCCGTAGGCCCCCTCACCCTGTCCCTCTCCCCCACTTCGGGGGGCGAGGGAACCTCTAAGAGACGGAACGGCCTGAAAGTCTCCCTCTCCCCCTTCAGGGGGACCCGACCACCGAAGGCAGACCCTCGGCAGTAGGGAACGCCGTGCGGAGCACGGCGGTATCGGGCAGGCGTGAGGGGGTGTCTTATTTCGCCTTCTGGATATCGATGTTCCCGTTGGAGTTGCTCAAGGTGAGCGGGCACTTACCGTCGCCGATCTTTCCCTGGAGCGCCTCGGTCGTGAACGTGCCCGAGGTCGTCAGGGGCAGCTCGCTGCGGATCTTGCCGAAGGACGTCCGGGCGTCCACCGCGTAGCCTCCTCCATCCGGGAGGAACACGCGGATGGGACCGAACGAGGTCTTCAGCGAAACCGGAGCGCAGGCGCCGGCTTTCCCCGGCGTGACCTGAACCTCGATCGATCCGTTCGAGTTGTCCACGTCGACTCTCCCGCCGACGCCGTTGACGAGGACCTGTGAGAACGAGGTCCGGATGTTCGCGGCGCCCTGGATCGCCGACGCTCGGACGCCGCCATTCGCGTTCTCCGCCGTGAGGTCGCCCTGGATCCGGTCGGCCTCGGCCTGGCCGAAGCTCGTGCGGAGGTTCGCCGACCCGCCGACGTCGACGGCGGAGACCTCGCCGTTCTGAGAACGGACGCGCAGTCCCTTCTTGACCTTCGACGCGCGGATCTTCCCGAAGGAGCCTTCGAGCTCCGCCGAGCCGGAGACGTTCTCGACCGTCACCGCGCCGTTGTTGTTGTTGATCGACACGTCGCCTGTGACCCCCGTGGCTTCTACCGTTCCGAACGAGTTCGTGACGTTCAGGTTGCCGGTGACGTCCCGGGCCTCGACGCTGCCGTTTCCTCCGGAGATCTGGGTCGCTCCCTGGATGTTCTTGGCCACGATGCTCCCGAAACGGTTGCGGATCGTGGCGGGTCCGCCGACGTCGGTCAAGAGAATCGAGCCGTTGGCGCCGGTCACGTCCGCCGGTCCCGCGTGGCGCAGAAGCTCGATCGCGCCGAAGCTCGTGTCGATCCGGGACATGCCCTTGCCGTCGTGGACGGCAACCTTGCCGTTCGCGTTGGACACGGTCGTATCGGCCTTCACGCCGTCGATCGTCACGTCGCCGAATCGGTTGCTCGCCGTCACGGGCATGGTCTCGGGCGCGACGATGTCGAAGTCCACGGCGTACGAGACGTGCCCGGACCCGGTGAAGTGCCACTTCTTCTCGGGATAGCGCGTCCGCACCACGATCGCGCCTCCGGTGTCCTCGACCGAGACGGCGATGCCCTCGCCGAACTTCTGGGCGCCTTCGGTGTCGGAGGAGGACACCGAGATGTGCGCCTTGACCTGGATCTCGGGGAGCTTGTGCGTGGTGATGCGGATCGCGCCCTGGCTGTGCTCGATGTCGAGCCTCTCGCCCGCCTTGACCGGGAGCGTGCGCGAGAAGTCCCGGTCGAAGTCCGAGCGAGGGTCGCGCTCGGCGCGCGCGGGAGGAGCTGCCAGGAGGAGAGCCGCGAGGACGGCCCTGGCGATGGAAACGCGAGAACGAATCATGATGGGACCTCTTTCATCAGGTTTTGCAGGGTCTGCTGTTTTTCGCGGTACATCGCGAGCAGTTCCCTGCGCAGGTGCGTGTTGAACCGGTTCTCTTCGATGCCCGACTTCAGGTCCGCGATCGCGGAGTCGAGCAGCGCGAGCTTCTCCCGGTAGTTGAGCATCACGGGCGACGTCGCCGACGCCAGGCGCGGCTCGGCGAGCTTCGAGAGCTTGTCGATCGAATCCAGGTATTGCTTTTCGGCGGCTTCGACCTCGTCGACCGCGCGCTCGGTCAGGAGAGGGTCCTTCGTGGTCTGCCAGGAGCTGGTCAGAGGCTCGCGGCCGCGGCTGTTGCGGAAGACCCAGAGGCCCGCCGACGCCAGAACGAACAGCGAGGCGATCGCGAAGCCCGGCAGCGCCCGGGAGAAGAAGCCCGCGCGCGAAACCCGCGGGCGCTGCGACTGCTCGGCGAGCTGCTGGCGGATCGCCGGCCAGAGCTCCGGCGAGGCCCAGCGCTTCTTCAGCGCGGGGCCGGCCGCCGAGATCTGCGCCCACTCGGCGAGCTCCCGCGCGCACGCGGGGCAGGAAGCCGCGTGCTCTTCGAAGGCGGTGCGCAGCTCGGGAGCGTCGCCCCGCAGCGCCTTCTCGAGATCGCGGCAACCGGACTTCACGAGGAAGCCTCCGCCGGCGCAAAGGCGCCGGTCGCGCGCAGACTCTCCTGAAGGCGGCGCCGTGCGCGGAAGAGAAACGTCCGCGACGTCGCTTCGGGAACGTCGAGGATCTCGGCCGCCTCTCGATGCGTGAATCCCTCGACCTCGCACAGCAGAAACGCCGCACGCTCGCTCGCCGGCAGCCTCCGGAGCTCCGCCTCGAGCGCGAGACGCAGAGGATGATCCGTCTCCCCCGACGAGGCGAGCGCGACCTTTGCCGGAAGCGGCGCCTCGGCGCGGCGCGTCCGGCGGCGAATCTGGTCGTAGCAGGTGTTGACGAGGATCCGGTAGATCCATGTCGTCGGGGAGGCGCCACCGCGGAATCCGGAAGCGCCGCGATACACCTTCAGGAACGTCTCCTGAACGGCGTCCTCGGCGTCGGCGACGCTTCCGAGAATGTTGGCCGCGATCGATTTCATGCGCTCCCCGTGTGCCTGAAAGAGCCGCTCGAAGGCCGGCAGACTGCCTGAAGCGAGCTCCGAGGCCGCCGCTTCTTCGCCGGGTCGGGAGTCGGTGCCTGACAGTGCGAACTCCTTTGTGCTCTGTGCGATGCGAACGATCGGATCCAGACTACACCCGCCTCCGCGATCAGCGAAAAAGCCATGATCCGGTGGCTTAGACGACCGGGGGAGGCGTTTCGTTTTGGAGGGCGAGGAAGGTTGACTAGGTGGCGCGCTTCCGGGCTCGGGCGGCCACGACGGCGGCGAAGCCGCCGCCGAACAGCAGGCCGAGAACGACGCCGGCCAGGAACCGACGACTCGACAAGACGTCACGGGCCAGCTCGAGGTAACGCTTTCCCTTCGGCTCCCGACCGATCAGATACGCGGTGATCGAGTCCGCCTGCTCACGCGTCAGCTTGAGGCTCGGCATCTGGGCATTGGGCGCGTCGAACTTCGGGTAGAGGAGGCGATTGACGACCCAGAGGCGGATCCGCTCGTCGGGATCCGTCGCGGCGAGTACCTCTTTCCGGGCCGGGGCGCCCTCCTGGACCGTCTTGTCGGGGATCGCGTCGAGCTGTGCGATCAGCTTGCCGTAATCAGGATGGAGCACGCGGCTCTGGACGCGAGTCACCAGGGAGTTTCGGTCGAGCGCCGGCCCTTGCGTGCCTCCCCTCCCGTCCCGGGAGTGGCACTTCAGGCATCCGTAAGTCGTGATCAGCGCGGCGGGACCCGCTCCACGGCCGATGATGCGCGAGTGCGCGTGGCTCGGATCGTACCGCGTGGCCATGAGCACGCCCGAGCCTCCGACGGGCATGATCGGCGTGAAGTACAGGCCGTCCGACGCGAGCGCGAGACCCACGACCGCCTGGCCCGGCTGTTTGCTCTCGAACTTGACGAGAAACCCGGGGCTGCCGAGGACCATGTTCTTGGTCAGGTCGTAGTCGAGCATGAACACGCCCGGCCGGTTCTCGCCGGCGTTGGCGTCCGAAACGGCGATCAAGAATCGCGCTTCCGGCCTGGGCGCGAGCACGTCCTGGTCCGCCGGCGCGTAGGCCACCTGGACCGGGCAGATCGTGGGCGTGAAGACCGCGATCGCGTTGGCGGCGATCGAGCCGTCGCTCCCGTCCCATCCGTAGTCTGTCCCCGAGCGGACCTCGAGGAACCGATCCAGATCCACGCCGTTCTCGGAGGCGAAGACCCGGTCGCCGACGACCGCCAGGCCGAAGGCATTGCGCAGGCCGTACGCGTACACGTAGGCGGCCTTCCCGCCCTGCGCGGAGAAGGCATTGCCCGGATACGGCTTGCCGTCGAGCGTCGTCCGCAGCATCTTGCCGAGGCTCTTCTCGAGCGAGCGGGAGGCCGCGGGATCACCGCCGTCTCCGACGCTGATGAAGACGCTGTCCCCCTTCACGAAACAGTTCCCGATCTGGTGCGAGAACGCTGACGCGTCGCTCCGGAAGAGATCGAGGTAGTCCTCGCGCCCGAAGGCGGCGCCTTCGAACGTGCCGGGCTTCGCGGAGAATCGGCTGACGCCGTTGCGGAGGATGCCCATCTTGTCGCGGTAGGCGTAGGTCACGAAGACCTGACCCTGATCCGGTGCGAGGCACACGCCCGCCATGCCCGCCTCCCCGCGGTCGTCGGGCCACTCGACCTCGGGCTTGAAGGTTTCGATGCGCGCGAAGTCGGAAACGCTCCAGTCGTTGGCGACCGCCTTGATCGTTCCGCGAAGCTCAGTGACGAACATCCGGGGCGCCTTGGGATCCGGGGCCGGGTGCGGGACGACAGCGATGCTCGTCGGAAAAGAGAATCCCCGGGCGGCGATCCTCAGTGAATAGCCCTCCTGCACCGCCCAATCTTGCAGCGGGTCCGACTTCGGCTCATCGCCGTGGAGGCTTCGCGCCGAGCCGAAGCACAGGATTGCGGCAACCGCGGATGCCAGGAATCCGTGACTCGGGCGAGGCGAGGGCGCGCCGAGTCGAAGAAGTGAGAGCATCCGTTTGGAAGCACGAATGTTAGCACGGAGGGTCCGAGCATGAGACGGCGAACGGTGGTTCTCCTGGTGGCGTTCCTGGCGGCCGCGACGGCGAGGGCGCAGACGGCGGTCTTCGTCGTGCGGCACGCCGAGAAGTTTTCGGAACAGGACGAGCGCCTGACCGATGCCGGAAAGGCACGCGCCGCGCGCCTGGCCTCGATGCTTCGGGGTTCCGGGATCGCCGCGATTTACTCGACGGACACCGAGCGGACGATCGGAACGGCGAAGCCCCTGGCCGACGCCCTGGGCCAGAAGGTCCGGATCTACGGCGCGCCGCCGGCGCTGGTGGAGACGCTGCGAAAGGACAACGCCGGCGACGTCGTCCTCGTCGTCGGCCACAGCAACTCGGTGCCGGCGTTGCTCGAGTCTCTCGGATGCGAGGAAAAAGTCGCGATCGCCAGCGACGAGTACGACAACCTCTTCGTCGTCGTGCCGAAGAAGGACGGCAAGGCGACGCTGCTTCGGCTGCGGTACTAGCGCTGCCTCACCATCCGATCGGCTTGCCCTTGTTCTGCTCGTCGAGCCACTTCTGGAGAGGCGCGAAGTAGTCGCGAATCGCCGAGGCGTCCATCTCGCGCTGTCCGGTCAGCGTCTCCAGCGCGTCCGGCCATGGACGCGACTGCCCCATCGCCAAGGTGTCGGCGAGCCGCTTGCCCGCCGCCTTGTTGCCGTAGATCGAGCACCGGTTCAACGCCTTCGTGCAGCCGGTGGTCTTCGTCAGCGCGCGGTGGAACTGGAACTGCAGGATGTCCGCCAGAAAGTAGCGCGTGTAGGGAACACCCGCCGGCACGTGATACTTGGCGCCCGGATCGAAGTCCGATTCGCTCCGCGCCACGGGCGGAGCGATCCCCTGATATTTCAGGCGCAGGTCCCACCAGGCCTTGTTGTACTGGCTCGGCGGAATCTCTCCCGAAAAGACCTTCCACCTCCACTGGTCGATCATGAGGCCGAAGGGCAGGAACGCGATCTTTTCCAGCGCCTTGTTCAGGAGCAATCCGATGTCCTTGGACGGGTCCGGCGCCGACGGCAGCAGACCCAGCTGGACGAGATACTCCGGCGTCACCGACAGCGCGATGGTGTCGCCGATCGCCTCGTGGAATCCGTCGTTGGCGCTGTCACGGAAGAGCGGCGGCTGCTGCCGGTAGGCACGCTGATAGTAGTTGTGGCCGAGCTCGTGGTGGATCGTCGTGAAGTCTTCCCCGGTGATGTCGATGCACATCTTGATCCGCAGGTCCTGGTCGTAGTCGATGTCCCACGCGCTCGCGTGGCAGACGACCTCGCGGTCCTTCGGCTTGGTCATCATGGACCGCTCCCAGAAAGTCTTCGGGAGCGGGTCGAAGCCCAGCGAGGAGAAGAACCCCTCGCCGTACTTGATCATCTGCGTCGGGTTCGTATTCCGCGACTTCAGGATCTGCGTCAGGTCGTAGCCCGGGTCGGCATCCTTCGGGGCCACGAGCGGGTAGACGTTGTCCCAGGTCTGCGCCCACATGTTGCCGAGCAGGTGCGCCGGGATCGGCCCGTTGGCCGGCACCGCGTCGCCGTACTTCTGGCGCAGCTTCCAACGCACGTAGGCGTGGAGCGAGACGTAGAGCGGCCGGACCTGTTCCCAGAGACGGTCGACTTCCTTGGCGAAGGCGTCGGGCGGCATGTCGTACTTGGACCGCCACATCGCGCCGGCGTCCTTGTAGCCGAGCTCCTTCGCGCCCTTGTTGGCCAGCTCGACGTAGCGCTGGAAGAGCGGCTTGATCGGCGGCGCGATCGTGTGCCAGCCGGCCCAGACGTCGAGGAGCTCCTTCGCGTCGCGCGAGGTCGTCATGATCTTGGTGATCTCCTCGAGGTCCAGGCACTGATCCTTCGTCCGGCAGTACTTTCCCTTGCCGTACATGCCTTCCATCGCCGCGGAGACGCGCGTCAGCTCGGCCGCCTCGGCCGGATCCGACGGTGTCGCCACGGTCAGAGCGAGCTTGAGGAGCTTGAGCTTGCGGGCCGTGACGTCGGGCAGCTTCAGGCTGTCGAAACGGGTCGCCTGCTTGGCGTACTCCACTCCGGCCGTGATCGCCTTCTCGTTGGCCTGCGCGGCCAGGATCTCGGTGTCGTCGGTGATGAAGGTGGACTTGACCCAGTCCGCCCGCTGCGCGTCGATCCAGAGCTTCAGGAGCTTCTGCTCGGCCTCGTCGACGAACTTCGTCGCTTCCTCGGCCGTCGGCGGCTGCGATGCGGTCTGAGCCGTCGCCATGTCAACGCTCACGGCGAGACCGACCGTCGCCATACAGGCCGCGGCCGCGAGGCCGGGGATCCTTCTCGCCATTCTGCCCTCCCGTAACGGGTCTTTCGTCGCACAAGGCAGGGGAATCTACCAAAGCGGATCAGGGCGAGAAAGGGTTCCGGGCCGACCTTGACCGGCCCTCCGGCGCGATGATCTGATCAGTCTCGCCAGTCTCGTCCCAAAAAACGGAGGAGGAACCACTTGACTACTCGACGCGTTGTCGCGGTCCTCTGTCTCTGCCTGGGCTTCACGGTGTTCGCCGCAATCCCGGCCTCCGCCCAGCCCAACCCCGACAAGAACGCCTATTTCGGCGAAACCCACGTCCACACGAGCTGGTCGCTCGACGCGTGGACCATCGGAAATCTGACCAACACGCCCGCCGACGCCTACAAGTACTTCAAAGGCCAGCCGATCAAGCACCCGCTCGGCTTCGACGTCAAGATCGACACTCCGCTCGACTGGGCGGGCGTCACCGACCACTCCGAGTACGTCGGCGTGATTCAGGAGGCGAACATACCCGGCTCTCCGATCAGCAAGCTGCCCGAGGCCCAACCCTTGATCCTCAAGGCGAAGACCAAGGAGGAGATGACGCGCGTGGCTCTCTACGCCATCAACAACCTGATCGGCGGAGGAAAGCCCATCCCGGCCCTCATGGCGCCCGCCATCGCCGAATCGGTCTGGAAGAAGAACATCGGCATGGCCAACGAGGCCAACCAGCCCGGCAGGTTCACGACGTTCTGCTCCTACGAGTGGACTTCGGCGCCGAACTCGATGAACCTGCACCGCAACATCTTCTTCAAGGACTGCGGCAAGGTGCCGACGATGCCGTTCAGCTCGCTCCAGTCGATTCATCCCGGCGACCTCTGGGATTGGATGGACGGCCAGCGCAAAACGGGCAACGAGCTGCTGGCGATCTCGCACAACGCCAACCTCTCCGACGGCCGCATGTTTCCGATCGACGTGGACACGAAGGGCCGGCCGATCGACGCCGCCTACGCCTCGTCGCGGACGCGCAACGAGCCGCTGATCGAGATCAAGCAGTTGAAGGGCACGTCCGAGACACACCCCACGCTCTCTCCCAACGACGAGTTTTCGGGGTTCGAGATCATGTCGGTCCTGCTCGGCAATCCTCCCGGCCGCATTCCGCACATCGTCGGTAGCTACGCGCGCCAGGCTTTGAAGGACGGCATCGCGATGGAGGACGCGAAGGGCTACAACCCGTACAAGTTCGGGTTCGGCGCCGCGTCGGACTCGCACAACACTGCCGTTCCCTACCGCCAGAACAACTACTTCGGCGGCCACTCCTTCACCGACGGCACGCCCCAGGTGCGGATGTCGGGAAGCCTGGTCGGCGGGATCTTCGACGCCCGCACGGAAGGCACCGGCGGCCTGACCGGCGTCTGGGCCGAGGAGAACACGCGCACCTCGATCTTCGAAGCCATGAAGCGCAAGGAAACGTTCGCCGTCAGCGGCCCTCACATCAAAGTGCGGCTGTTCGGCGGATGGAGCTACACGGCGGACATGCTCACTGACAAAGGCTGGGTCAAGAGCGGCTACGCCAAGGGCGTCCCCATGGGCGCCGATCTGCCTCCGGCCGCGGGAAAGGCCCCGACGTTCCTGGTCTGGGCAGCCAAGGACCCGACCTCCGGCAACCTCGACCGCATCCAGATCGTCAAGGGCTGGTCCAAGCAGGGACAGAGCTTCGAGAAGATCTATGACGTCGTCTGGGCCGGTGACCGGAAGCCGAACAAGTGGACCGGGATCGTTCCGCCGATCGGCAGCACGGTGGACATCGAGAACGCGACCTACACCAACACGATCGGCTCGGTGGAGCTCAAGACCGTCTGGACTGATCCCGAGTTCGATCCGAGCCTGCACGCCTTCTACTACGCGCGCGTCCTCGAGATTCCGACGCCGCGCTGGACGACGATCCAGGCCAAAGAGCTCGGCATCGCGCCTCCCGACGTCGTCTCGGCGACGATCCAGGAGCGCGCGTGGACTTCGCCGATCTGGTACACGCCGACGGCCGAAGCGCGCAAGGCCGCGAAGCCCGGCGTTACTGTGGCGGACCTCGAAAAGCAGGGCGTGAAGCCGCTCGCCGACGACGAGCTCAAGGCGCTCGTCGAAAAGAAGTCGGTCTGGCTCCAGAACAACGTCACCGGCGACAAGTACATGATCATCTACGGCGAGCTCGGCAAGGGCGCGGACATCGACAAGAGCCTCACTCCCGCGCAGCCCGGCTGGGTCACGCAACAGTTCCCGAAGAACCAGGGCCAGATGCAGCTGCGCTACGTCGACAAGAAGACGACCCTGCAAAGCCTGACCGGCGACGCCGCGACAGGCGGCTACCTCGGCAGCTCCCGGACGTACAACATCGTCAACGGGACGATCGTCACGGAGCTCGTTGGCACCCCGCTCGAGGTCAAGGTCTACAAGGTGGGCGACAAGTACATCGCCGCCCGCTCGAACGAGTTCGGGTACGCCAACTACCAGATCATCCCGGCCGTGGAGGAGCTCAGCCCCCTCCAATGAGCCCCTGTCCTCGGTGAGCACCGCGCCCGCTCTTCCGCAACCCGCTACTCCGGTCGAAAGCCGGAGGCGCGCCGGGTTCGTCCGCCGCTGGCTGCGCGAGCCGCTCGTCCACTTCCTCCTACTCGGCCTCGTGCTCTTCGCCGTCTATGGACTGACGAACCGCGGTCGACCGAAGAATGCGCCGTCCTACCAGATCGCGCTGACGCTCGACGACCTTCGCCAGCTCCAGATCGGCTTCGCGTCCCAGTGGCGGCGTCCTCCGACCGCGGAGGAGCTCTCGGCTCTCCTGGAGACTCGCATCCGCGAAGAGATTCTCTATCGCGAGGCGCTCGCGATGGGCCTGGACAAGGACGACACGATCGTCCGGCGCCGGATGGCGCAGAAGATGGAGTTCCTGGCCGAAGACGTCGCGAGCGCCCACGAACCCACGTCCGAGGAGCTGAAGGCCTGGTTCGACAAGAACGCGTCGCTCTTCGATCAGCCGGCGCGAGTCTCGTTCCGAACGATCTACTTCTCGCCCGATCGCCGCGGCCCGCACGCGAAGGAAGACGCCGCGAAGGCGGCGGCAAAACTCTCGGGCAAGCCCGCGACCTGGCCGGGAGCGGCGACTCTGGGCGACTCGTTCATGTTCCCTGACTACATGGCCGACCGCACTCCCGACCAGGTCGCCAAGGACTTCGGCCCGCCGTTCGCGAAGGCGCTTTTCGAGCAGAGACCGGGAGCGTGGGCGGGCCCGATCGAGTCGGGATACGGCTGGCATCTGGTGTTCATCGACTCGCTCATTCCGGAGCGCACCTCTTCCTTCGAAGAAGTCGAGCCGGACGTGAAGACCGCGTGGTTGGCCGCGCAAAAGGCCGAGGCCTGGGACAAGGCCTACAAGGCGACGCGCGCAAAGTACGAGATTCTCCTGCCGGCGCCTCCCGCGGAGCCGGCCGCTCCGGGCAAGCCGTGACCGTCTTCGGCAGGAGGATCACGCGCTTCGCGTGGATTCTTCTCGCCGTCCTTTCGCCCGCGGCCGCCCTCGCGCACGAGGCGCGTCCCGCCTATCTCGAGATCAAGGAGACCGCGCCGAACCGCTTCGAAATCCTGTGGCGAACGCCGGTGCTGTCGGGCATGCGGCTCCCCGTTGCCCTGCGGCTTCCCGAGGGAGTAAAGAACCTCAAAGAACCCACCGTGCAGGAGCTGACGGATTCGCTTCTCGAGCGACACTCGATCGAATCCGCCGGAGGCCTCGCGGGGCAGCGCATTGAGTTTCCGGGTCTGCAGGCCACGATCACGGACGTCCTGGTCCGTGTCGAAATGCAGGACGGCCGCAAGTGGACGACAATCGTCCGCCCCTCGCAGCCCTGGGTCGAGATCGCGGCCGCGCAGAGCGCCGCGGGGCTTCTCGGCACGTATCTCGTCCAGGGCATCCGCCACATTGCCTTCGGGCTCGACCACCTGCTTTTCGTCCTCGGGCTGCTCTTGATCGTCCGGGACCGCTGGACGTTGATCAAGACGATCACCGCTTTCACCGTGGCGCACAGCCTCACGCTCGCGATCGCGGCGTTCGGGTGGGCCGACGCTCCGATCCTGCCGTTGAACGCGGCCATTGCGCTGTCGATCTTCTTTCTCGGGCCCGAGATCGTCCGGTCATGGCGCGGCGAGACGAGCTTCACGATCCGTCACCCCTGGGTCGTGGCGTTCGCCTTCGGATTGATCCACGGATTCGGGTTCGCGTCGGCGCTGACGGGCGCCGGTCTGCCGCACAAAGACCTTCCGCTCGCGCTGCTGGGGTTCAACGTCGGCGTCGAGGTCGGGCAGATCGCGTTTGTGGTGCTGGTCGTGCTGCTCGAGCGCTCCTTCCGTCAGCTCCAGGTTCGCTGGCCGCGATGGGTCGAGGCCCTGCCGGGCTACACGGTCGGAACCCTGGGCGCGTTCTGGACGATCCAGCGCACCGCGATCATGCTGGGATGGACCCGGTGACCCGTCCCCGCGAGCTCGCCGCGCGGATCGGCGCGCTCGCGACGGTGGCTTGGCTCCTTCGTCCCGGCGCGGCGCTCGCACACCAGGCGGGAGGCGAAGCTTCGGGATTCCTGGCCGGCCTCCGCCATCCCGTCTCGGGTATCGACCACATCGTCGCGATGATCGCGGTGGGACTCTGGGGCGCGCAGCTCGGGCCGCCCGCGATATGGCTCCTGCCTGTGACGTTTCCGATCGTCATGGCCTTCGGCGGAACGCTGGGTCTGGTCGGAGTGAAGATCCCCGGCATCGAGATCGGCATCGCGCTCTCGGCGATCGGGCTCGGAGCCGCCGTTCTCTTCGAGGCCCGGCCGAAGCTCGGGATCGCGGCGGTCCTGGTCGGGTTCTTCGCCATCTTCCACGGACACGCCCACGGCACCGAGCTTCCGGCAAACGCGAGCGCCATTCTCTACTCGATCGGTTTCGTGATCGCGACGGGCCTCCTGCACGCCACCGGAATCGCGATCGGACTCATCCACCGCTGGCCCGCCGGAAAAACGGCGCTGCGCGTCTCGGGCGCCGTCATCGCTCTGGCCGGCCTCACGTTTCTCTGGCAGGCGTTGACGTAGGGGCCGGCGATGTTCCTCGCGCACTTGATGAACACCGGGCTCGGGCCGTTCTACGACGGGCTGCTCCATCTCTTCCTCACGCCCGAGGAGCTCCTTCCGGTCGTAGCGCTTTCTCTCCTCGCCGGCATGCGCGGGCCGCGGTTCGGGCGCGCGGCGCTCTTCGTGCTGCCGGCGGCGTGGCTCCTGGGCAGCCTCGCAGGACGAATGATTCCACCGCGGGCGGCACTACCCGCGGTCGCCGCGCTGCTCACGCTCGGGCTGGGAGCGCTCGTGGCGGCCGATCGAGCCCTTCCCTACGTCTCCGTGGCGGCCCTCGCCGCGGGCCTCGGTCTCTGGAACGGCGCATGGACCGGGATGGAGCTCGCGAAATCGCACTCTTCGACCTTCGTCACCGTTCTCGGGACGGTGTGCGGCGTCTTCATCGTCGTGGCCTTCCTCGCGGCGCTGACGAGCTCCCTTCGCGCACCCTGGGCGAGGATCGCCGTTCGGGTCGCGGGAAGCTGGATCGCGGCCTCGGGTCTCTTCATGCTGGGCTGGTCTCTTCGAGGCGCCTGAGACGGTATCTCGGTCAGTTCACTCGCACGAAGTCGATGAAACCGCGCTCGACGTCGGTCGAGATGAGCTTGACGCGCAGCTTGTCGCCGACCTCGAGGCCGTCGAAGCCATGGACGAGCTTTCCGTCCGCCGGAGGCTCGAAGATGCGGACCCAGGTCCCCTTCTCCGACGACCCGGTGACGACGCCGTCGAAGCGCTGGCCGATCTTCGGGTCGAGCAGGAGCGCCGCCGCGGCCTTTCGCACCAGGCGCTCGACCTTGTCGGCATCGTCTTCCTGTTCCGTGCAGTGAGCCGCCAGAGGCGACAGCTCGGCGGAAGGATAGGGCGTCGGCTCGCCGGCGAGCGCGGCCTTGAGCAGGCGCTGCGTGATGAGATCCGGAAAGCGGCGGTTGGGCGCGGTCGAGTGCGTGTAGTCGCGGACCGCGAGGCCGAAGTGGCCGATCGCCGCCTGGCCGGCGCGCTCGACCACGTACTCACCCGCTCCCATCAGTTTCACGATCACGAGGGAGAGATCCGGGAACCGCAGCGGGTCGGCCTTGCGGCGCTTGCGCAGGAAGGCCTCGAGCGCCCGGCTGTCGGGCTCGGCGGGGAGGCGTTCGCCGAGCTCGGCCGCGACGGCCACGATCTTCTGCCATCTCTCCGGCGACCGGACAACGCGGCGGAGCGACGCGAATCCCTTTGCCGCGAGAAACCGCGCCGTCACGCCGTTGGCCGCGATCATGAAGTCTTCGATGAGCTGCCGGGCGCGGTTCTTCTTCTGCACCGCGAGGTCCACGATCTCGTCGTTGGCGAATACGGCTTTGGGCTCGATGGTTTCGAGGTCGAGCGCACCCTCTTCCTCCCGGCGTCCGCGAAGCGCCTGGGCCACCGTGTCCTGGAGGCGAAGCTGCTCGATCGCTTCCGAAAGCTTCTGCGCTTTTTCCGGGAACTCGCCGCCGGTCAGTCCGACCGATACCGAGTCGTAGGCGAGCTGGGCCTGGTTGTGGACGAGGGCGCGGTAGATATCGGAGCGTGCCAGTGACCCGTCCTTCTCGACGTCCATCTCGACGACGAGCGCGAGCCGGTCCACCCCCTCGTTCAAGGACGTCAGGTCGGTGGACAGCCTCTCCGGCAGCATGGGAAAGATCTCGGCTGCCGTGTAGACCGACGTCGTGTTCCTGCGCGCGTGGGCGTCGATCGCCGTTCCCTTCGCGACGACAGAGTCCACGTCCGCCACGGCCACGTAGATCCGCGTGGCGCCGTTGGCGTCGGGATCGGCCAGCGTCAGCTGATCCAGATCCCGCGAGTCGTCGTTGTCGATCGACATCCACGGCCGCACGCGCATGTCCCGCAGGCTCGAAACGCCGGCCGGCGAGGCGGGTCCGCGGATTGCGTCGAGCTCGGCGAGCGCATCTCGGGAAAAGTCGGGCTCCAGGCCCTTCTCGACCATCGCCTTTCGGGCGATCCGCTTCAGGTCCGCGCGATCGTGCCGGCCGTTGCGACTCACGGCGGCGACTCTATCCGAAGGTCCCGCGGTCATAAGATCCCGCCGTGGCCGACCGATCGCCGCGCTTCTACGCCGGGCTCTCGATCGCGGCCGCCGTCGTCACCATCGCGTTGAAGCTCGCGGCGTGGAGGCTCACGGGCTCGGTCGGCCTGCTCTCCGACGCCGCCGAGTCGGTCGTGAACCTCGTCGCCGCCCTGATCGCGTTGTGGGCGCTGACCGTCGCCGCGAAGCCCGCCGACGAGAGCCACGCGTTCGGATACACGAAGGCCGAGTACTTCGCGAGCGGCGCGGAAGGATTCCTGATCCTCGTGGCCGCGGTCGGGATCGTGTTCGAGGCGATCAAGCGCTGGAGAAATCCCCAACCCATCGAGGCTCCATGGCTCGGCATCGCCGTCTCGGCCGCGGCGTCGGCGATCAACGGCGCCGTGGCCGTCACGTTGCTCCGCGCCGGAAAGCGGCTTCGGTCCATCACGCTGCGCGCCGACGGCCACCATCTGCTGACGGATGTCTGGACCTCCGCCGGCGTCGTCGTCGGCATCGGCCTCGTCGCCCTGACCGGATGGCTGCGCCTCGATCCTTTGATCGCCATCGCCGTAGCGGTCAACATCGTGTGGACCGGCTGGAAGCTCGTCCGTGAAACGGGCCTCGGCCTGCTCGACACTTCCCTGCCCGAGGACGAGCGCCGCGAAGTGACCCGGGCGCTCGCGCCCTTTCAGGATCAGGGGATTCTCTTCCACGCCGTGTGGACGCGGGGCGCCGGGACGCGGCGCTTCGTGTCGATGCATGTTCTCGTTCCTGGAAACTGGACAGTGCAGAAGGGACACGATCTCTGCGAGGAGATCGAAGCGAAGGTGCGCGAGGCCCTTCCGCAGGCGCACGTCTTCACGCATCTGGAGCCCCGCGAGGACCCCGTGTCCTGGGACGACCGGCGGCTCGACCGCGTCTAGAGGCCCGAACCGGGCCGGGTAGGATGGCGTCATGAACGCCGACGAGCTTCGCGCGCTGCAGAGTCCGCTGAAGGAGCGCTATCGGGAGAAACCCGGGGCCGCGCTCGTGACGCTGAAGGCGCGTGGCCGGATCGGCGAGAACGTCACCTGCAAGGTCGAGACGGGCAAGGCGCTCGTCGCCGCAGGGCTTCACCCCGCGACAGGGGGAGACGGTGTGGCCGCGTGCTCCGGCGACATGCTCCTCGAAGCCCTCGCCGCGTGCGCGGGCGTAACGATGGCCGCCGTAGCAACCGCGCTCGGGATCCAGATCCGCGACGGCCGCGTCGAGGCGGCGGGTGACCTGGATTTCCGCGGCACGCTGGGTGTCTCGAAAGAGGTGCCCGTCGGCTTCCAGTCGATCCGCCTGCGCTTCGATCTCGACACCGACGCCTCCGAGGAGCAGCTCGCCGACCTCCAGCGCCTGACCGAGCGCTACTGCGTGGTCTATCAGACACTTCGCAGACCGCCCGAGATCGCGATCAAGCTCATTCCCTCTCCCCCCGGCGGGGGGACCCGACCACCGAAGGCAGACCCGCGGCAGTAGGGAACGCCGTGCGAAGCACGGCGATAAGGGCGAGGGTGAGGGGGGCGTCCGGCTCTAGTCCTCGCGCTGGTACGGGAACTTCAGCGGCGCCCGCGCGTTGAACTTCACGACGTCGAAGTAGGGCGACAGGTCGAAGTCCTGCGGCACGCAGAGGCTCGGGTGGCGCGCCTTCAGGAACCCGCTGTACGCCGTCCGCGTCGGGCGTCCGAAGACGGCCTCGCGCAGTCGGCCGCGCTTGACGGAGCGCCGGCGGATGTGGAGCGGCAGGATCGTCAGCCCGACTTTCGAAAATGCCTCCGCCAGAAAGGATGAGCAGATCGTCTCAGTGTCCTTGCCGCTGCCGAAGTGGAGCGCATCCTCGCGCAGGCGCATCGGGATCAGGCGCAGAGGCATCAGGTAGCGAAAGAGGTCCAGGATGTTCCGACGGTCGTAGTGGAACCCCATCCGGGCGACGACTTCGTCGAGCACGGTCTCGATCTGGACCGGTGTGAGGCCCGTGGGGCGGCAGACACGGATGTTGAAATCGATGTACTTCACCAGAGGCGAGAGCACCACACCTCGGTCCACGAGGGCCTCGACGACGAGGTAGCGTGCTTCTTTTCCGAATAACCTCCGGATCTCGTCGCGCTGCGACGGATCGCGGAGAAACCGGCTTCCGACGTAGATCGCGCTGTGCGACCAGGGCGACATCGTGAGGTACTTGACGACCTGGGACACCCGCTGGTCCCCGTCCACGAGGACGACGTCGCCCGGGCGGATGCGGCTCTTGAGCTTCTCCGGATCGTTGAAGACATAGCGCCGGTATTCGGCGCGGGGGCGCGTGATGCGCCCGACGAGCCATTCCCCGAACGCTTGTGCGGGGGATCGCACGCCTCCATTGTGCGCCCTTTACATCTATGCACACTGGCCGGCGTTAACATGGGAGTCGTGTCCGGGCGCACCGGCTTCGTCCTCGAGGACTTCGAGCCTTCCTACCTTCGGCTCTGGCGAGATGGGCGGATGTCCGAGCGCGTGGAGGCGGCCCTGCGCGAGCTCGAAGACTGTCATGCCTGCCCGCGCAATTGCGGTGTCAACCGGCTGAAGAACGAGACGCGCGCCTGCAACACCGGCCGCTATGCGGTCGTCTCCTCCGCCTTCCCCCACTTCGGCGAGGAGGACTGCCTGCGTGGCTGGAACGGCTCGGGCACGATCTTCTTCGGGCTCTGCAATCTGCGTTGCGCGTTCTGTCAGAACTGGGACATCTCGCAGCAGCGGGAAGGCCAGGAGCGCGGCCCTCGTGAGATCGCGAGTCTGATGCTCGAACTCCAGGAGCAGGGCTGCCACAACATCAACTTCGTCACGCCCGAGCACGTCGCGCCGCAGGTCATCGAGGCCGTCGCGGCGGCGATCCCGATGGGACTCCGACTCCCGATCATCTACAACACGAGCGCCTACGACGCGATCACCTCGCTTCGCCTCCTCGAAGGGATCGTGGACATCTACATGCCCGACTTCAAGTTCTGGAAGCCGGAGACGGCCGTCACGCTGTGCCGGGCACGGGACTATCCGGATCGCGCGCGGGAAGCGATCGCCGAGATGCACCGGCAGGTGGGGCCGTTGCGCTTCGGGCCCGACGGTCTCGCGCGCCGAGGCGTGCTCGTCCGGCATCTCGTCATGCCCGGCCAGACGGAAGAGGCGGCGGCGATCTTCGACTGGCTCGCGCGGGACCTCTCGCCCGACACGTATCTCAACGTCATGGCGCAATACCGCCCGGAGCATCTCGTCGGAACTCCCGGTGCCGACGGCCGCGTCCGCTACTCCGGAATCGACCGGCGTCCCCACGGCACCGAGGTCGAGGCCGCCTTCGAAGCCGCGCGGCGCGCCGGTCTCTGGCGCTTCGACGAGCGACGACCGCTCCGACCTCGCCACATTGCCCGCGCGAGTTAGGGGCGGCTACGCTGCTGCCAGCGCCTGGCGGACGGTGACCACGTCGACCAACCCGGAGCAGCCGTACAGGGCCGGAAGGACTTTCTCCGGCGGGTATTTCCGGCGCAGCTCCGCCACCGCCTCGGTGCCGGCGCGGTAGGCCGGCAGGTACATCCGTCCGAGCAGCGGATGCCGTCCCCAGGCGCCGGAGAGCTTGTCGGCGCGCTCCTCGGAGACCAGGCAATCCCGGCGGAGCGTCGCGGCGACGTCCTTCTGCGCCGCGCCCTCTTTCCAGGTCAGGTAAGACGACTGGTTCTTCGCGTCGTCCTGCAGGAGAGCGAGCAGCACGCCGATCTGGAGATCCTCGTCGGGCAGGTCCTCGAGCTCGTCCACGCCCATCGCGATCAGGATGCCGTTGTTGGCGATGCCCTCGAAGAGCGCCGCCGCGCGCGAGTTCATCGTCAGGACGGTTCCCTCGAACCCCACGCGGCCGCGCATGTACAGGCCCTGGATCAGAGCCGACGTCGTGACGTGCCCCGGCACGACCTCGTGGGAGACGAGCTGCATGAACTCCGGGACGCTGATGTCCAGCGACGCGTTGATCTCGTAGGTCGCCTCGTACTCGGGCGTGCCGTCGGGTTTGCGCGCGCGGCCGAGGTAGTTCATCGAGCCTGAGAACCACGCGTCGGCGATCGGCAGGAACTTCATGTTCGCGCGCGGGACGGCGCGCAGATCGGCGGGCAGATACGGCGCGAGGTACCGCGACGTCCCGGCGTCGCACTGCGCGATGAAGCCGTCGGCGATCGCGGAGATCGACTTCTTCGGGACCAGGCGCTCGCGGCGCCATGCGTCCACGGCCGAAAGCAGCCCGGCGCCGTCCTCCGACGGATGTCCGGCCTTCGCGAGAAGGGCCGCGACGCGCTCGCGCTTCTCCTCCGGGTGCGAGGGCTCCGGCGGCTTGCCCGTCGAGCCGATCACGCAGCGCTCGTAGGGAACGGGAGGGCCCTGGCCGAGGAGCTCTAAGACGAGGTCCCACATGACGGTCAGGGATATCCCGAGCCCGTCGAAATAGGCGCCGCGGAGTCCGCCGAGCTTGCGGCCTTCCGACGCCATCGCGTCGATTGCGCCCTTCACGTCCACGACCTTCAAGTACCCGTCGATCGCGGCGCGGTTCGGCTGCTTCGCCGAAACGCCTCCGGACTCGCGGACTTTCTTTGCCGACGGGTGCGTGTACGCCTCGGGCAGCGGCTCACCCGAGAACCACGAGTCGGCGATGAAGCGGCCCGTGCCAGATGGATTCATCACGTCGCCGCCCCAGAGCGTGTCGATGCCGAGGATGGCCGTCGCGGTCGAGCCGGCGAGCGCGTCCATCACGCGGTCCTCGCCTTCTTCATCGAGCCGAACCAGAGGTAGAGGCACAGCAGGACGAAGCCCGCTGTGCTGACGAGCTGCGATACGGGATCGTTGTCGTAGAACGGCGTTTTGATCTGGTCCTCCCGATACCAGGGGAAGAGCCGCAGCCCCGCGCCAAAGACGCCGCCGAGAGCTCCACCCGCCATCAACCCCGAGGCGATGATCACGGCGCGTTCGCGCATCGACGCGCCCGCCGGCCCGCCGACGCGCTCGGAGCGCTTGGAGATGTAGTGGGAGATGATCCCGCCCACGAGCGCGGGCGAGTTGAGCTCGAGCGGCAGGTACATGCCCAGAGCCACGATCAGCGCCGGCACAGCCAGCATCTCCATGATCACGGCGATGGCCGCTCCGACCCCGAACAGGAGCAGGGGCGCCGGCTGGCGGCTCATGAATCCCTCGACCAGAGCCTTCATGATCGAGGCCTGCGGCGAGACGAGCACCGGGCGCGGATCTCCCGGAGCGCTCTCGCCGAACTGGTAAGTCTTCGCAAGCGCCACGATCGTGAGCCCGACGACGACCGCCGAGCAGATGACGCCCAGGAACTTCACCCGCTCCTGGACCGCGGGAGTCGACCCCAGCCAGTAGCCGGTCTTCAGGTCCGTGATCGTCTGGCCCGAGACCGAGAGCGCGGTGCAGACCATTCCGGCGATCGCCATCACGAAAAACATTCCGGTGCGGCCCGAGACGCCGAACTCCAGCAGGATCACGGAGGAAACGATGATCGTCAGCATCGTCATGCCCGAGACGGGATTTCGGGCCGTTGTGGCGATCGCGTTGGCGGCGACGGACGTGAAGAAGAACGAGAAGACCAGCGTCAGCAGGAACCCGATGATCAGAGCGAGAGTGGGCGCTTTGAGATTGCCCAGGAAGATCGCGATCGCCACCGATGTGACGACGACGCCGATCAAGATCTTCGTGATCGCCATGTCCCGGTCGGTCCGCTCGAGGCCCTCTCCCTCGCCGTGCTTGAACGCCTTCGCGGCGATCGAGAACGAGCCGATCACGATCTTCAGCGACTTCAGGATTCCGAAGATGCCGGCCGTGGCGATCGCGCCGACGCCGATGTAGCGCACGTACCACCGGTAGATCAGCGCGGCGTTCATCTCCGAGATCGGCATGGGCGCCGGGTAGACCGCCGATGGGACGTATTGACCGATCTTCCAGATGATGGGCACCATTACGAAGTTGGCGAGTACGCCACCGGCGCAGAGCAACGTCGAGGCCCGCAGGCCCATGACGTAGCCCAGACCCAGAATGAACCCGATCGCGTCGAACCGGAGCACGAGGCGCGACTTGTCGGCGAGCTCGCGCATGACCGGAATGAACTGGAAGTCGACCATCTCCTTCCACACCTGGAACGTCGTCACGAAAAAGTCGTAGACGGCGGCGATGCCCGTCGCCTCGAGGAGCAGTTTCGCCTGCGAGCCGCCCTTCTCCCCGGTGATCAGGACCTCGGTGATCGCGGTCGCCTCGGGATACGGAAACTTCCCGTGCATGTCGCGCACGAAGTAGCGGCGGAGCGGAATCAGGAACAGCACACCCAGACAGCCGCCCGCCAGGCAGATGAAGATGGTCTGCCAGGGATGCGGATCGAGCTTGAGGATGTAGAGCGCCGGCAGCGTGAAGATGGCGCCGGCGACCACGGAGCCCGAAACGCCGCCGACGCCCGTGATGATCACGTTCTCCAGGAGACTCGAGCGGCGGTGGTAGACGCGCGCGAGCCCGATCGCGAGGATCGAGATGGGAATCGCGGCTTCCATGACCTGCCCGACCTTCAGGCCCGAGTACGCCGAGGCCGCGGTGAAGATCGCGCAGAGAAACAGTCCCCAGAAAATCGACCGCCGCGTGGCCTCCGGAAGGGACATGGAGGGCGAGACGACGGGCTTGTACGTTTCGCCGGGCGCGAGCGGCCGGTACGCGTTTTCCGGGAGCGACTTGTGCTCGGAAGCGTCCATCGAGACCTCCCAGCGGCTCTGCGCTATCTTTCGTACCGTCTCGGTGTCCGGGCCTGCCGCGGATTGACGCCGCGGAGTCTACCCGACTCGGCAAGAAAGGAGCTCTCCTGGGACTCTCCGGCGATTCCGGCCGCGCCTGGGCGATCTTCTTCGCTCGCGGAGTCCTCGGCCTGATCTTCTTCATGGCCGGAGCGTGGAAGACTTTCACGCTGACGCCCGTGGGCCACGCCCACAAGTGGTTCCTGGACACTTACGCGGATACGTTTCTCCCCCGCTGGTCCCTCTGGGCGACCGGCGTGACGATCCCGATCGTCGAGCTCGTGGCCGGCGCGCTGGTCCTCGTCGGCTTCCGGGTCCGCGAGGCGCTGATCGCGCTGGGATTCGTGCTCCTCATCGTGACCTTCGGGCATCTTCTGAAGGAGCCGCTCTACGAGTTCCACACGCACGTGATCCCTCGCCTCGCCCTGCTCCTCTTCGTCCTCATGCTTCCCCGCGAAGACGACCGTTTTTCGCTCGACCACTGGATCGCGCTCCGCCGCGCGACCTGATCGAAAGGAGAGCCATGTCCCCGACCCGCGTTCTCGGTTTCGCCTCGTTCTTCCTGGCCTCGGCGCTTCTCGCGCAGGCGCCGCCCAAGCCCGGGGCTCCGGCCCGCCCGAGAGCTGCGTCCGCTCCGGCGACCAACGCGACCGTCGACTCCGTCATCGCGGCGCTCTACGAGTCGGTGAGCCACGGCAACGACGCCGAGCCCAAGTGGGACCTCATGCGGGAAGTCTTCCTGCCCGTCGGACAGCTGATCCCGCCCAAGCGCCCGAACGAAGATCGCTTCACGGTGCTCGACGTCGACGGATTCCAGGAGCGGGTCCGCAAGGGCTCGGCCGCGGCCAAGGCCAAGGGCGATCCGACCGCGTTCTTCGAGAAGGAGGTCGCACGCCAGACGGACTGCTTCGGCAACGTGTGCCAGGTCTTCTCGACCTACGAAGCGCGCCGCGATCCCTCCGACGCCAAGCCTTTCGTCAGCGGCATCAACTCGATCCAGCTCGTTCGGGACGAAACCGGCTGGCACGTCGCGTCGGTCGTCTGGGACGTCGAGAGACCCGACAACCCGATTCCGACCCAGTACGCGGCGAAGCCGAAGCCGTAGGCGCTCGAGATTCGTGAAGAGATTCTTCGCGGGACTCGCCCTCGCGGCCGCCGCACCTCTGCTCGCGCAGCCGGCTCGGACGCCCACACAGGCCCCGACCGTGACGCCCCCGCCGCCCCAGATCGTCGGACCCGACGGCCGCTCCGTGGACGCCATCGTGACGGCTCTGTATCAATCCGTCAGCTGCGGTCCGGAGGTCGAGCCCAACTGGGAACGGATGTCGTCGCTCTTCCTGCCGGGAGCGAAGATCGTTCCTCCGAAGGCGAAATCCGACGCGCCGATCACGGTCCTCGACGGCAATGCGTTCCGGGATCGCGTGAAGAGCCTGCTGGCGAGCTGGAAGCAGAAAGGCGAGTCCACCGCGCTCTACGAGAACGAAGTCGCGCGGCAGGAGCAATGCTTCGGCCGCGTCTGCCAGATCTTCTCGACGTTCGAGACGCGCCACGCGCCCGGAGACCCCAAGCCCATGTACCGCGGCATTCACTCCATCCAGCTCGTGAACGACGGTTCTCGCTGGTGGATCGTCTCCCTCGCCTGGGACGGCGAGCGTCCCGACAACCCGATCCCGCCGCAGTACGAGAAGCAATGAGCGTGTCATCCCGAGCGGAGCGAGGGACCCCTTTGAAGCTGTAAAGCGGCTCTGAAAGGGGTCCCTCGTCGCTGCGCTCCTCTGGATGACAGCTTCCGGCTAGTGCGCCTGGCCGAGTTCCCTGGAGCGCGCGGTCGCCGCCTCGACCGCGTCCATCAGAATCGCCCGCAGGCGGTTTCGCTCGAGATTGTGGAGCGCGGCGATCGCCGTGCCGCCAGGCGACGTCACCATGTCCTTCATGATCGCCGGGTGGATCTTCATCACCTCCGCCATCTTCGCGGCGCCCAGTAACGTCTGCACGGTCAGAGCCGTCGCGACGTCGCGCGAGAGGCCTACACGCACGCCCGCGTCGGAAAGGCCCTCGACGATCTGGAAGACGTACATCGGCCCGCTGCCCGAGAGTCCGGTCACGGCATCGAGCTGATACTCCGGCAGCTCGACGACCAGGCCGATCGACTCGAAGATCTTGCGCGCTTCGGCCATCCGCGCGGCCGTCGCGTGCCGTCCGGCACATAGAACGGTCGCCGAGAGCCGAACGACCGCGGCGACGTTGGGCATCGCGCGCACGACCGGCACGCGGTCGCCCACGAGCGCCTCGATGCGCGAAGTCGGAAAGCCCGCAGCGATCGAGACGACCAGCTTCTCCGCCGAGAGGACGGGCGCGATCTCGCGCAGCACCGAGTCCAGAATCTGCGGCTTGACCGCGAGGATCACGATGTCGGCCGCGCGCGCCGCCTCGCGGTTGGAGGGCACGACGCGGATGCCGAGCTCTTTGCGCAGCGCCGCGGCTTTTGCGGACTTGGGGTGCGACGCGACGAGCCTTCCCCGCCGCCCCCAGCCCGACGCCAGGATTCCCCTCAGGAGAGCCGATCCCATGTTGCCCGCGCCGAGCACGGCGATGCGCTTCTGTTCCATGGCGGGAGGATACGTCGGCCCGCGGCCCCGGGCCTCATTGCTATAGGCTCTTCCCAATCGTTTCCTGACAGCCTCGTCCCCGAGGCGAAGAGGAGTTAGCCATGGGCAAGATCAACCTCGGTCGGGTGATCCTGGGCGGGATCCTCGCGGGCATCATCATCAACCTGTCGGAGTGGCTCATTCACGACGTGGTCATGAAGGAGCAGTTCCAAAGCGCGCTCAAAGCCCTGGGCAAGAACCCGCCGGATTCCGGCGCCGCGATCTTCTGGTGGAACGTCTGGGCCTTCATCCTCGGGATCACGGCAGTCTGGCTCTACGCCGCGATCCGGCCGCGCTACGGCCCGGGCCCGGCGACCGCGGCGCGCGCGGGAGTCGCGGTGTGGATCCTCTCGTGCGTGCTGATGACGATCGTGATGACGAACCTGGGCCTCTTCCCGTTCTCGGCGCTGGCCCTGATCTGGTTCCTGATCGAAGACGTGGTCGCGACGATCGTCGGCGCCTGGGTCTACCGGGAGGCCGCGCCCTAACCGAGAGCCTGGTTCAGGTCCTCGATCAGATCGTCGGGGTGCTCGAGGCCGACCGACACCCGCAGGAGGTTCTCCGGCGTGATCGAGCCGGGGCCTTCGCTCGAGGCGCGATGCTCGATCAGGCTTTCGGTTCCTCCGAGACTCGTGGCCACGACGAAGAGCTTCAGGCGCGAGACGACGCGTACGGCGTCGGCGCGGCCGCCGGGGACCCGGAAGGACAGCATTCCTCCGAAGCCACTCATCTGCCGGCGGGCGATCTCGTGACCCGGATGCGACTCGAGGCCCGGGTAGTGGACCGCCTCAACCTTCGGATGAGCCGAAAGCGCCTGCGCGACGGCCATCGCGTTGGCGGAATGCTTTTCCATGCGGCACGGGAGCGTGCGGAGCCCGCGAAGCACGAGCCACGAGTTGAACGGCGAGGCGACGCCCCCGAGGATGTAGCGGACGTGCTCGGCCTTCTCGTAGAAAGCGTCCTTCGTCTTGAAGACCAGAGCGCCTCCCTGCTCGTCGCTGTGGCCGCCGAGATACTTCGTCGTCGAATGCATGACGGCGTCGCATCCGAGTTCCAGCGGGCGCTGGAGCGCCGGTGTGGCGAACGTCCCGTCGACGATCAGTCGGGCGCCCGCGCCGTGGGCGATCTCGGAGAGGGCCTTCAGGTCTACGATCTTCATCAGCGGATTGGACGGCGTCTCCGCCCAGATCAGCTTCGTGTCCGGCCGCAGCGCGTCGCGCACGGCCGAGAGGTTCGCCATGTCCACCACCGACGACTCGACGGACCAGCGCGGCAGGAAATCCTGCGCGATGTGCCGGAACCCGTAATACGCGTCGTCGGGAAAGATCACGTGGGAAGCGGCCGGAAGCGCCTGGAGGTACGCGGCGCCGGCCGCCAGTCCGGAGGCGAACACCAGCGCCGCCTCGCCCCCTTCGATCGCCGCCAGCGCTTCGCACAGCCGCGCCTGCGTCGGATTGGATTCGCGGATGTAGATGTGGCCGCCGGTTCGCTCGGCCTCGGGGCCGTGGACGAACGTCGTCGAGAGGTGGATCGGCGGCGCCACGTCGCCGGTCGGTGGCTCCGGCTCCGCCCCCGCGTGAACGGCCAGTGTCTCGAAGCGCATGGGCCCCTCCTAGCAGGCTGCTGAAAGATGGATGCGGGCGTCGTGTCCGGCACTCTGCAATGGGCGCCCTTGCCGCTCTGTCGTGGCGAGAACGCTCACGGCTCTTGGTGCGCGCCGGCAAAGTGCCGGCCACCCTTCGGGTTACGGCGGCGCTCGTAACGCCATCCCACACCCTCTTTCAGCAACCTGCTCCGGGGCCCATGCTACTTCTTGCGCGTCGCGCGGTAGACGCCGTCGGGCTGGACGACGAGGAGCTCGTTGACTGTGCCCTTCGTGTCGGGCAGGAATCGGATCGAGTAGCCCGTCAGCTCCCGAAAGCGGAACTCCGTTCCGCGATACGGCTCCAAGTGGTACTGGGGCTGTCCCGTCACGTCGGCCACCAGCGCATCGCCCTCGAGCGCGACCGACACCGTGACGGAAGGCTGATCCACGAGCACGTAGGTGCCCGTCATCGTCTTGAGGAACGCCGGATCGGAGAGGCGCGCCGGAGGCTTCTTCGTGAAGACGATGTCTGCGACCTGCGACTCGAGCGGCATCGTCAGACTGTCCACGTCGCCCTTGGTGTTCGTTCGGAAGAGGACGAAGAGCTTCTCCTCCGCGAGGGCGGGGTCCGTGGGGTTTGCGCGGAAGGTCTCGTAGTGCCAGTGCTCGAGCTTCATCGGGATGCCGTGGAACCTGACCTCGAGGTTCGCCGCGCCGTCCCGGGAGACCGTGACGGTCCCGTACGCCGGATGCTCGTAATCACCCGTGTACTCATCGAGCGCGTGCGCGGGCTTCGTGCCCTTCTTATGCTCGAACGTCTCGAGCCCTCCGGTCGCCTTCTCGGCCGCCTTCTCCTCCTCGTCGGAACGAGCCTTGATCCGCGCGTCCCAGTCGATCGGGGGCAGACCCAGCATCCGGTCGAGCGCAACGCGCGTGACGATCTCGGGCAGCGACGTGCCGTCCTTGTTGGAAAGCACGACGACCCCGAGTTTCTCCGCCGGCAGAACCGTCACCATCGCCGTGAACCCGTCGATCCCGCCCGAGTGCCAGACGCGTTTCTTTCCCCGGTACGAATTGATGGCCCATCCGAGCCCGTAGGACGGGAGCACGATTTCCGGATCGGGACCCGTCTCGGGCATCACCATCTGAGGCCGGTGCATCTCCTCGAGGTTCCCCCGCGAAACGATGCGCTGGCCGTCGACCGTCCCGTCGGAGAGGTGGAGACGGGCCCACTTCGCCATGTCGGTGACGTTCGAGTTGATCGCGCCGGCGGGACCCACGGCGTCGATGTTGCGGAAGGCGATCTCGCGGACCGTCTTGTCCTGGTCGTTTTCGTGGTACGGCAGAGCGTAGTCGGCCGCTTTCTTCGACTCCTCCACCGAGAGATTGCTCGACGTCATCCCCAGAGGCCCGAAGATGCGCCGGCGCACCATGTCCTCCCAGGACATTCCGGCGACCTCTCCGGCGAGGTAGCCGGCGGTCATGAACATCAGGTTCTGGTACTGCCACTTCGCACGGAAGTCGGCGTTGGGCTCGAGGTAGCGCAGGCGGTCGAAGATCTCCTTGCGCGAGAGCGGCGCGGCGTACCACATCAGGTCGTGGCGCGGCAGTCCGGAGCGGTGCGTCACGAGGTCGCGCGGCGTCATCCGTTCGGAGGCGACGACGTCCTCGACCTGGAAGGAGGGCAGATACGTCCGCACGGGCTTGTCCCAGTCCAGGCGCCCGTCGTCCACGAGCATGGCGAGCGTCATGGCGGTGAAGGCTTTCGTCGTGGATCCGATCGCGAAGATCGTGTCGGCGGTGACTGGCAGATTCTTCGCGACGTTGCGCAGACCGTAGCCCTTCGCCAGGACCACCTGGCCGTCCTTCACGATCGCAACAGCGAGACCCGGAACCTTCCACTCCTTCAGGGCCTTCTCGACGAACGCATCGAACCCGTCGAGGGCTCCCGGCGACGGGGTTTCGGCGGCTGGAGCGCCGGTGGCCTCGACCTTGCGAGTGAGTCGAAACGGGAACTTCTGGCCACCCTGCGTGAATTCGCCGGCGATCGAGCCTCCGTCGGAAGACAGCTTCCCGTCGAAGGTCGGATCGCCCGGAACCCCCGAAATCGAGAAACGCACGGCGCTGCCTTCGACCCGGAACCCCGTCAAAGCGAGGCCGCGGGCGCCCTGCGCCGGGATGTCGATCGAGCCGGTCCAGGCACCGCCCGCCAGAGAAGACAGCTGCACGTCCACGACGAGCGACTGTCCCGGCAGCTCGATCGAGCCCGACCACCGCCCGGCGGCCGACGGGGCGTCGGCGAGCGCCGCGGACGCCGCCGCCAGGATCGTCCATGCGAGCAGGGACTTGCGCAGAGCGAGAGTCTTCATCCGTGAGCCTCCTCCCGGGAATGCGGATTTGTTCACCGACTCTTTCACAGAATCCGCCCTCGCCGAAACCGCGTACCTGCTCTGGAATCTAAGCCCGGACGGCCGGGTTGTGCGCAGACACAAGGAGACCATCGTGCGTTCAAGGTTGCTTTCCGCCCTCGTTCTCGGGTTCGTATTCCTGTCGCTCTGTACCGAAGCCAGGGGCGCCGGCTCGGAGACCGCGATCTTCGCCGGCGGCTGTTTCTGGTGCGAGGAGAGCGCCTTCGAGGACCTGCCCGGCGTCACCTCCGTCACGTCCGGGTATACCGGAGGAACCACCGTCAATCCGACCTACGAGGAAGTCTCGTCGGGACGCACCGGCCACGCGGAATCCGCGAAAGTCGTCTACGACCCCGACAAGATCTCTTACGAGAAGCTCCTCGACGTGTACTGGCACAACATCGATCCGCTCCAGAAGGACGGCCAGTTCTGCGACCACGGGACGCAGTATCGGACCGCGATCTTCTACTTGAACGAGTCCCAGAAGCGCGCGGCCGAGGCATCCAAGGCGAAGCTCGAGCAGGACCCGCGCTTCAAGGGAAAGACGTTCGCGACGCAGATCGTGGCGGCGTCGACGTTCTATCCGGCCGAGGAGCACCACCAGAATTTCTGCAAGGTCA
Source organism: Acidobacteriota bacterium (assembly GCA_046724475.1). Lineage (GTDB taxonomy): Bacteria > Acidobacteriota > Thermoanaerobaculia > UBA5066 > Gp7-AA6 > DAHUXD01. Next base: position 5,601 of record JBKOVK010000116.1, on the reverse strand, counting down.
ACCCGGCCCGGTACGCCGCGTATCGCGAGGGCTGCGGCCGCGATGCCCGTCTCAAGCAGATCTGGGGAGCCGAGGCGGGAGGTCATTGATGAAGCTCATGTCGCTTTTCTTCGCCGTGCCGGCGGCCGCGATCACGTTCGCGGCGCTGGCCGCTCTGCGCTCGCCCTCGCCCCCCTCGCCGACTCCGGCGAAGCCTCCGGTCCCGCCGCCGTCCGGCGCGTTCCACAAGCCCTCGGATGCGGATCTGCGCAAGAAGCTCACGCCGCTCCAGTACGAGGTTACGCAGCAGAGCGGCACCGAGCGCGCGTTCTCCAACCAGTACTGGGACAACAAGAAGCCCGGAATCTACGTCGACATCGTCTCGGGCGAGGTCCTGTTCTCCTCGCTCGAAAAGTTCGACTCGGGCACCGGCTGGCCGAGCTTCTGGAAGCCGCTCGAGGAAGGCAACATCAAGACCGGAGAAAACATCAGCTTCGTCGGAAAGTGGGCCGAGGTCCGCTCCGCGCAGGCCGATTCGCACCTGGGGCATGTCTTCGACGACGGTCCCCCACCCACCCATCTGCGCTACTGCATGAACTCCGCGGCCATGCGCTTCATCCCGGTCGAGGACCTGGAGAAAGAGGGCTACGGCAAGTACAAGGTGCTGTTCGAAAAACCTTAAGCGTGTCATCCCGAGCGGAGCGAGGGATCCCGGACTCGCAAAGCCGGGAGGCAATCAAGCTCGGGATCCCTCGGGCTACGCCCTCGGGATGACGGCAACTACGGCGCCAGGCCCGGCTCGTAGTTGGTCACGAACTCCAGGAACCGCATCGTCTCGAGCATGTCCTTGCCCTTGAACCGGATCGAGTGCGCGTCCGTGCGCTCGACGATCGGGAGATACGCGAGGAGCTCCGAGGGGCGATAGTTCTTGAAGCGCACGTCGAGAGTCACCGGCGTCTTGACCTCGTAGGGCTTGAGAGTCGCCGCGCGCTCGACCGCCTTCTTCGCCGTCGTGCGGATCAGGTCGCAGCTCGCCTCCGGCGTCAGCGTCCGCGCGGAGTGAAAGCCGAGCGGCCACTTGACCACGGCGCCCTCGATCGGTCCGAGCAATGTCTGCGCCTCCTTCACGGCGGCGGCGTCGCCCGCGATCATCGCGACGGGCACGTGGAAGTTTCCGGCGATTGCGGCGTTCAGTCCCGCCTCCGGTACGGACACTCCGTTCAAACGCAGATCGGCGAGGTTCGCCGAAGACAGCGTGTGCGCGCGAACGCCTTCGAGATTGGTCGTCGAGGAGTGATACCCCACGAAGAGAACTGCGGCGAAGCTCCCGTCGATGCCCTCCATCATCCCGAGAGGGCGGGGCCATGAGCGCACGATCTGGACGTCCTTCGGGAAGCGCTCGATCAAGAGGTTCTGGCCGTTGCCGTGCGAATCCGAGACCAGGATCTCCCCGGCGCCCGCGGCGCGTGCGCCCTCGATCGCGGCCAGAGCCTCGTTCGTCATGAAGCCCCGGAAACGCTCGTACTCGAAGCCCGGAGGCCCGAGCTGGTCCGGGCTCACGACGCCGGCGATGCCCTCCATGTCCACCGAGATGTAGACCTTGGGCTTCGGCGCCTGGGCGCGCAACGCGGCCGCGTATGCGAGGGCCAGACAGGCGATGGCGAGCGCGCGGCGGATCATCGCGCTGCCTTGCTCTTGCCCGAGGGCATCGCGAATCGTGCGTCGTCGATCGGCACGTTGACCTCGATCTTGTCGAAGTGCAGGACCTGGGTCTCCTGGACACCTTCGGCCCCTGCCTCGAAGGCGTGCGGCAGCTTCACGCCGTCGACGTCGCGGTAGTCGCCGATCCGGTTGAGGATCTCCATCTTGCGTCCCTCGACCGCGCGCACCGTGACCGTCATGAATTGCAGATACGTCTTCGCGTCGAGAAACACGAACCGCTCTTCGCCGTCGCTCGTCGTGATCTTGAGTTTCCACGCGTCACGGCCGTCCGGTTTCTCCCGGCCGACGACCGTGATCCTGTTCCCCTTCTTCTCGGCGTCGACCAGCGGCCCGTCGATGTCGGCCTGGAGCGCGATACCCTTGCGGTCCTCGGCGGACATCTCGTGCGGCTCGGTGTCGCCCGAGAACGGCATGATGACCCACGCCGTCTTCCCGTCGTACGCCTGGATGGCGGTCTGGCCGTCCACGGTGAACTCCCACCGAACCTTCGACGGCCGCTCGAACTCGAGAACGGTCGGCGCCGAAGACTCCTCGCCGAGCGACATCGTGCCCGTCATTCGCAGCGATCGAATGGCGTGGAGCTTCTCGAGCCCCCCTCGGGCTTCGACGTTCTTCTTGACCAGCTCCTCGGCCGTCGGATTTCCTGCGTCGGCTCCGAGAGCGAGCACCGCCGCCGCGACCGACAGCATGGACAATATGCGCATCTCGAGTTGCGGACTCTATCGCAGCAGTCGCGATATAAGAGCCCTCTGACTCATCGAGACCGTCCTCGATACTTCCGCGAAGACCTGCGGAAGCTTCCGGCCGCCGCCCGGAGGCTCCACGAGCGCGTCCGAGAGCGCTGTCTCGCTCTCGAAGGCGCCGTCGAGGAGTTTCCCTGGGGAGGGACCGGCGTCTACAAGGTCCGCGGAAAGATCTTCGCGGGCACCGGCATGGACGGCTCGCGTTACTCGGTCAGTTTCAAGCCGCCCGCGGAAGAGCGCGAGGACGCACTGGCGCTTCCCTTCGTCCGCGTCGCGGACTACGTCGGGCGCTACGGGTGGGTCCAGGCGTCGCTGACGAAGCTCGGGGAGCTCGAGCTGATCTGGCCATGGATCGAGGAGTCATATCGGCGGCTCGCGCCGAAGCCGAAGCGGCCGGCGCGGCCGAGGTAGTCTTCTCCGGGTGACACCGATCGAAGACCTGCCGACGCCGTCGGTCCTGGTGGATCTCGACGTGCTCGAGGCCAACGTCAAGGCGATGCAGGGCGACGCGAACCGGGCCGGCGTGAAGTTGCGCCCCCACGCCAAGACGCACAAGTCTCCGGAAGTCGGCCGGCTCCAGCTTGCCGAGGGCGCCGTCGGCCTCACGCTCGCCAAGACGTCGGAGGCCGAAGTCTTCGCGTCGCTCGGCTTCGAAGACATCTTCCTCGGATATCCGGTGTACGGCGCCGACAAGGCGCGCCGACTCCTGGCGCTCTCAGATCGGATCTCGATCGCGGTCGGCGCCGACAGCGAAGAAGGTGCTCGCTCGCTCGGCGGTGTCTTCCACGCCGCGGGCCGACGCCTTCCGGTGCGCCTGAAGGTGGATTGCGGCTACGGCCGGGTGGGCGTTCCGCCGGAGCGCGCCGTCGACATGGCGAAGCGGATCGCGGATCTCCCGGGCATCGAATTTCGAGGCCTCTTCACACACGGCGGACAGGGATACGCCGCGGGAACCCCGGAAGAGGTCGTCGCCGCGGCCCGCGACGAGAGCCGCGCGGTGACCGAGGCGGCGGAGGCCGTCCGCGCGGCGGGCCTTCCGGTCGGCGACGTCTCGCTCGGCTCTACACCGACGGCGCGCCACGCCATCGCGGCGAGGGGCGTCACGGAGTGTCGTCCGGGGACCTACGTCTACAACGACTTCTCGCAGGTCTGCCTGGGTGCCGCGAGGTTCGAGGACTGCGCCCTGACGATCCTGGCCACCGTCGTCAGCGTCCCCGAGCCCCGCCGCGCCGTCGTGGACGCGGGATCCAAGACGCTGTCGTCGGATCCGTTGCGGCCCCGCGCCGTCGGCCATGGGCTGGTGCTCGGACGCCAGAGCCGGATCGCCCGCCTCTCCGAGGAACACGGCGTGATCGCGGTCGAGGACGGCGAGAGGTTCCGAGTCGGCGAGCGCGTTCGCATCCTGCCCAACCACGCCTGTATCGTCTCGAACCTCCATGACCGGCTGGTGGCCGTCCGAAAAGGCCGGGTGGAGGGCCAGATCACCGTCGCCGCGAGGGGTTGCGTCCAGTAAGAATCCTCGCGCTTCCCGCGGTCATAAGTTAGGCTATGCGGCCCCCGGGTCTCGACCCGAGAGTCCGGCTTTTCCGAAAGGAGATCACCATGGTTCGCCGTCTCCGGGCTTCCCTCCTTCTCTGTGCAACTCTCGTCTCCGCCGCGCCTCTCGTCGCGGCCGACGCATACACGGTCGACAAGAACCACTCCGACGTGGGCTTCCAGATCCGCCATTTCGCCTCGAAGGTGCGCGGCCACTTCAACGACTACGAGGGCACCGTCCAGGGTGACCCGTCGAAGCCCGAGCTTTCCTCGGTCGTCTTCACCATCAAGACGACTTCGATCGACACCGGCAACGCCGACCGCGACAAGCACCTGCGCTCGGCCGACTTCTTCGACGCCGAGAAATGCCCGGAGATCAACTTCAAGAGCTCGAAAATCGCGCCGGTCGGCAAGGACCAGTACAGCGTCACCGGCACTCTCACGATGCGCTGCGTGTCCAAGGAGGTGACCCTCCCGGTCAACCTGCTGGGCATCGTCAAGGACCCCTGGGGCAACGAGCGGGCCAGTTTCGAGGTCGTCCTGAAGCTCAACCGCAAGGACTACGGGATCAACTGGAACAAGGCTTTGGACGCCGGCGGCTTCATGCTTTCCGACGACGTGGACGTCGCGATCAACCTCGAAACGGTCAAGAAAAAGCCTGAGGCGGGCCCAAAGTGATTTATCTCGGTTAAAGTTTCCCAATGACGACGCCTGCCGCCGCCCATCGGAATCGCCGGCTCCGCCCCGCCGCGGTGGCGGGGTTCGTTCTCGTCCACTTGGCTGCTCTCGGCGTCTTCGCCGTGGGGTTCTCGTGGCTCGGCGTGGCGCTCTGCATCGGCTCCTATTACCTGCGGATGTTCGCCGTCACGGCGGGGTTCCACCGGTACTTCAGCCACCGGACGTACCGGCTGCCGCGGGTGCCCCAGTTCCTGCTGGCTTTCCTGGGCCAGACGGCGGCGCAGAAGGGCGTCCTGTGGTGGTCTTCGAACCACCGCCACCACCACAAGTACTCCGATCGTCCCGAGGACATCCACAGCCCGCTCCAGGGCGGTTTCTGGTGGGCCCACATGGGCTGGATCCTCTCGCCCGATCACGAGGCGACCGACCTCTCGCGCGTGCCGGACCTGGCGAAGTACCCCGAGCTCGTCTGGCTCGACCGTAATCAGTTCCTGCCGACGTTGCTTTACGCGGTCGCGCTGTCGCTCGCCTTCGGGCCCGTCGGGCTTTTCTACGGCTACTTCCTCTCGACCGTGCTCCTCTGGCACGGGACCTTCTCGGTCAACAGCATCATGCACGTGTTCGGGCGCCGCGCGTTCGCGACGACGGACGACTCGCGCAACTCCTTCCTCATTTCACTGATCACGATGGGCGAGGGCTGGCACAACAACCATCACTGGGCTCCGGGCTCCGCGGCCCAGGGGTTCCGGTGGTGGCAGTGGGACGGAAGCTTCTACGTGCTGTGGCTGGCCGAGCGCCTCGGGCTCGTGCGCGGCCTGCGCCGGCCGCCGGAGCGATGGCGCGAAGCCGCCCGCGACGCGCACCGCACCGGACGCGCATTCACGTCCGCGCGCCTCCACGAGCAGGTGCAGAGGCTGACGCAGCGCTGGGCCGTGGTCCGCGA
>JBKOVK010000264.1:0-5119 GCA_046724475.1 Acidobacteriota bacterium | reverse complement strand
GCGTAGCCCAGAGGAACGCCGCCCGGCCACGGCGTGTCGTGACCGGCGGACCAGTGGCGGATGAAATGGAGCTCGGTCGCGCCGAGGCTGACGTGGAACCGGCAGCTCCTCGGAAACCGGTTCTTGAAGAGGTCGAGGTCGGAGGCGAGCACCGGCTCGCCTCCCAGCCGGACGGCGCGCAAGCTGGAAAGATCCTCGTTGCCGTTCAACGTTGCGGCGAAGCTTCGGAAGAGGCTCGGCACCGAGTGGTAGACCGTGATCGCTTCCCGCTCGATGTGGGCGGGCAGACGGCGCAGGCCGTCGCCGGAAAGCGCGTAGGGGCAGATCGAAGCGCCGGTCAGGAGCGCCCCGAACACGTCGGAGACCGATGCCCCGAAGCTCGGCGAGGACAGCAGCGTCAGGCGATCCGACGGCGTCAGATTCAGCGCTGCTGCCAGCTTCCGCACGTTGTGCAGGAGATTGCGATGGCTCTGCATGACGCCCTTGGGTTCGCCGGTCGATCCGGAAGTGAAGAGAACGTAGGCGAGATCGTCGGGACCTGCGCCGCTCGCCGCGTCGGCCGCGGAAGGACCCGCCAGCATTTCTTCCACGAGCCACGCGGGCCCCAGGCCTCCCAGCCGCGCGGCGAGTGGCGCCGACTCGGAATCCGCGATGACGGCCGCGCCCTCCAGCCGGCGGGCGATCGCCTCGAGCCGGGCGGGAGGAAGCCGCGGATCGAGCGGGACGTAGAAGCGACGCGCGCCGAGGGTCCCGAGCATCGCGGCGAAGAGCGAAGCGCCCGGTGGGAGAAGCAGTGCCACGGGAGTGTCGGCCGCATCCGGCCGCTCTAACAGCCGACGCCGGATCCGGCTCGCCGCGTCGGCGAGCTCTTCGTATGTCGTGACGACCCGGGACTCACGAACGGCGGGCCGCGACGGAAACGCCCGCGCGACCTTCTCGAACCGCTCCGGGATCGATGCCTCGATCTCCGAGCGATCGAAGTCGAGAGCTTCCAGCCCCTCCGACTCGCGCCGCGCGGTCGACAAGCTACTTCTCTCCGTAGACCGCCTGGAGACGGCCGTAGAACTCCATGTCGCCGGGTCCGTGCTCGGGTGGACCGAGACCCGACGCTTTCCAGCCTCCGAACGGAGCGGACGCGTCCGCATCGGCGGTCGAGGAATTCCACTTGAGAATTCCGGCCTGCGCGGTCCGATCGAACTCCTCGCTCCAGGGGCCGGGCCCCGAGAAGAGCGCCGCCACCAGACCGTGGCGAACCCCGTTGACCAGATGCATCGCCTCGTCGAATCGATCCGCACGCTCGACCACGAGGATGGGACCGAACGTCTCTTCCTGGACGATGGGGCTCTCGTGGGCTGGCCCGACGACGATTGTCGGCGGATAGTACGCGCCGGACGCGCACAACGACGACGCGTCCCCGGCCGCGTCGTGCGGAGTGAGGATCCTTTCGGCGGCGGGCGCGGCGCGTTCGACGGCCTCCGACACGCGCTCTCTCGCTTCGACCGACACGAGCGGACCCACGTCCGTCGCGCGATCCAGCGGATCTCCCCACACCAGTGCGGCCGCCTCCGCGGCGAGCCGATCGAGAAAGCGGTCGAAGAGCGCGCCCTGCACGACGGCGCGGCGGTTGGCGGTGCAGCGCTGCCCGGCGAACGCGAACGCACCTCGCGCCACGAGCGCGGCCGCCTGCGCAACGTCCGCGCCCTCCCAGACGATCGCGGCGTTATTGCCGCCGAGCTCGGCCTGGAACGGGATGCGCCGCCGGGCGCAGATTTCCTGCGCGGCCCAGCCGGCAGTGGAAGAGCCGGTCAGCGAGACCGCGTCGATCCTCGGATCGCTCATCAAGGCGGCGGCCGTGCGATGGTCTCCTGTGAGCAGAGCCAGGACTCCGTCGGGAACCCCGGCGTCCCGGGCGAACTCGAGCGTGCGCTGCGCGAGACCCGTCGCCGCGGGTGAGGGCTTCCAGACGACCGTATTGCCGAGGACGAGGGCGGGCGCGATCTTGCCCCACGGGATCGCCACCGGGTTGTTCCAGGGAGTGACGGCGGCGACGACGCCGAGCGGCACGCGCCGGTACGTCGAGCCCGAGCCGCCCGGCGCGTCTTCGAAGCGCAGTCTCGCCGCGTTGCGGACGAGCGCCGCACCGCGCCGCGCTTCCTGTTCTCCGAGAGAGATCGGCTTGCCCACGTCCACCGCCAGCCGGCGGCCGAGGTCGGCGGCTTCACTCTCCAGCCGGTCGGCCAGCCGGGCGAGCCGCGATGCACGCTCCGCGGCGGGAGTCCGGCGCCAGGCCTCCGCCGCTTCGCGGGCGGCGGCTCCGACAGCAGCCGCCTCCGCCGTACCTCCGATCGGAATCGAGAAGAGAACCTGTGTCGTGTCGCGGGGACTGCGATGCACGTGAATTCCGGGATCGTGACCTCCCAGGCGCGCGAGCATCTCCTCGACCGATGCGAAACGCGCGGCGCGTCCCTCGAGGTACCGCCGCGTGACTGCCGCGTGGAGAGGATCGTCGCTCGCGACGGCATCCTCGGCGATCCAGACCTCGAGGCCGCGCTGATACGCGTCGAGGACCGTCGCGCGAACGCAGCCGTGAAGATGCACGCCCGCGATCAGGAGCGTGTCGGCGCCGGCGCGCGACAGCGCGGCATCGAGCCCGGCCGCGGAGAACGCCGAGAAAAAAGTCTTCGAAACCACCTCTTCCCGTCCCGCCGGAGCCAGCTCCGGCGGAGGCTCGTGGCCGCGCGTGCCGCGTACGCACTTCCAGGTTCCGGCCGCCTTCCAGTGCGGCATGCGGTCGGCGCCCCCGGGCTCCACCGCCGTGAGGGCGTGCACGACCGTCAGACCCCGCGCGCGAGCCCCGCACAGGAGACGGGCCGCCTGGCGGACGACCTCGGACCGTTCGGGCTCGAGTCCCGGAGCATCCAGAAAGTCGTTCTGCAGATCGACGAGAAGGAGGACCGGCTTCATTCGGCCGCGCGTGCCTTCTCGGCGACCGCGGCGGCGATGCGCTCTCCCAGCTCCGCCGTCCCGCACACCTGCGCTCCGGGCTCGGCGATGTCGAACGTGCGGAATCCCCGCTCGAGCACGTCGGCCACGCCGGCTTCGATCCAGCGGGCCTCGCGATCGAGGCCGAAGCTCTCGCGCAGCATCATCGCCAGCGACGCCACCTGCCCGATCGGATTGGCGCGCCCCTGGCCGGCGATGTCCAGCGCCGAACCGTGGTTGGTCTGGTACACGGCCGCGCCTTCTTCCGAGAAGTTTCCGGAGAAGGACATGCCGCGCGAAGACACCAGAACCGCTCCGACGTCCGCGAGCACGTCGCCGAACAGATTCGAAGCGGCGATCACGTCGAAGGACAACGGATCCTGGATCAGGCGATACGCCGCGAGGTCGATGTCGACGAAGCGGACGTCGACGTTGGCTTTGGCGGCAGCTTCCCTGCCGAGGTCCCTCCAGAGACCGCTGACCCCCGGAATGCCTCCGTCCTTGACGATCACATCGAGCCGCCGACGCCGCGCGGCCGCCAGAGCCGCCGCCACGGCGAGGAGCCGGCGCACCTGGCGCTCGGAGTACCGGTACGAATGCACGCAGACGCGGCCCTCCCGGCCGTCGCTCGTTTCCAGCCATTCCCCGAGGTATTCGCCTCCAGCGTTCTCGCGAACGACGAGGACGTCGGCTCCGGCCACCGCGTGCGCCTTCAGTCGCCCGGCTTCCAGGAGAGGCTCGATGGGCCGGACCGGGGAGATCTTGCAGAACAGGTCGAAGCGCCGGCGCAGGTCGTAGACGAATCGTCCGCCGCCCGGTCCGGCGAGGATCGCGCCGCCGGCCGTGAACACGTCTTCGCAGAAGGCCGAGACTTCGTCGCTCAGAGGACGGCCGGTTCGCCGCTCGGCGTCGAAGCCGATCGGTCCGCCCGTCCGGACTTCGAAGCGGCCGCCGTTGGAAGCCTCGACCGCCGAAAGGACCGAGAGCGCCACCGAGATGACCTCGGGGCCGATGCCTTCCCCCGGCAGCACTCCCACTGTCAGGGGCCCCTCGGACGCACTCCGGCGGCTGCGGAAGACCGCATCGGTCCAGCGGCCCGTGCTTCCCATGTTGCCGGATTCGAGGTCCACGACGTGCTCCTCGTGGGCGGGCCGAGTCTATAACCGCCCTTCGGTCGCCGTGCGGGCCCGTCGCATAGACTTTGCGGGTCCATCCGTTTTTCAACGACTGGAATGACGACTCCGAAGCGGCATCCGTGGATGTTGGCCCTCGCGGCGTGCGTGATCGCCGCCAGCGTCGTCTGGGTCCTGTTCCTTCTCGGACGGGCGTTCCCGCCGCGCCACGTCGTGATGACGACCGGCCCGGAAGGAAGCACGTACCGCGAGTGGGGAGAGCTCTACCGGCGGGCGTTCGCCCGCGAAGGCATCCGGCTGCAGCTTCTCCCCACCTCCGGAGACGTCGAGAATCTCAGGCTCCTCGCGGCCCCGAAAGGTTCGGTCGATGCGGGATTCGCCTCCGGAGGCTTGACGACGGAGACGAAATCCCCCGACCTCGAATCCCTCGGCACGCTCAGCTACGAGCCCCTGTGGGTTTTCTGCCGGGGGCTCGACCCCGAACAGCTTCCGGAGCTGCGCGGAAAGCGTGTCTCGATCGGGCCGGAGGGTGGCGGGACGCGCGCCCTCATGACCGAATTGCTCGAAGCCAACGGACTCACGAACGGGGTCCAGACCCTCGGCGACTCGCTCGAGGAGGGCCGCGACGCCCTGCTCCGCGGAGAGATCGATTGCGCCTGCATGCTCACGGGTGCGGACTCGCTGGTCGTCCGCAAGCTGCTGACGGACGAAGGCGTGAACCTGATGCCGTTCGTGCGGGCCGACGCTTACGTCTTCCGCTTTCCCTTTCTCCGCAAGGTCGTTCTTCCGATGGGCGTCGGTGACCTCGCCGCGAACCGTCCCCCGCGCGACACGCCCCTCGTGGCCTCCGCCTCGAGCCTGCTGGTGCGCAAAGACCTGCATCCCGCGATCCAGTTCCTCTTCCTCGAGGCAGCCCAGGAGATCCATTCGGGCCCCGGCATTCTCCGGAGGCCGGGCGAGTTTCCGGAGGCCGAGCCTGTCGACGTGCCGCTGTCGGAGGAGGC
>JBKOVK010000271.1:0-29179 GCA_046724475.1 Acidobacteriota bacterium | reverse complement strand
AAAAGGCGCCGGGGTGGCCGTCCCGAGAGACGGCGCGTGGCGAGCGGCGTGTGCGGCCATCGAGCCGCGGGCGGCTGGCGTTCCGGCGCCGGGACGGACTACTTCCGGAGACCGAGCCGCTCGATGAGCTTGTGGTAACGGTCGGCGTCCTCGCTCCGGAGATACTCCAGGAGCCGGCGCCGCCGGCCGACCATCTGCAACAGGCCGCGGCGGGAATGGTGGTCCTTGGCGTTGGACTGGAAGTGATCGGTCAGGTACGCGATCCGGCTGGTCAGCAGGGCGACCTGAACCTCCGGGGACCCCGTGTCGGTGTCGTGGGTTCGATACTTTTTGATCATGTCCGTTTTTCCGGACTCGTATTCGGTGACGTTCACTCAGCCTCCAAACGACTCTATCTACTCACTCTTTTCTATAAGCGGCGAACCATACCACAGACCTGCGGGTGGCCGGTAGGGGCGATAGGCCGAGGCGCCAGGAGGCGATGAGGATCAGTCCGCCAGGACGATCCGCGGCTTGATCAGGGCCACCCCGCGATCCCCGATCGGGTTGACCTGGCCCAGCGCGAGCATGTCATTGGTGGGGGACAGGAGCGTGACCCAATCTCCCTCCTTCGCCTCCACGCCGCGCGCCGGAACCGCCTGGCCCCGGCGAATCTTCCAGGCCTCCAGGGACGCGAGCTGGATGCGGGGGAAGGGGAAGGGCACGCGCGAGAGCGGGACGGCGTGGGGAGGCGCGAGACGCTCGGCCGGGGTCATGGCCTCGAAGCGCTCCAGCGTCACGGCGTCGCCGACGGCAAAGACGCCGATGCGGCTGCGGCGCAGCGTCTCGAGGTGGGCGCCGCAGGACAGCTTTTCGCCCAGGTCGCTCGCGATCGAACGGATGTACGTTCCCGAGGAACACGAGATCGAGAACGGCACGCGGCCGCCCTCGACCTCGCCGAAGGAGAGCTCGGTGACCTTCACCTTCTTGGGAAGCGAGGGCACCGACTCTCCCTTGCGGGCCATCTCGTAGAACTTCCGGCCGCCGACTTTCTTGGCGGAGTAGGGCGGAGGCGCCTGCAGGAACTCCCCGCGAAAGGGCGCCGCGGCCTCTTCGATCCGCGCCCGCGTCACGCCGGAAGCGTCGCGGTCCGGGCCGACGGGCTCGCCCTCGCGGTCGTACGTCGTCGTGGCGCGGCCGAGACGGATCGTGCCGTCGTAGGACTTGTCCATCAGCGTGAAGAAGCTCTGGAGCCGAGCGGCGCCTCCCGCGCAGAGCAGCAGCAGCCCCGTGGCCATCGGGTCGAGCGTTCCGCTGTGCCCGATGCGCGAGACGCCGGTGGCCTTGCGCACGCGCTCGACGACGTCGTGGGAGGTCAGACCCTCGGGCTTGTCGAGCAGGAAGAGCGTGCCGCGGCCGAAGGCCTTGGGATCTCCGGTCACTTCTCTCCCTTCGGGGGCAGGACCTGGTGGAGGAGCTCCTCGACGCGCGCGCCGCGCTCGAGCGAGAGGTCGGAGACGAAGTAGAGTTCCGGCGCGTAGCGCAGCGCGCACCGCTGGCCGACCTCACGGCGCAGGTAGCCGGCCGCGCGTCGCAGAGCCTCGCCGGCCTTCTCGCGCTCGGCGTCGCCTCCGAGACACGAGAAGTAGACGCGCGCCGACTTCAGGTCCGACGGCATCTCGACGTCGGTGATCGTAACCTTGCGCAGGTCCGGGTCGTGCGCCTCCGTCAGGACGAGCCGCGAGATTTCGGCCCGGACGAGGTCGGCGACGCGTTGGCTGCGGCGGGATTCTTTCTTCATCGGTTCAGACGTGAATGAACTCGTTGCGATACTGGAGGACCTCGCCGTCCAGATTCTCCTCCACGAATCGCAGCACGCCCTGCAGCAAGGCATCCAGCGCGGGCTGGTCGGGGCCGACCGCGGCGACGCCGAGCCGGGCGCGCTGGAGCAGGTCCTGGTCTCCGACTTCCGAGGCCGAGACCTCGAAGTCGTTGCGGATGCGGCTCTTCAGGCTCTTCACGATCATCCGCTTCTCCTTCAGCCCCCGGCATCCCGGAAGGTGGAGATCGAAGACGGCATACGCGATCACCATGGGCCGGACCGGAGCGGAAAGTCGGGAAGCCGGAACGCCGTCAGGCGTTCATCACGCCGGCGACCTTCTCGACCTGGAAGGCCTCGATGACGTCGCCGACCTTGACGTCCTGGTACCGGTCGAGCCCGATGCCGCACTCGAATCCCTGCTTGACCTCCGAGACATCGTCCTTGAAGCGGCGCAGCGAGCCCACCCTGCCCTCGTAGACGACGCGGTTGTCGCGCAGCAGGCGCACCTGCGCCGAGCGCGGGATGACGCCCTCGGTGACGTAGCAGCCCGCCACGACTCCGAACTTCGGAACTTTGAAGGTATTGCGGACCTCGGCGCGGCCGCGCGCGACTTCCTTCAGCGTCGGCTCGAGCAGGCCCTCCATTGCCTTCTTGATCTCGTCGGTGACGTTGTAGATCACGGTGTGGAGGCGGATCTCGACGCCGGCCTTGTCGGCCTCCTCCGCGGCCTTCTTCTCGGGACGGACGTTGAAGCCGACGATGATCGCGCCCGACGCCGAAGCCAGGAGCACGTCGTTGATGTTGATCGCTCCCACGCCCGCGTGGAGCAGGGTGACCTTGACCTTGTCGTTGGAGAGGCCCTTGAGCGCCTGCGACAGGACCTCCATCGAGCCCGACACGTCGGCCTTCAGGATGATCGGCAGGTCCTTGATCTTGCCTTCCTGGATCTTGCTGAAGAGCTGTTCGAGCGAGAGCTTCGAGGAGGACGCCATCGCCTTCTCGCGGTCCTTCTGCTGGCGGAAGGAGACCACAGACCGCGCCTTGGCTTCGTCCTCCACGACCTGGAATGCGTCGCCCGCCTGCGGCAGTTCCTCGAAGCCCGTGACCTCGACGGGTGTGGACGGCGGCGCCTCCGTAACTCTTTCCCCGCGGTCGTCGTTCATCGAGCGCACCCGCCCGAAGACCGAGCCCGCGAAGAAGACGTCTCCGACTTTGAGGGTTCCGGCCTGCACCAGGACCGTCGCGACGTTGCCGCGGCCGGCCTCGCGGCGGGCCTCCAGGACGACGCCGCGCGCCTCGACTCCGGCGGGGGCCGAGAGCTCCTGCAGGTCGGCGACCAGCAGGATCAGCTCCAGAAGGTGATCGATGCCCTGCTTCTTCAGGGCCGAGATCTCGGCCGCCGGCGTGTCGCCGCCCCACGCCTCCAGGAGCACGCCCTGGTCGGCCAGCTCTTTCTTGACACGGTCGACGTTGGCGTTGGATTTGTCGATCTTGTTGATGGCCACCACGATCGGAACCTTGGCCGCGCGTGCGTGATTGATCGCCTCGATCGTCTGCGGCATGACGGCGTCGTCGGCGGCCACGACCAGGACGACGATGTCCGTGGCCTTGGCGCCGCGCGCCCGCATCGATGTGAACGCCTCGTGGCCCGGCGTGTCGAGGAAGACGATCGGCTTGCCGTTGACCTCGACGCGATAGGCGCCGATGTGCTGCGTAATGCCTCCGGCCTCACCGGCAGCCACGTTGGTCTGACGGATCGCGTCCAGCAGCGACGTCTTTCCGTGGTCGACGTGGCCCATCACGGTGACGACCGGAGCCCGCGGGACTCTCGGCGCGGAGGCACCCTCGGCGCCTTCGCGGCCCGAGCGCGACAGCTCCATCTCCTCCTCGAAGGAGACGACCGCGGCCTCGACGCCGACCTCCTTGGCGATCTGCACCGCGGTCGCCGCGTCGAGCGTCTGATTGACGGTGGCGAGAACGCCGCGCTGCATCAGCAGCCGCTGGATGTCGCGCGCGAGGACGCCGAGCTTCTCGGAGAGCTCCTTCAGCGTCACGCCCTCGGTGAAGAAGACGGGGCCCGTCGGCGCCGGTTTCTTGAACTCGAGCAGCTTTCCGGAGTCGTGCGCGCGGGTTTCCTTCGCGGCGCGCCGGATCGCGGACTTGGAGACCGGGCGCGGCTCGGCCGCGACCTCTTCGTCGGTCGCCGTCTTCTCGATCAGCGGAAGCGAAATGTCCGAGTACGTGTCTTCCTGGTAGGTTCCGACGAACTCGCGCAGATCGACTTCGTCGGCGACGGTGATCTTCGGACGCGCGCTGCGCTTTCCGGCCGGCGTCTTCTTGGCAGATTCGTCATCCTTCTTGCGCTTGACGGGGCCGCGTTCGGGCAGACCCGAGGCGGTGCGGCCCATCGGCGCGCCGGCGCCGGGCCGCGGAGGCCCGCCCAGAGGACGCGCGCCCGGGCCGCCGGGAGCGGGGCGATAGACGGACGGTCCCGAGGGACGCGGACCCATAGGTCCCCGTGCGGGTCCCATCGGCCGAGAGGTGCCCGCGGCCGGTCCCATGGGCCGGGCCGGCCCTCCGGAGGGCCCCATCGGGCGGCTCGGAGCAGGCCCGGCGGGGCGGACGCCGGACGCGGCGGGTCCGGTGGGACGAGGAGGCATCATGGGCTTGGGGGGCAGCACGATCTTGCGCGGCACCTGCGGCGTCGCCGCAGGCTTCGGAGGAGCGGGAGCGGGCGCTTCCGGCTCGGGCTCGGCCGGCACGACCGCCGTGCGCGCGGGCTCGGCGGCCTTGGCCGCGGCCTTCTCGGCGGCGGACCGTCGCGGCGGCGGGGCGGATGCTTCCGCCTCCGGCGCCGGCCCCTCCGCGGTCTCGGGCGGCGCGGGCCCCTTCTCAACGATCTTGATGCGGTTCAAGGCGCTCTTCTGCGGCCGCGCCGCGCGCGCCTCGTTGTCGCGGACGATCAGCTGCTTGGGAGCGTGCGTCTTGCCTTGCAGGATCGCGAGCACCGTGGACTCGTCCAGCGCCGCCTGGGGCGACTTGACGTCCACGCCGATCGACTGCAGCAGGAAGAGCACTTCCTTGCTACCAATCCCCATCTGGGCGGCCAGCTCTTCGACTCGGATCTTTCCCATGCGCCTCTGGTCTACTCCCTGACGCCCGTCTCTTCGGGGGCCTCACTCTCGGCCTGCGATTCGGAATCGCCGGCCTCCGCATTCTCCTCGGAATCTGCCTGCGTGAGGCTCTCCTCGGCCGCCCGCGCGGCCTCGAGGAGCTTCTCCGCCGACTTCTCGCCGATGCCGGGCAGCTCGGCGAGCTCGGCCGCCGACTTGTCGAGCAGGTCGCCGAGCGTCGTGATGCCGGCTTCGGCCAGCCGCTCCGCGGTCTTCTCGCCGATGCCTGCGATCTCGGCGATCGGCGTCTGGCGCCGGCGCGAGGCCTGCAGCATGCGCGAGAGGGCCTGGGCGACCTCGCCCTTGACCTCGGTCTCGCCCTTGATCTCGATCTTCATCCCGATCAGGGCCGACGCCAGCCGCACGTTCTGCCCCTTCTTGCCGATGGCCAGCGAGAGCTGATCGTCCTCGACGACGCAGTCGAGGCTCATCGCGCCGTCCTCGTGGTGGATGGGCGAGACGCGCGTGATCTTGGCCGGGGCCAGCGCGTTCTGCGCGAACGTGATCAGGTCGTCCGAATACAGGATCACGTCGATCTTCTCGCCGTGGAGCTCGCGCATGATCGACTGGACGCGCGACCCGCGCATTCCCACGCACGCGCCGACCGGATCGACGTCGCGCTCGCGCGAGCGCACCGCGACCTTCGCCCGCTCCCCCGGCTGACGCACCGCGCCCTTGATCACGACCGTGCCGTCGTAGATCTCCGGGACTTCCATCTCGAAGAGCCGGATCAGGAGCCGGGGATCCGTGCGCGAGAGCACCAGCTGCGGTCCCTTGGGATTCTTGTGGACGTCGTAGAGGATCGAGCGGATCCGCTCGCCCTGGCCGTAGCGCTCGGCCCGCGACTGCTGGTCGCGCGGGATGATCGCTTCGGTCTTGCCGAGGTCCACGATCATGTCTCCGCGCTCGAACCGCTTGACCGTGCCGTTCATCAGCTCGCCGAGCTTGGGGTAGTACTCGTTGTAGACGTTGTCGCGTTCGGCCTCGCGGACCTTCTGATAGAGGACCTGCTTGGCCGTCTGCGCGGCGATGCGGCCGAGGCCGACCGTCTCGCGATAGACGCGAACCTCGTCGCCGAGGGCGACTTCCTGGGCTTCCGTCGGCGGCTGGCCCTCGGCGCCGGGCCGCAGCACGCGCACCTCGCCTTTCGTTCCCTTTTCCTTGACCAGAGCGGTGGCCTCTTCGATCAGGATCTGCGGCGGCGGCTCCTCGGACTCGGTGTCGAGCTCGGCGACCACGGTCCGCGGCGAATACACGGTCATCGACCCCGTCTGCCGGTCGATGAGGGTGACCATCGCCTTGTCGTGGTAGTACTTGCGCGCCGCGGAGGACATGGCCTCCTCGAGCGCGCCGAACATCTTCTCCGAATCGATGTCCTTCTCGCGCGAAACCTGTCGGATGACAGACGGATCGATGATCATGACGGAACCCGTTCTCCTATCGCCCTACCGTCCCCGCTCCGGCCACTCGTAGTCGAGCCGGGCGAGTCGAATATCGCCGAAACGGACATTATAGATTTTGCGTTCCGCCTCATCAACGACAGTCAGCCGATCTCCCTCGACGCGCTCGAGCACGCCGCCGAAGTTGCGCGCGGGGCTGATCGCCGCGGGACGCTTCGTTTCGGACGCGAGAACCTCCGGCGTCACGGGATCCTCGGTCTTCACGCGCACGCGCCGTCCCACGAAGCGCACGGCGTCGTCGAGCGAGTAGAGCTTGCGGTCGAGACCCGCCGAAGAAACTTCGAGCGTGTAGCGGTGAGCGATCTCGTCGGCGGCGTCCAGCACCGGCGAGACCTCGCGCGAGACGTTCTCGCAATCCTCGACCGTGACCGCTCCGCCGTCTTCGCGCTCGAGCACGACACGAAGGACCGTGAAACGGCCGGTTCCCGCCGACTCAACGGCGAGTAAACGGCATCCCCGTTCCTGCGCGATCGCTCCGATTTCCTGCGTCGTTTTGTCGCTCAAGGGCGCTTTCATCAGAACAAAAAAGCGGGCCGAGCCCGCATTTCCCAAACCCACGTCTTATATCAGAAGGCGGCAGGGGGGTGCCAGCGAGGGGGACGGCGCGCTAAGTCCTCACGACAGCGTGGGTTTGGCGCGGCGGAGGGCCTCTTCCCAGGCCTCTTTTCCGGGGGCGCAGGCCAGGAGAGCGGCGATCGAGATTCCGAAGAGCGCCAGGACCTGTGAAAGGGGAGCTCCGAGGAAGCCCAGGATCAGACCGTAGAGGGCGATGACTTCGGCCGCAGCGGCCCGGATAAGGAAATATCGGCGCACGCGCTCGAGGGCTCCGGATCGCGCGGAAGCGAGGAGCTTTCGTCCGACCAGGGACGCGCCGGCGAACTGGGCCACTCCTATCGCGGAAAACACCGCGAAGAGCGAGGTGAACGGCTCAGACCGCGCGTTTTGGGGCGCGAGCTCCGCACGAAGAAAGACAAGAACGACCCCATAAACGCCGATCGACGCCAGCAGAGCCGTGTGCACGAGCGCGGCGACACGCCGGTCGTGCTCGCCGGGATGCATGGCCGGAGTCTACAATCGGAGAATCCCGCAGCCGCGGGCCTTGTTACGAGTAGCAGGCGGCCCGACGCCCCCGGGAGAGTGCGTGCCAGAGACCGAGACACAGGAGGATCTGCCCTTCGAGCGAAGCTCGATCGCCGCCATCGGCCGGCGGCGGAGCTGGTTTTCCCGATTCCACTTCGGCAACCACTCGGCTCCGGAGGATTCGGCGACGGACGACGACGGGCCGATCACCCACAGCATGCTCGGCTCTCTGGCCGCCGTCCCTGAGCCCGCCGACGACGTGTCGTCGGCTCGCGAAGACGAGCCGATCGTCCATAGCATGCTGGGCTATCTCGCCGCGGAAGCCGGGAGCGAGCCGATCCCCGAAGCCGAACCTGAAAGCGCGCCGCATTCGTTGCTCGCCCTCCCGTCTCCAGACCAGGCGCCGGTCCGACGTCACGCGGAGATCGACCTCGCTCACCTGAGCCTTCACAGCACGATCGACGAACTCGCGGGGCTCGAGGAGCACGTGACGGGGTCGTTTCCCGTCGAGAGAGCGATTCTCATTTCGATAGGAGCGCACATCGCGATCGTTCTGATGTTGATCTTCCTTCCGAAGCCGTTGCCGAAGGGCTCGAAGGGGGATCTGCTCGAAGCCTTCTATCCTCCGCCCAAGGACGACACACCGATCCCCGTTTTCTTCCAGGAGTCTCCCGGCCCGGCGCGAGAGAATCCGAAGCGCTCGCCGCTCTCCGATGCGGACCGCAGAGCCGGCGGCGGCGACCGCTCGAAGCCCAAGTCCGACACGCCATTCATCCCCGAGGCGCCCGGCGTCGCGGGGCTCGCTCCGGGGCCCAAGGCGCCGCGCGTTCCGGGAAGCAACATTCCCTCGCGCAAGGGTGCGACCGCCGAGGCGGAGCGCCGTCCGGCGGCATCCCAGGGAGGTGTGGCCACCGCCGAAAAATCGGCGAACGCGAAGCCGTCCGAGTTTCCGACGGACATGAGGCCGCAGATGGGAAGCGGCCCGAAAGAGATGACCAAGCTCGCGGGCCTGGACGCGGCCATCCGCGAGGCCGCGCGCGGTGCCGTCGGCGGCGAGGGAGGCGCGCCCCGGGCCAACCCCGACGGCGGTTTCGTGGACTCGGGCCCGATCTCCTTCGACACGACCTGGTACGACTGGGGCCCGTACGCGGCCGAGATGGTGCGCCGCATCAAGCTGCACTGGGACGTTCCGGAGCTGGCCCGTCTGGGGTTCAAGGGGAAGTTGACCGTCCGGTTCTACATCCTGGCCGACGGAACCGTGGCGGACGCGAAGATCATCCGCGGATCGGGCACTCCTCCCTTCGACCACGCCGCATTCCAGGCAATCGTGACCTCTTCGCCGTTTCGGCCGCTGCCGGCCGACCTCCATTCCCAGCGTGAAGGCGTGACCGTAACCTTTTTCTACAACCTGCGTCCTGAAGAGGATGCCGAGGCGCGCAAGTGAACGACCCGGATCGCATTCGCGAGGCCCTGGAGACGGCGGAGACCGTTGCCGTCGTGGGCTGTTCGCCGGACCCGGCCCGGGCCTCTTACGCGATCTCGCGGTACCTGCAGTCTCAGGGCTACCGGGTCGTGCCGGTCAACCCCAACCACGACGAGCTCCTCGGTCAGAGGTGCTATCCGTCGCTGTCGGAGATCCCGGCGGACGTCCGCGTGGACATCGTGGACGTCTTCCGGCGTTCCGAGCACGTGGGGGGGATCGCCCGGGAGGCGATCGCCCGCCGCGTTCCGTTCGTCTTCCTCCAGAAAGGTGTGATCGATCCGGACGCCGCCCGAAGGCTCGAGGAGGCCGGGATCGGGGTCGCCATGGACCGGTGCATCCTCGTCGAGCACGAAAGGCTCGGAATTGCCCCCAAATCCAGGAATGCCGCCCCGGAAAGCGGGGTTTCTTCCTTGTCCCGTAGCGGGACCCAACATTAGGAGAGAGAGACGTTTCATATGCAACCTACCACGAAGCGAGCGCTTTCTTTTTCGGCCCTGATCGGAGCCGCCGTCGTCTTCGGTATGGTGGTCGCGGGCTCCGTGAACGTGACGCCCAAGTCGGAGGCGCAACGCGAGATCACGCCGGCCGCCTCCCGCCCCCACACCGGCTCCGTGCTTCTTCCCTCGTTCGCCGACATCGCTCAGGAAGTCATGCCCTCGGTCGTGTCGATCACCTCGACCGACATCGTCAAGGGGAACCGCGGCCGCCGCTACATGAACCAGAATCCCTTCGGCGAGGGCGATCCGTTCGAGTTCTTCTTCGGGCCTCCGGGCGGACAGAACCGCCGCGGCGCGCCCGGCGATGAGGAAGAGCACAAGGAAGTCCAGGGCGGAACCGGTTTCATCATTTCCGAGGACGGCTACGTCGTCACGAACAACCACGTCATCGACGGCGCCGACAAGATCGAAGTCCGCATCAACAACAAAGAGAAGTACACGGCCAAACTGATCGGCAAGGACTCCGCGACCGACCTCGCGCTCCTGAAGATCGACGCCAGGCAGCGGCTGACGCCGCTCCAGCTCGGCGACTCCGACAGGTTGCGCGTGGGCGAGTGGGTCATGGCGATCGGCGATCCGCTGAATTTCGACAAGACCGTCACGGTCGGCGTCGTATCCGCCAAGGACCGCTCGGGCCTGACGGCCGATGCCGCCACGCGGAGCTTCGAGAACTACATCCAGACGGACGCGGCGATCAACTTCGGTAACTCCGGAGGTCCGCTGCTCAACGTCAACGGCGAGGTCATCGGCATCAACACCGCGATCTTCCGCCCGGCCCAGAACATCGGCTTTGCCGTTCCGATCAACACGCTCAAGACCATCCTTCCGCAGCTGCGCGAGAAGGGCAAGGTCACCCGCGGATTCCTGGGCATCAACATTCGCAACGTCGACTCCGACCGCGCCGCGGCCTTCGGCCTGAAGACGCAGGACGGAGCGTTCGTCGAGTCCGTGGAGCCGGGCAAGCCGGCCGACAAGGCGGGCGTGAAGCCGGGCGACACGATCGTGAAGGTCGACGCCGTTCCGGTCAAGGACACGCGCGACCTGATCGGCTACGTGTCCGGCAAGGCTCCGGGCAGCAAGGTGCAGCTGACGGTGATCCGCGACGGCAAGGAGACCACGCAGACCGCGACGCTGGCCGAGCGCAAGGACGAGAGCGTGGAGGGCGAGGAAACCGGCAAGCTCGGCGCGGAGAACGGCGGCACACCCGGCAAGATCGGCATCCAGGTCCAGGAGCTGACGCCGCAGATGCGGCAGATGCAGCGGATCAAGCCCGAGGTCGAGGGCCTGCTGGTCGTGCGCGTCAAGGAGGTCTCGCCGGCCGCCGACGCCAACATCCAGGAAGGCGACATCATCACGCAGGTCAACGGCCAGAAGATCGTCTCGACCGACGAATTCGCCAAGCTCGTCGCCAAGGCCAAGAAGGGCGACTACCTGAAGCTCTACGTCTACAACCCTCGGGCGGACGTCTCTCGGTTCGCCCTGGTCAAGCTCGAGGACTGACCCCGACTCGACCCCGACCCCGATCTGCGCCCGCCATCCGGCGGGCGCTTTTCTTTAGGGGAGATTGGGAAGGGAATAACCTCCGGCCGATTCCTGTAACGGAGAGAGCGATGGCACAACGCATCATGGTGGTCGACGACAACGCCGACATCCGCGACAGCCTGCGGAAGGTGTTGGAGCTGGAGGGCTACGAGATGGTCGAAGCCGCCAGCGGGCCGGTCGCGCTCGCGGAGCTCGACGCCGGCCCCGTGGACGCCGTGCTCCTCGACATCAAGATGAACGGCATGGACGGCATGGAGGTCCTCGACCGGATCGTGGCCCGGAATGGAGCCCCGCCGGTCCTGATGATCTCGGGGCACGGGGACATCGCGACGGCGGTGGAGTCCACCCGGCGCGGGGCGATGGACTTCCTCGAGAAGCCCCTCCAGCGCGAACGCGTCCTCGTCTCCGTCAAGAACGCGCTTTCCGGCAACCAGCTGCGCGCCGAGAACGAGCGGCTTCGCCGCCGCGTGGACGAGGAGACCGTCCTCGTCGGCGACAGCGAGCCCATGAAGCGGCTGCGGGCCGACGTGAACCGCGCCGCTCCGACCACGGCGACGGTCCTGATCCTGGGCGAGAGCGGCACCGGCAAGGAGCTCGTGGCGCGGGAAATCCACCGGGGCTCCAAGGTCGCCAGCGGTCCGTTCATCCAGGTCAACTGCGCGGCGATTCCCGAGGAGCTCATCGAATCGGAGCTCTTCGGCCACGAGAAGGGCTCCTTCACCGGAGCCGTGCGCAAGCAGATCGGCAAGTTCGTCGAAGCCGACGGCGGAACGATCTTTCTCGACGAGGTCGGCGACATGTCGGCGCGCGCCCAGGCGAAAGTCCTCCGCGTGCTGGAGGCCGGCGAAGTCGAGCCGGTCGGCTCCGCGCGCGTGGGACGCGTCAACGTTCGCGTGATCGCGGCGACCAACCGCGACCTGACCGAGTCGATCAAGGCGGGCAAGTTCCGCGAGGATCTCTACTTCCGGTTGAACGTCGTCCCGCTGACGACGCCGCCGCTGCGGGAGAGGCCGCAGGACATTCCGATGCTGACCGAGCACTTCACCAAGCTCTTCTCCGAACGGGACCACCGCAAGCCCCGCCGCTTCGCGGGCAGCGCGCTGGCCGTGCTCGCGGCGCGGAGCTGGCCCGGCAACGTGCGCGAGCTGAAGAATCTGATCGAGCGGGTCCTCATCATGACGGACGCGGACCCGATCGACGGCAAGGACCTTCCGCCCGAGGCCCGCGTCGCGCCGTCCGAGATCTCGGAGCGCGGACGCGAGCTGGAGACGCTCTCGGAGTTCAAGGAGTACGCCGAGCGGGAGTTCCTCGTCGCCAAGCTCCGCGAAAACGGCTGGAACATCAGCCGCACAGCCGAAGTCATCCAGACGCCGCGCTCCAACCTGTACAAGAAGATCGAGCACCACAAGATCGCGAGGGAAACGGACAACCACCGGACGACGTCGGGTTAGACTCTCGCGGCGTGATCTCTCTCGCGGACTTCGAAGCGACCGGGGCGCTTCTCACCGGACACTTCCGCCTCTCCTCCGGACTTCACTCCGACCGATACCTCCAGTGCGCGCGCCTGCTGATGTGGCCCGAGAAGGCCGAGCAAGCGGGGCGCGAGCTCGGAGCCAAGCTCTCGGAGTTCGGCGCGCAAGCCGTCGTTTCTCCCGCCCTGGGCGGCGTCATCATCGGGCACGAGACCGGCCGCGCCCTGCGCCTCCCCGCGATGTTCGTCGAACGCAAGGACGGCGCCTTCGCGCTGCGGCGGGGCTTCGCGCTGGAGGCGGGAGAGCCCGTCGTGGTCGTCGAGGACGTCTTCACCACCGGCAAGAGCACTCGCGAGGCTTCCGCGGCCGTCGAGGCCGCCGGCGGACGGGTCGTGGCCGTGGGATCGATCGTGGATCGCGGACTGCCGCCCGGCGCTTTCTCGGTTCCGGCGCGGTCGCTCCTGTCGCTCTCGGTTCCGTCCTGGCCCGAGGCGGAATGCCCGCTGTGTCGCAAAGACGTGCCGATCGATTCTCCCGGGAGCCGTTTCCAGAAGTCGTAGACTCTCCGCCATGGATCTGAAGAGTCTTTGCGTCTACTCCGGCTCGAGCCCCTCGCCGGACCCGGCCTACGAGGCCGAGATCCGCGCGTTCGGACGGGAACTCGCGGCGCGCGGCGTCCGGCTGATCTACGGAGGCTCCTCGCGCGGCCTGATGGGAGCGCTCGCGGACGAGGTGCTGAAGGCCGGCGGCAAAGTCGTCGGCGTGATCCCAAGAGCGCTGGAGGGCCGGGAAGCCGCGCACCGCGGATTGACGGAGCTGAAGATCGTCGGTTCCATGCACGAACGCGAGCAGATGCTCTTCGACCTCTCCGACGGGTTCGTGGCGTTTCCGGGCGGGTTCGGGACGATGGAAGAGATCATCGAGATGATCACTTGGAAGCAGATGGGAATCCACGGCAAGCCCATCGTCCTCGCCAACATCGGGGGCTACTTCGATCCTCTCCTGCGGCAGTTCGAGGTTGCGATCGAGAAGAAGTTCGCCCGCAAGGAGGACCGCATCCTCTTCGCGGTGGCCGAGAACACGAAGGGGATCCTGACGTTCCTGGAAGGTGCGCCGGTGATGGCGCGCAAAGCCGGAGACTGGGCCTGAGAATCAGTAAGCAGTAAGCAGTAGGCAGTAAGCAGGCGAGTCGCTTACCGCTTACCGCTTACTGCTTACGGTCGCCTTCGCGCAGCGCCAGCTCCTCCAGCAGCCTCCGGTTGATCGCCACCAGATCCGCCAGGAGCGCGATCAGGAAGGTCTGGAATCCGACCACGACGAGCACGGCCGCGAGGATCAGCGACTGGACGTGGCCTCCCGGGTTCGGCGAGAAGAAGTAGAAATAGAGGAACCGCAGCATCAGCGCGGCGCCGGCCGCGACGAAGACGGCAGCCGGAATCGAGAGCATCTTCAGGGGCTTGTAGAGCGCGGTGATCCGCAGGACGTTGGCTCCCTGGAGGAGCACGTACTTCGTCGTCGACGTGAAGAGGCGGGAGGGTCGCACCGGAGGGTGCGCGCGGACGGGGACCGAGACGACCCGCAGGCCCTTGTAGCCGGCCTGGATCAGCGTTTCCAGCGTGTAGGTCAGCTTCGAGAAGACCTGGATGCGGCGCGCGGCGTCGCGCGAGAAGGCCCGGAATCCCGAGGCTGCGTCGGTGACGTCGACGCCGGAGGCCTGGCGGACCACCCAGCTGCCGAGGCGCTGGAGTAGGCGCTTGCCCGGGGAGAAGTGGGCGAGCTCGCCGGGCCCGCGGTCGCCGATCGTCAGATCCGCCCGGCCATCGAGGATCGGAGCCGCCAGGGCCGGCACGTCGGCGGGGTCGTACTGGAGGTCCGCGTCGAAATTGACGATGACGTCCGCACCCATCGCGAGCGCCGCTTTCAGTCCGTTCGAAAACGTCTCGGCAAGACCCCGGTTCGTGGTGTTGCGCGCGACGCGGTCCGCGCCGGCCTGCTTCGCGAGCTCCGCCGTGCGGTCGGTCGAGCCGTCGTCCACAACCAGGATCTCGACGGCCCGAAACCCCGCCACCCGGCGCGGCAGCGCGGCGATGGCTTTCCCGATCGTCGCCTCTTCGTTGTAGGCGGGAATCTGGATGACGAGCTTCATGCGCGCGCGGACGTTCGAGCGGCCCACATCATAGTCGCGGCCAGGGCGCAGAGTCCGGCGATCGCAACGGCAAGCTCGGCGCGCGGAACCCGAAACCGTCCCTCGACGCGATGGGCTCCGGCCGGAACCTCGAGGCCCAGGAAGAGTCCG
This sequence comes from Acidobacteriota bacterium, assembly GCA_046724475.1. Taxonomy (GTDB): domain Bacteria; phylum Acidobacteriota; class Thermoanaerobaculia; order UBA5066; family Gp7-AA6; genus DAHUXD01. The sequence goes on along the minus strand of JBKOVK010000271.1, from coordinate 14,375 downwards.
TTGATCACGAGCGGCTCCTCTTCGTTCCCGTCGACGAACAACCGCCAGTAAGGCGAGAAGGCCTTCTGGGACGTCGCGAGAATCGACTCGCGGGGAGCGTCGGTCTCGAGCGCGAAGCGCTCCGGTGACAGCTCGGAAACCCGCACGCGGCCCGGTGGGCCCGGAGGGGACTTCGCGTGCGATGCGAACTGGACCGCCGCGTCCGGAGAGACGAAGACGACCTCCGCCAGCATGTCGCGCGTCGCCGAAGCCGCCTGGGCGATGCCTCCGGGAAGCGCCCGCTCCACGAGACGGAAGCGCGGGAAGGCCGTCGCTCTTTCGAAGAGCGTCATGTCGGCACCGTCGTAGACGCGCGGCCAGCGACCGGCCTCGGAGCGCACGGGCGTGCCCTCCCGATGAAACGGCGCCGAGTCTCGAGCCTCGACGTCGGCTCCTACCGGCGACGCCGACCCCGGAGGCGCTGCGAGGTACCGCACGCCGAGCAAGTCCAGGACCGGCGAAGAAGGATCCAGCGACTGCGGATCGAATGCGAGGTACGTGCCGTATCCGCCGAACGCGTTCGGATCCGCCGACGCGAGCAGTCGCCGGTACGGTTCCTCGAACAGGAAGTGTCCCCGCGCATCCTCGAGTCCGAGCGCCTCGGACACGTTGGGGATCAGCGTCCAGCCGGCGGCCGCGAACCGCGCGCCTCCCTCGGACAGGTCCCGCAGGCGCGTGATGCCGGGAGTGTCGCGGAAGACCGCGTCGGAGGGGCGGCACTCCGGATAGAAGTCCAGCGCGACGAAGGCCAGAGGAACGGCCACGAGAAACGGGACCGTGCGCAGGCAGAGAGTCGAGAGCCGGCTCCAAACCGCCAGCCGTTCCAGGGCCTCGAGCCCGCACGCCGCGAGGATCGCGACGGCCAGCACGATCAGGATCCGGGCCCGCGAGAGGAGGGTGATATCGAGAAGGGGAATCCGGCCCACCGCCGCGAGGATCGCGCCGCCGGCGTAGAGCGGCAGCGCGACGACGGCTCCCAGAATCGCGGCGAAGACGGCTTCGCGGCGGCGCTTGAGCGCCGAGAGTCCCAGGAATGCGAGCGCTCCGGCGGCGAGCCCGACGCCGGCCGCGGTCTCCATGTAGTTGTCTCCGGGGATCCAGCCCACGCCGGCGTAGTCGTCGCGCCGCGGCGTCCCCTGATAGGTGGGGACGAAATACAGACGGACGTGGCGCAGCGGCAGCGCATAGGAGCTGCCGAGCCCCTTCCGCAGCTCGGAGTAGCCGGAGGCCCGGAGAAACCGGGCCGTCGCGAGGATCGAGGGGAGCAGGATCGCGGCGGCGATCGCCGACGCGGCCGCGAGTCGCCAGAGGGCGCGGGCCGCGCTGCGGAAGCGCACGCCGATTGCCCGCACGAGGAGATAGAGGGCCGCCGCGGATGCGCCGAAGAGGACCCAGTGGGGGTACCCGCCGGCGAGACACAGCAGGATCGACAGCGACGCGAAGCGGAGCGCCCGAGCGGAGCGGTCGTCGAAGGCCCGGTCCACGGCCATCAGGAGGAGTGGATACGTCACGGACACGGAGGTGTGCATCCAGAGTGCCCATACCGTCTGCGCCGTCGAAAATGCCCAGGTCGCGGCGCCGGCCGCCGCCGCGAGGTCCGAGAAGCGGCGGCTTCGCAGAAACGCGTACATCGCCAGGAATGCGAAGTTGACCTTGAGAAACAGGATGCCGGTCTCGATCAGGGATTCGGGAAGGAGCAGCGCGGGGAGCCAGGTGAACGGCGACAGAAATCCGCGCGCGATCAGGAACGCGCCGACGGATCCGGAGGCCACCCACGCATTCCAGAAGAATCCGCGCGGCGGCTGGCGCAATCGCACCAGCGTCGTCTGGCCCGACGCCGACTCGTCCGAGAGCAGGCGGTTCTCGGCCTCGAGCACACCGCCCGGGCCCATGCGCCACGGGTGCTGGGCGCGGACGAAGTCGTGGGAAGAAAAGACTCCGCCCGTGAAGAGGAGCGGGGCGAAGAGGATCAGATCGAAGGCGAGGAGTGTCGCGCCGCCGAAGGACCCGAGGAACTCACGCACGCGCCACGATCACACGGAAGTAGGAATCCACCCAGCCGCGGGCAAGCAGGTGGTCTTCCAGCGCGATCAGGCGCGAGAGGGCGTCGGTCCGGTCTTCGCGCAGCCGCGCGACGTCGAGGCACGGAAAGACGAACCAGAGGACGTTGCCTCCGTAGGGCCGGTCCTCGAGGATCTCGAAGAGGCGGCGGCACGCCGGCAGGATCGCGCTCGAGCGCACGGACTCGGAGGGATCGTCCATGGGCAGCGGGATCGCCAGCTCGGGACGGTTCTTCAGCTCCTCGGGCAGCGCGTCGAAGGCGCTGCGGGCGAATCCCCACAGCGCGTCGGTCCACTCCGAGCGCGACGGGCCCATGTACTCGTCGAGGAAGAGGAGGCCTCCGGGCTTCAAGGCCGCGCGCGTCTGCTCGAGGACGCGCTCGACGTTGCGGACGTGGTGCAGAGACCCGTGGAAGAAGACGATGTCGTAGCGCCGCGGCGCGAGCCGGATCGCGTTGATGTCTTCGACGCGGTAGTCGAGGCGCCGGACCAGCCCGGATTCTTCGGCGCCCCGACTCGCTTCGGCGATCGCCTCGGGCGAGAAGTCCACGCCCTCCACGCGCTCGCAGACGCCCTTGGCCACGACGTCCCGCTCCAGCAGCCCCGTGCCGCATCCCACCGAGAGGCCCAGCGGCACCGGCTCGGGGACGTAGCGCTGCGCGAACCATTCCATCGGCCAGCGGTTGGGGTCGCCTGTGACGCGCCGGTTGATCGCCCGCCGCACCAGGGGCTGCGCCCCCCAGTACCGGTCCTCTTCCTCCCCGGGGGCCCCGGCGTCCCAGAACTCGCGGGCCGACGCCGCCTCGGCGCGCGCCGAGCGCATTGCGTTCCAGCGCCGAGCGAAGGAGGCGAGCGACGCACGGATGGCGGAGGACATTCTCGAGAGTTCGGTTCAGTGTAGCAGGACGGTTCGTCCCGTTTGCCCCTCACCTCGCGGGTCTGGTAAATTCCGCATCCCGGCGGAGACGCCGGGTCGGATCTTTTCCAACTAGGGACGAGGGCCGGGATGAAAATGCCCCTGCGGGCTTCCGGCCGACAGCCCCCCGGGAAACCGGGATCGAAGAACAGGCTCGTAGCTCAGGGGGAGAGCACTACCTTGACACGGTAGGGGTCAGCGGTTCAAATCCGCTCGAGCCTACCAATTTCTTCGAACACAGGCGCTTAGCTCAGCTGGGAGAGCGCATCCTTCACACGGATGAGGTCAACGGTTCGATCCCGTTAGCGCCTACCAGAACTCTTTTTACGCGGGGACACCCGCGTTTTTTCATTTTGGGTGCAACAGAATGGAAGCCCTGGCGCAGACAGTGACGATCACGCTTCCCGACGGCTCGACGAAGACGGTGCCGGCGGGAACCACGCTTCGCGACATCGCGGCCGGCATCGGCCCGCGCCTCGCGAAAGACGCGCTCGCCGGAAAGCTCGACGGCAGGCTCGTGGACCTCGCGACGCCGGTCCGCTCGGACGCGAAAGTCGAGATCGTGACTCCGAAGTCGCCGGAAGCGCTGGACCTCTACCGGCACTCGACGGCCCACCTGACGGCCAACGCGGTCAAGCGGCTGTTCCCGACGGTCCAGATCGGGATCGGGCCGGCGATCGAGAACGGCTACTACTACGACTTCTCGCCCGAACGTCCGTTTACTCCCGACGACCTCGCGGCGATCGAAGCCGAGATGCGCAAGATCGTCGCCGAGGACAACGCGATCGAACGCTCCGAGATGTCGAAGGACGACGCGATCCGGATCTTCGAGGGCCAGAACGATCCTCTGAAAGTCGAGATCATCCGCGGGATCCCGGACGAGCGAGTCTCCTGCTATCGGCAGAAAGACTTCATCGACCTCTGCCGCGGCCCGCACGTACCGTCGACGGGAAAGCTCGGTGTCTTCAAGCTCACGCACACGGCCGGAGCGTACTGGAAGGGCGACGAGAAGAACCCGATGCTGCAGCGCATCTACGGCGCCAGCTTCCTGACGCAGAAGGAGCTCGACGACTACCTGAAGCAGCAGGAGGAGGCGCGGGCCCGGGACCATCGCAAGCTCGGCAAGGAGCTCGAGCTCTTCGCGTTCCATCCTTGGGCGCCGGCCTCGCCGTTCTTCCTTCCGAAGGGGGCCGTCATCTACAACGGCCTCCTCGAGTACATGCGGGGCGAGTACGCGAAGCGGGGCTATCAGGAGGTCGTGACGCCGCAGATCTTCGACGCCGAGCTCTTCAAGCTCTCCGGTCACTACCAGAACTACTACGAGAACATGTACTGGACGGAGATCGACGAACGCGAGTTCGGGGTCAAGCCGATGAACTGCCCCGGACACTTCCTGCTCTTCAGAACGAGGCTGTGGTCCTATCGGGACCTCCCCGTCCGCTACGCCGACTTCGGCCGGCTGCACCGTTACGAGCTTTCCGGCGTGACCGCCGGGCTGACGCGCGTCCGCTCGTTCTCGCAGGACGACGCGCACATCTTCACGCCGTTCGAGAAAGTCGAGGACGAGATCTTCCGCTTTCTCGAGTTCACGGACGCGGTCTACGGCGCCTTCGGGTTCACGGATGTGGAAGTTTCGCTGGGCCTTCGCCCGGAGAAGCGGATCGGCACGGATGAGCAGTGGGATCGGGGCGAGCGAGCGCTGGCGGCGGCCCTCGAGAAGGCGAGGCGCAAGCACGTCGTGACGCCGGGCGACGGCGCGTTCTACGGGCCCAAGATCGACTTCCGCGTGAAGGACGCTCTCGGCCGGCCGTGGCAGCTCGGCACGATCCAGATCGACTTCGAGCACGCCGACAGCTTCGACTTGACCTACGTCGGGGAGGACGGCAAGGAGCACCGGGCGGTGGTCATGCACCGGGCGATCCTCGGCTCCTTCGAGCGCTTCATCGGTATTCTGATCGAGCACACCGGCGGCAACTTCCCGTTCTGGATCGCCCCCGTGCAGGCGGTGGTCCTGCCGGTCTCGGACCGATTCGCAGACGCCGCGCGCGCGGCCGCGGAGAAGCTGTCCGCGGCGGGCCTGCGCGTGGAAGTCGATGACAAGAACGAGAAGCTCGGCGCCCGCATCCGGCGGGCCGAGCTGCAGAAGGTGCCGGCGATGCTGGTCGTCGGCGAGAAAGAAGCCGCGTCCGGATCGGTCGCGGTGCGCCTGCGTCACGGGGGCGACGCGGGCACGATGTCCCTGTCGGATTTTCTCGCGGCCGCCACGACGGCGGTCGCGAGCCGGAAGGCCGAACTGATTTCGGAGGTGAAGAATCGATAAGAAAAGCATCCGCGTCAACGAGCAGATCCGCTGGAAGGAGGTTCGCCTGATCGGCGCCGAAGGAGAGGCGCTGGGCATCGTCGGAATGGCCGACGCCCTTCAGAAGGCGCGCGAGGCCGGTCTGGACTTGGTCGAGATCGCGCCGACCGCGAGCCCGCCGGTCTGCCGGATCATGAACTTCGGAAAGTTCATCTATCAGCAGAAGAAGAAGCAGCAGGACTCCAAGAAGAAACAGAAAACGACGCAGGTCAAAGAAGTGAAGTTCCGGCCCAACATCGATGACCACGACTACGACTTCAAGATGAAGAACATCCTGAAGTTCCTGTCGCACGGCGACAAGGTCAAGGCCACGGTCCAGTTTCGCGGGCGCGAGATGGCGCGCCGGGAGAATGGCCAGAAGGTCCTCGACCGCCTGCTCGCCGATCTGACCGGCCACGCGGTGGCCGAGTCGCGGTCGGAGATGCTCGGCAACCGGCTCTACCAGATCCTGGCGCCGGTCAAGCACGAGAAAGCGGCCAAGGCGTAACGCCCCGCACACGGAGGAAGACACAGATGCCGAAACTCAAGACCCATCGGGGCGCCGCCAAGCGGTTCAAGAAGACCGCCGGCGGAAAGTTCAAGCGCGCGAAGGCCTTCAAGAGCCACATCCTCACGAAGAAGGCTCCGGGCCGGAAGCGCGGCCTCGCTCAGTCCACGACCGTATCCAAAGCCGACGTCCGTCGCGTGCGGGAGATGCTGCCGTACGCGTAGGGCCGGCCCGCGGCGGCGGGGGTCCAACCGCGCCCGCCGAACGAACTCACAGGAGATTGAAAGATGCCTCGAGTCAAAAGGGGACCCAAGAGAAAGAACCGCCGCGCAAAGACGCTGGCGCTGGCCAAGGGGTACTACGGGACCAAGTCCAAGTCGTACCGCATGGCCAAGCTCCAGGTCGAGAAGTCGCTGGTCTACGCCTACCGCGACCGCAAGGCGAAGAAGCGCGACTTCCGCGGGCTCTGGATCGTGCGGATCAACGCCGCCGCGCGGGAGCACGAGCTCTCGTACAGCCGGTTGATGGACGGCCTGAAGAAAGCGGGCAACGAGATCAACCGCAAGATGCTGGCCGAGCTCGCCGTGTCGGATCCGGCAGCCTTCACGCATCTGGTCGGCGTCGCCAAGCAAGCGCTGAAGACCGCTTAGGCTGCCGTTGGCTCCGCTCGACGCCGCCAACGAGCTGCTGCGCTCCTTTCGCCAGGAGATCGGGAAAGGTGTGTCGTCGCGCGCCGAATTCGAGCGCCTCAAGGGCCGGTACCTGGGCCGCGAGAAGGGGCTGGTGCCGGGACTCTTCGCGCAGCTGAAGTCGCTGCCGCCCTCCGAGCGCGCGGCGTTCGGCGAAGCCGCCAACGGCGTCAAGCGCGAGATCGAAGCGGCAATCGGAAAGCTCTCGACCGACCTGGAGAACCGCGAGGCCGCCTCACGCGACCGCGCGGCGGCCGTCGACGTCACGCTGCCGGGCCGCAATCACCGACCCGGGGGACTGCACCCGATCACGATCGTCCGCCGGCGCATCGAGGACATCTTCCGGCGCATGGGCTACTCGATCGCCGACGGTCCGGAGGTCGAGAACGATTTCCACAACTTCGAGGCCCTGAACTTCCCGGCGGATCATCCCGCGCGCGACACGCAGGACACGCTGCTCCTCGACCGCAAGGCCGTGTCGCCGCTGCTCTTGCGCACGCACACCTCGCCCGTACAGATCCGGGAGTTGCGCAAGCACGGCGCGCCGCTGCGGATCATCGTCCCCGGCCGCGTGTACCGGAAGGACGAGGTGGATGCGACGCACTCGCCGGTCTTCCACCAGGTCGAAGGCCTCGTCGTGGACAAGGGCATCTCGATGGCAGACCTGAAGGGAACCGTTTCCGTGTTCCTCGAAGAGCTCTTCGGCAAGGGCACGCGGACGCGCTTCATCCCGACCTTCTTCCCGTTCGTCGAGCCGGGCGTCGACGTCGCGATGTCGTGCATCTTCTGCAAGGGATCGGGCTGCGGGAAGTGCAAGGGCTCGGGCTGGATCGAGATCATGGGCGCGGGGATGGTGCATCCCCGCGTGCTCCAGGGCGTGGCGATCGATCCCGAGGACTACACGGGGTTCGCGTTCGGGCTGGGGATCGACCGCGTGGCCCTGCTGAAGTACGGCTTCCCAGACCTGCGCCTGCTCTTCGAGGGCGACGAGCGCTTCCTGCGCCAGTTCGCGGATCGGCAGTGAAGTTCTCGCTGGAGTGGCTCTCGGATTTCGTCGACGTCGACGCCGCGGGAGGCGCCGACGGCGTGCGCCGGCTCCTCGACCAGGCCGGGATTCCCGTCGAGTCGGTCGAGGCGGGCGCCCACGGCGAAGTCCTCGACGCCGAGATCACGCCGAACCGGCCGGACGCGATGGGACACCGCGGGCTCGCTCGCGAGATCGCGGCGATGGCGGGGCTGCCGATGCGCGACCTGCGCGAGCGCTACGCGGAGCCTCACTCCGAGGGCGACACGGCCGAGCATCTGACGTCGATCGTGATCCAGGTGCCGCGGCTGTGCCGGCGGTTCGGGGCGCGCATGGTCCGCAATGTCGGTCCCGGCGCCGCGACCGATCTCGTGCGCCGCCGGCTCGCGGCGATCGGAGCCAAGTCGATCTCGGCGGCCGTGGACGCCACGAACTACGTCCTCTGGGATACCTCGCAACCTCTTCACGCGTTCGACTTCGACCGCCTGCGGGGAGGTCTCCTCATCGTCCGCAAGGCGCAGAAGGGAGAGAAGCTCGTCACCCTCGACGGCGTCGAGCGCGTGCTCGAGACTTCGGACGTCGTCGTCGCGGATGCCGACCGCGCGGTCTCGCTCGCGGGCATCATGGGAGGTCTCGACACGGCGGTGACCGAAAACACGCGCCACGTGCTGCTCGAGGCGGCGTGGTGGGATCCGGTCACTGTGCGGCGGACGGCGCGCCGCCTCGGAATGCACACCGACGCGTCGCACCGCTTCGAACGGGGCGCGGACATCGAGGCGATCCCCGGGGCGCTCAACCTCGCCGGGAGTCTTCTCGTGGATGCGACGGGCGGCATGGTCGCGCCCGGCTTCCTCGACGCCCATGGCGCCGCCCTCCGCGTGCGCAAGACGACGCTGCGCGTCTCCCGGCTGCGGCTCCTCTCGGGCGACTTTCGACTCACCCTGGAGTTCGCTGAGGAGGCGCTCGCGCGGCTGGGTTTCGTCAGCGAACGCCGCGGCAAGCACCTCTCGGTGTCGATCCCGCTGTTTCGACCGGACGTGCGGCGCGAGGACGACCTGGTCGAAGAGGTGCTCCGCGTCTACGGATACGACCGCTTGCCCTCGCGCCTGCCGGCGGCGTGGTCTCCGGGCTGCTGGAGCGAGCCTCTCCGGCCGGTCGAGGAACGCCTCGCAGACATCGCCGCGTCGGAGGGACTGCTGGAAGCGATCAACTACCCGTTCGTGGACCGCGAGTCCGACGAGCGGCCGTGGCAAGGCTGGCTGCGCTCGACCGAGACCGCAGCCGAGCCGCTCGGGATCCTCAATCCGCTGGACGCGGAGCGGCGCCACCTGCGCGCGACACTCCTGCCGGGCCTGCTCGAAACGGTTTCGCGCAACCTGCGCCACGGCTCCTCCGGAGTGGCGCTCTTCGAAATCGGACGCGCTTTCGGCGGCGCGGGGGACTCGGACCGTCCCGAGACCTTCGAATCGCGGCGGATCGCGTTCGCGCTCGCGGGCGAGCGCCGCTCCCACTGGAGCGTTCCGGAAAAGGTGCGCGGCGCGGATTTCTTCGACGCGAAGGGTCTGGTGGAAACGCTCGTGTCTCCGTGGATGTCGCCGGATGCGCTGCTCTGGACGCCGCTGCGTGCCGACGCCCTGACTCCCGGAGCCGCGGGGGCCGCGCGCACCCGCTCGGGCCGTCTGGTCGCGCTCGCGGGCCTCGTCTCGGGCGCGGAACGGGAGAAGCGCGGCATTCACGGCGAGGTCTTCGTGGGCGAGATCCTGATCGAGGAGCTCGGCGGCGCCGAGCGGCCGTTTGTCTTTCAGCCGTTTTCGCCGCTTCCGTCGATTGAGTCGGACCTCTCCTTCACGCAGCCCAAGACGCTGAGCTGGGAAGCGGTCGAGACCTTCGTGCGCGAGAAGCGCCTCGCGCATCTGGAGTCTGTGCGGCTCCTCGACCGCTACGAGGGCCCCGGGGTTCCCGAGGGATCCGTGAAGACGACGATTCGATTGACGTTCCGTTCGGGTGAGCGCACGCTCGCGCAGGAGGAGATCAACCGCCAGGTGCAGGGTCTCGCCGGAGAGCTCTCCGCGCGGCTCGGCGTCACGTTTGCGTGAGGAAGGGAAGAAGAGACGCATGGACACGACCAAGGTTTTCGACACGCTGGACCGGAAGATCGAGCGGCTGCTGGCGCGGCTCAAGTCGCTCGAGGGCGAGAACGAGAAGCTCAAGGCGGATCTGGCCGCGGCGCGCAAAGCCGAAAAGGAAGCCGGCGATTCCCGCGGCGCCGTCGAAAAGCTCGAGAAGGAGCAGGACCAGGTGCGCGAGCGCCTCGAGAAGCTCATTCACGCCCTCGAAGCCGCCGAGGAGACCCGCAAGTCCTAACGCCGGTGGACGCTCCGGACACGCTGCCCGTCTTCGGGCCGCGCTGCTTTCTGTGCGGAAGCCCGGAGCTCCGGCTCCTCTCCGCCGGGGCCGGGCCGAAGTGGCGTATGTGCCGGCACTGCGGGATGGTGCGGCAGCAGGATCCTCCGCCTCCCGAGGTCACGCAGCGCCAGTACGGCTTCGCCCCGCTCCACGGCGACAGCCGGCCCGCCTCGTGGGACCAGCAACGGCCGGAGCCTCATCACGTGTTCAAGTTCTGGATCGTGGGCGAGGCGCTCGCCGCGCACGGCCTGAAGGGGAGGCTCGTGGACGTGGGCTGCGGCAGCGGCATGCTCCAGCAGTACCTGAAGACGCTCGGCTGGACGGATCCTGTGGGGATCGAGCCGTCGGGCAACCCGGCGGGCCGCGAGCGTCTCGGCCTCGAGATCTACAACGAGCCCGTGGAGGACGTGCTCCGACGGCCGCGCTTCGCGGAAGGCTTCGACGTGGCGGTGGCGCATCACGTCATCGAGCACAGCTACGATCCGGCCGGTTTCCTCGGGCACCTTCGGGCGCTGCTCAAGCCCGGCGGGAGCGCGTTCATCGCGACTCCGAACGTGCGGGGACTCTCGATGCGCTGGAAGACACTGGCCAGCCGGCTCGGTTGGAAGAGCAGGCCCTTCCGGCATCTCGACTACCCCAAGCACGTCGTCCTGTTTCACAAGGACAACCTTCCCGGGCTCGTCCGGGCGTCCGGTTTCGAAATTCTGGATGTCCAGACCTACACACGGGCGTCGGGAGACCGAGCCCGGCGTCCCCAGCGGTTCCTTCTCTGGGACCGACTGGGTCTGGGCGACAACATGTACGTCGTTGCCCGACGGCCACTTCCGTAACCCGTTGACTCCGTTCGCTAAACCGAACTAGACTGCCCGGGAAAGGAGTCAGTGTCTCGAGTGGATAAGCGGGGCAGCGTGACTCAGGTCGAGATCTTCGGGCAGACGTACAGCGTCCGCGCCGACGGCGAGACCGGGTACGTCCATGACCTGGCCCGCTTCGTAGATTCCCGAATGAAAGAAGTTGCCGAAAGAACCGCGACGGTGGATACGACGAAAATTGCGATCCTCGCGGCTCTGAACATTTCCGATGATCTTTACCAGGCCGAAAGACGCAAGCAGGGCGACCCGACGGATGCGAAAGCCCGAGCGGAGCGCCTGATTCGAAAACTGGACGACGCCCTGGGCACCTGAAGGCGAGGCGTCGGCACCCCGAGCACTGCTCGGGGACACGGCAAGGAATACGAGTGGTCTTGAGATCGGGTCCGGTCCCCGCAATGTACAACCCTCGTCGGAAGAGAGTCTTCCGCTCCGTCGTGTAGCCACCTCGTCCACGGCGTCCCCCGGGCTTTGGGGGGCCGGAATGAACACAACGATCGCGATGGGGATCGTGGGAGCCGTCGTGGCTGCCGCGGCCGTGATCGCCATCGCCTATTTCTTGCTCCGCCGCAAGGTGGAGGTCGAGCGCTCGGGCATCCGCAACGAGGCCGAGAAGGCCCTCGCGGATGCCCGCCGCCAGGCCGAGCAGCGCATCCGCGAGGCCGACATCGAGGCCAAGGAGAAGGTCCTGGCCGCCCGGGCCGAGTTCGACAAGACGGTCCAGGCGCGCCGCCAGGAGATCGCGGCCCTCGAGAAGCGGGTCCAGCAGAAGGAAGAGAACCTGGACCGCAAGCTCTCCCAGCAGGAGAAGCGGGAGGAGGAGTACTCCCGCAAGGAAAAGGCGGTCGCCGACGAGCAGAAGAAACTCGAGGAGATGGAGGCGGAGATCCAGACGGTCATCGACGACCAGCGCAAACGCCTCGAGCAGATCTCGGGCCTGACGGCCGTGGACGCCAAGCGCGACCTGATCAAGTCCGTCGAAAACGAGGCGCGCCTGGAGTCGGCCGGCCTGATCCGCCGGATCGAGGAGGAGGCCAACGAGCAGGCCACCCAGAAGGCCCGGCGAATCATCGGCATGGCGATCCAGCGGCTGGCCTCGGACACCGTCGTCGAAGCCACCGTCTCCGTCGTGGAGCTGCCCTCGGACGACTTGAAGGGCCGGATCATCGGCCGCGAGGGGCGAAACATCCGAGCCTTGGAGGCCGCGACCGGGGTGGATCTGATCATCGACGACACACCCGAGGCCATCGTCATCTCGGCCTTCGAGCCCCTGCGCCGCGAGGTCGCCCGCCACGCCCTCGAGAAGCTGATCGTGGACGGACGTATCCATCCGGCGCGCATCGAGGAAATCGTCGAGAAGGTCCGCTCCGAGCTGTGGGAAAAGATCCGCCAGGAAGGCGAGGCGACGGCTCTGGAGTTCGGGATCCCCGACCTACACCCGGAGCTCGTCAAGATGCTCGGCCGGCTGAAATACCGCACGTCGTACGGCCAGAACGTCCTCCAGCATTCCAAGGAGGTCGGCTGGCTGGCGATGAACATGGCGGCGGAGCTCGGCGCCAACGTCGAAGTCGTCCGGCGCGCGGGCCTGCTCCACGACATCGGCAAGGCCATCGACCGGGAGATGGAAGGCACGCACCTGGAGCTGGGACGCGAGGTCCTGAAGAAGTTCGGCGAGACCAACGACGTCATCCACGCGATGGAGTGCCACCACGGCGACTACGAGCCGCGGTCGCTCGAGGCGGTTCTCGTCAATGGCGCGGACGCGCTGTCGGCGGCGAGGCCGGGGGCGCGGCGGGAGATCCTGGAGACCTACGTCAAGCGGCTCGAGAAGCTCGAGCACATCGCCGACGGCTTCAAGGGCGTGCAGAAGGCGTTCGCGATCCAGGCGGGGCGGGAGCTGCGGATCGTCGTGGAGGCCAACCGCGTGTCCGACGACGAGGCCCTGTGGCTCTCGCGCGACGTGGCCAAGAAGATCGAGGCGGAGCTCCAGTATCCGGGGCAGATCAAGGTCACCGTGATCCGCGAGACGCGCGCCGTCGAGTACGCGCGGTAGCTTCGAGCCATGAAAATCCTGTTCGTGGGCGACGTCGTGGGGGCGCCGGGAAGGCGGGCTCTCGGCGACGCGCTCGAGAAGCTCATCGACCGGCACAAGGTCGATTTCACGATCGTCAACGTCGAGAACGCGGCCGGCGGCTTCGGCCTGACGGTCGAGCTCTTCGAGGACCTCTCGAAGATGCCCATCGACGTCTTTTCCTCGGGCAACCACATCTGGGACAAGAAGGAGATCTACGACACGTTGAACGCCTCGGACCGCCTGCTGCGCCCCGCGAACTATCCGCCCGGCAATCCCGGCCGCGGCTGGACCGTGCAGCCGACGGCGTCGGGAATCCCGGTGGGCGTGCTGAATCTGCAGGGCCAGGTCTTCATGCCCGCCAACGCCGACTCGCCCTTCCGCGTGGCCGACGAGGAACTCTCCCGCGCCGGCGAGGTCAAGGTCATCGTGGTGGACATGCACGCCGAAGCCACGTCCGAAAAAGCGGCGATCGGCTGGTACCTCGACGGCCGCGTGTCCGCGGTCCTCGGCACACACACGCACGTGCCGACCGCCGACGAAGGGATCCTTCCGGGGGGAACCGCGTACCTCTCCGACGCCGGTATGACCGGCGCCTACGAGGGCATCATCGGATTCAACAAGGACCGGATCATCGAGAAGTTCCTGTCGCAGACCCCGCGCTCGTTCGAGACGGCCAAGAGGGACATCCGCCTCTCCGGAGCGGTGGTCGACGTGGACGAGGCGACCGGCAAAGCGCGGCGGATCGAGCGGGTGCAGGTGAAGGTGGACTAGGGAGCCCATGGCTCGTCCCGGCCTCACCGCCATCGTCACCACCCTCAACGAGGAGGCGAACATCCGGGAGTGCCTCGCGAGTCTCGCGTTCGCCGACGAGATTTTCCTGGTGGACTCCTTCTCGACCGACGGCACAGTCGCGATCGCGCGGACCTTTCCGAAGGCGAGAATCATCCAGCGCGAATACTTCGGCTCGGCCGCACAGAAGAACTGGGCCATGGATCAGGTCCAGACGCCCTGGATCCTGATCGTCGACGCGGACGAGCGCGTTCCGGAAGCCCTGGCCCGCGAGATCGAAACGCTGCTGGCGAAGGGCCCCCAGGCGAAGGCCTATGCGATCCGGCGCCGAAACGTCTTTCTCGATCGCGTGATCCGGCACTCGGGCTGGTCCACGGATCGCGTCGTGCGGCTGCTCGCGCGGGGCGCCGTCCGCTATCCGAATCGCCGCGTCCACGCGGACCTCCATCCCAAAGGCTCCGTCCCGATACTGTCGGAGCCGCTGCTGCATCACACCTGCCGCTCTCTGGACCAGTACGTCGAGAAGCTCCACCGCTACGCGACGTGGGGCGCCGCGGACGCGTTCCGGGACGGGCGTCGCGCCGGCTTCGTCCAGATCGCGCTGCGTCCGCTGTGGCGCTTCGTGCGGACCTACGTGATCCAGGCCGGCTTCCTCGACGGCCG
>JBKOVK010000360.1:0-3684 GCA_046724475.1 Acidobacteriota bacterium | reverse complement strand
GGACGTCGCCCTCGCGGGCGCGAGCTGGCTCTTCGAGCCCGTGCCTGGCGGCGCGCGCAAGCCCCGCAGACTCGAACGGGATCCGCTGCGGCTGGCGTGGCTTCTCCTGTTCCATTGCCCGCTGACGCACTCCTCGGTCGTATTTCGCCGAAAGATCATTCAGGACCTGGGCGGTTACGGTAAGGACGACCTCTTCGTCGAGGACTTCGCTCTCTGGTCGCGCGTGGCGCAGTCGTACCGGATCGCGAGCGTGGAAGAGACGTTGGTCGTGCGCCGCCGGCCTCCCGAGAGCATCACGGCGCGGCACAACTCGAACATGGCCCGAGCCGCGCGCGACATCAGCCTGCAGAACCTGGAATGGGTCTCGCGTGCGACGGTCTCGGTCGCCCGGCGGGACGCGCTCCAGGCGCTTCTTGGAAATCGACCACTGACACTGCCGGAAGCCCTCGGGCTCGAGACGCAGGGGCTTCGAACGGCAGCCGGACTCGTCTTCGAGGGCTTCCGGTCCCGAATGAATTTGTCTTCGGACGCGCTCCCGGGATTTCGGAATTGGGCCTTCCGGTGGATGAGCCGCGCTCTTCTGAGACGGAGCCACAAGATTCTGGCGCAGAGCGAGGCCCACGAGGGCGCGGAGAGAGCCCGCGGCATGCGTCTGGCCCGGGCGCTAGCCCTCGATGCCGTCTCCATGAGCCCGGCTGTGGTCTTGAGTCGGCGTGGCGCATCCGATGCGCTTCGCGCCATCATGAGCCGCGCATGAAGCCCGAGCCCGTTCTGCCGGCCGGTCGGGGAGTGGGTGCCCGCGCGACGAAGCCGCACGTCATGCACGTCGTCGGGACGCTCGGCGCGGGAGGCGTGCAGCGCCTGATTCTGGGCGTCGCCGCGACCGAAGCCGGCCAGGCATACCGCCACAGCGTCTTGTGCCTCTTTGGAGATTCGGGCAGCCTCAGCGAGAGTTTTCGACGGGCCGCAATCCCCGTGGGTTCCTGCGCGGTGCCGTGGCCGTCCACGCTCGACCTCGGTTCGTACCGCCTGTCCCGGTTCGTGCGCCAGCGTCTCGCGTGGCTCTTTCCGTTCCGATTCGCGCGCGAGATCGGGCGCCGGGGCGCCGACCTCGTTCATACGCACGTCTCGCATCGAATCGACCTCCAGGCCGAGGGTGCGGTTCGGCGAGCGGGAGTTCCGCTCCTCTGGACGATCCACGGGCAATACCACCCCGAGGGAAGGGAGCTGGAACGCTGGCGGAAAGCGACGCGGCTGGTCTCCGAGAAATCCGGAGGCATCAGCGCCGTGGCCGAGGATCTCGCGCGCGACTTCCGCGCACGCGGCCTGGACCATCCCGATGGGATCTCGATTACGCGGGGCGGCGTGGATCTCTCCGCCTTCCTGCATCGCCGCCAGCGGGACCCGCTCTGGCGCGATCGTTGGAAGATCCCACCGCACGCCGTCGTCTTCGGCTCGTGCGGGCGACTCGTCACGGAGAAGGCCTACGAGGTGTTCGTCCGCGCGGCCGGGCGGATCGTCGCGGAGGGTGCCGAGGCGCATTTCGTGATCGCCGGCCGCGGCCCACTCGAGGCGCAGCTCCGGGCCGAGATCGCGCGCGGCGCGCTGGAGGGCCGGTTCCATCTGGCGGGATTCGTCGACGACGTGCCCGGATTCCTTCGAGAGCTCGACGTATTCGTCCTCTCCTCCCGCTTCGAGGGCTTTCCCGTCGCCCTCGTCGAGGCGCTCGCCGCGGAGCGCCCGTGCATCGCTACCTCCATCGGCGGAATCCGGGAAATGGTCGGCGCCCAGGGCGCCCTCGTCGTAGCTCCCGAGTCCGAGGAGGACCTCGCCGCGGCGATGCGGCAGATGCTCTCCCCGCAGACACGCGCCGGCTATGCCGCGCGGGGTCCGCAGGTGGCGCGACGTTTTTCGATCGACCACACGGCCGAGGGCTTCTCGGCGATGTACGAACGGCTCCTGACGGCCGAAGGCTCCTTCAACCGCAAACATGGGAAGGTGAACTGACGATGAGCAGCTTGGCGCATCAAGAAACCGAAGTCCCCACGATCGTCATCCGGCCGAGCCGGGGATGGATTGCCCTGAAACTCGGTGACCTGTGGGAGTACCGGGAGCTTCTCTACTTCCTGGTCTGGCGCGATATCAAGGTCCGCTACAAGCAGACCGCTCTGGGGGCGGCCTGGGCGATCATCCAGCCGTTCACCTCCATGGTCGTCTTCAGCCTCTTCTTCGGCAAGCTCGCGAAGATGCCGTCCGACGGGATTCCGTATCCGATCTTCGCTTTCTCCGGCCTCGTGCCGTGGACGTTCTTCGCCAACGGGCTCGCGCAGTCGGCCAACAGCCTCGTCGACAGCGCGAACCTGATCAAGAAGGTCTACTTTCCGCGCTTGACGATCCCGATCGCCAACGTTCTCTCGGGCCTCGTGGACTTCTCGCTCGCGTTCATGGTCCTCATCGGGATGATGCTCTGGTACGGCATCATACCGACCGGGCGCATCCTCTGGCTGCCGTTCCTTCTGCTGCTCGCCTTCGTCACCGCGCTCGCGGTCGGGTTGTGGCTGTCGGTCCTCAACGTCGAATACCGCGACGTGAAATACACGATTCCGTTTCTGACGCAGTTCTGGATGTTTGCCACCCCCATCGTCTATCCGAGCACTCTTCTGAAGGAGCCGTGGCGCACCGTCTACGGCCTCAATCCGATGGTTGGCGTGGTGGAGGGGTTCCGTTGGGCGCTGCTCGGCACGAAGACGGCTCCGGGACCGATGATCGCGGTTTCGGGGGTCGCGGCCATTGCGCTGCTGGTCGGAGGAGCCTTCTACTTCCGCCGGATGGAGAAGACGTTTGCCGACGTCGTCTGAGAGCGCCGACGCGATTCGCGTCGAGGCTCTGTCCAAGCGATACCGGATCGGCGAGAGACGCGCCCGTTACAAGTCCCTTCGCGACGTGCTCGCGCGGGCCGCGTTGCAGCCCGCGCGCATACTGCGATCGCTGGCCGGCCGGGCGCCGGACGGCGGCGCGCCGCAGACGATCTGGGCGCTGCGCAACGTTTCGTTCCGGGTGGGCCACGGGGAAGTCGTCGGGATCATCGGCCGCAACGGCGCCGGCAAGAGCACCCTCTTGAAGATCCTGTCGCGGATCACGGAGCCGACCTCGGGCCTGGCCGAGATACGGGGACGAGTGGGCTCGCTGCTCGAGGTCGGGACCGGGTTTCACAACGAGCTGACGGGCGGCGAGAACATCTACCTGAACGGCGCCATCCTGGGGATGCGCCGGCGGGAGATCGAACGCAAGTTCGACGAGATCGTGGCCTTCGCGGGTGTCGAGAAGTTCGTCGACACGCCCGTCAAGCACTTCTCCTCCGGCATGTATCTGCGCCTGGCGTTCAGCGTCGCCGCGCACCTGGATCCCGAGATCCTGTTAGTCGACGAGGTTCTGGCGGTCGGCGACGCCGCCTTCCAACGCCGGTGTCTCGAGAAGATCGAGGACGTCGGCCGCCACGGCCGGACCGTTCTCTTCGTTTCGCACAACATGCCCGCGATCACGCGGCTCTGCAGCCGAACCGTGCTGCTGGATGAGGGAGGCGTGGCGGCCGACGGCCCGTCGCATCAGGTCGTGGCGAAGTACCTTTCCTCCGACATCGGCACGACCGCCGAGAGGGAGTGGCGCGACCCGGCGACGGCTCCC
>JBKOVK010000049.1:0-14044 GCA_046724475.1 Acidobacteriota bacterium | reverse complement strand
GAGCCGTGGCAGCCCGCCGGAGCACCGCCCAACGGAGTGCCGGTGCCGCAGAGGGTGTAGTCGCTCCAGAACTGGAAGGGCTGGTTCTTCAGAGCCGCACCGCCGACGTCGAAGAAAACCTTTCCGCGGATTCCGCCGATGCCCAGGAGCGGCGTGGCGAGAAAGTCGATTAGCGGGAACCGGAACTCGGCGTTGAAGAAGGCGGCGGAGTTGCCGAAGATGCCGTAATAGGGAAGGGCCCGAATCGTGTCGAGGCCACCGAAGGCGAGCACGTCGGGGAGATTGCCCGTTGCGCGGAACCCGTAGAGCCGCAGCGCGATCAGCGAGCGGCGCGTGATCTTGAAGTAGTGGCGCAGGTCCGCGTCGAGGTCCAGCGTCAGCGTCGAGCCGCTCGTGCCGGGCAGCTTGGTGCCTTGGATGTACGGAGACCAGTTCGCCTCGAAGGAGATCCTCCGGCCCGAGATCGGTCCAAACTCCTGGTACTGCGTGGTGTCGCCCACGAAGCGCGCCCCGAGCCGGGGATAGTTGTTTTTCGTCGGGATCCCGACGATGGTGGGGGGGTCGCTGTCCGGTACGTAGACTGGATAGCCATCGTACTGGCGGGAGATGAACCCCGCGGTCCCCTCGATCCGGTAGTACCGGTTGAAGGGATAGGTTCCGAAGATGTCGCCCCCGGTGAACCGGTAGGCGCTGCGTGTTCGGACGACCTGTCCCGTGGTGCTGTTGATCGCCAGGTAGTACTGCCTCTGGTCGAAGGCCTCGATGCCCTTCTGGAGGCGCTGGGAGATGTCGGTGTACTGGAGCAGGATGTTCGTGAACGAGGAGACCGTCTGGAGGACGCCGACCAGCCGGCGGTCCCCCAGGTTGTCGCCGAACGTCAGGATCGTGTTGGACAGGAACGTCTGGTCCGTCGAGATACCGGCCAGGATCTCGGCGTTCTCGAGGAAGAGCTTGTGGCCCGGCTTCTTGGTGATCTTCTCCGGGTCGATCGCGACTTCGATCGGAGGCTGGTAGGGCGCGATCGTCTGGGGGCCGGCGGGCGAGGGAGCCGGGTTGACGTCGGCGAGCTTGCGGTAGGGCTTCTTGGCGTCCGTGACGTAGAGAGTGAAGCGGCGTTTGTAATACGCCGAGAAGACCAGCCGCTCCGAGCCGTCGCGGGCCACGAGGACGGCGGGGGAGAAGCAGCCGCCGACGACGTTGGTGAAGAGAGTCGTCTCGCCGTTGTCGAGGTTGATCGAGTAGATGTTGTAGATCCCGCCGTCGCGGTCGGAAGCGAAGTAGAGGCGCTTGCCGTCGGGCGACACGGACGCGTCCTCGTCGTTCCAG
Source organism: Acidobacteriota bacterium (assembly GCA_046724475.1). GTDB lineage: Bacteria > Acidobacteriota > Thermoanaerobaculia > UBA5066 > Gp7-AA6 > DAHUXD01. The sequence goes on along the minus strand of JBKOVK010000049.1, from coordinate 12,718 downwards.
TCGCCGTAGGTGATCTGCTCGCGGGATCCGGGAACGCCCGGCTGGAAGCGGAAGATCTTGGCCGTCGTGCCCTGGACGCCCGAGTAATAGATCCACTTCCCGTCGGGCGAATAGGTCGGGGCGAAGTCGAAGGCGTCGTCCTGTGTCAGGTTGGTGATCGTCTTGGCCTGCATGTCGAAGAGGAAGATGTCGGCGTGGCCGGCCTGGACCCCGTGGAAGATGAGCTTCGTCCCGTCGGGGGAGAAGGCCGGATTGAGCTGCTGATCGATTCCCGGCATCGGGACCATCGCCTCGATCTTTCCGTCGAGGGCGTTCAAAAGGAGGAGCTCGCGACCGCGTTCGCGGCGGACGAAGAAGGCCAGAGTGTTGCCGTCGGGGGCGACGGCGAGATCCACGCCCCCGACCGGACCCGTCGTCAGCCATTGCGCGACGATGTACTCGTAGTCGGTCTTGAACCCCTTCGTCAGGTTCTTGAAGAGCTTGCGCTCGCGGCTCGAAAAGACGACGACGTTGGCGTCCTCGCCCAGAGTCGAGATCGCCGCGCCGAGGTCGCCCGAGGGGAACGGCCGGACCGAGAGCTCGGCGGACTGGTCTTCGGTCAGCCGGACGCGGTCGCCGAAGTCGATGGGCTCGCCCTTCTCCGTCAGTATCTTGATGTATCGCTGGCGCAGATACCGTCGGAAGCGGATGTCGAACTCCTCGGCCGAGACGTTGAAGGTGCGCTTCAGGACGCGGTCGACGCCGGGCCCGAGCTGGCCGCGGTACTCGAACACGAGGTCGCGTACGCCGTCCTTGCCCCATTCGGTCTCGACGAAGTCGAAGACGGCGTGGCCGAACCGGTACGCGAAGAAGCCGTAGATCCCGCGCTCGGCGATGTCGGGCACCTGGTCGGCGAGCACGGCATCGCGCAGGACCATCTTGTCCTTGCTGGTCTCGTCCTTCCCGAAGTAGGAAGCCATGCCCTCCGTGAACCACTGCGGCGTGTTCGAGGTCAGGGCCCGGAGAAAATTGCCGCCGAACAGGATCTCGAATTGGAAGACGTGGGTCAGCTCGTGCGCGACGAGCTTGGACAGCTCGACGTCCGGCAGATCGACCGGCAGGACCATTCGGTTGCGCGTCGGAAGGGCGAAGGCGCCGATGCCCTCCGGGATGAAGTTGGGCAGCGTGTTGGTCTGCTCGAACTCGGAGTGAGTCGCGTAATAGATGATGTTGATCGGCTTGGGAATCTGGAAGTTCAGGTCGCGGGAGATCTCGTCGTACGCGCTTTCGGCGTAGGACGCGACCTTCTGGAGTGAGACCTGTTCCCGGTCGTAGAAATAGATGACGAAGTGCGTGGACCGGTACGTCTGCCACGGGAACTTGTCGTAGACGATCTTGTTCTGGCCGAAGTACGTGTAGTACGGCGAGATGATCTGAGCCGCGGCGGGAGAAGAGAGGGCGGCACCGAGAGCCAGAGCAACCAGCGTCTTCTTCATAGGGTCCTGGGGGTCAATCCTTGAAGATGTAGCGCTCCGCCTCGCGGTCGCGCGCGACGAACGTGTTCAAGATCTGGTTCTCGAGAGAGAAGAGGTTCTCGAAGAGGCCCTGGAGCTCGTCGGCTTTCCGGCTGCTGGTCTGGCGGAAGTCCTTGAACTCGTCCTGGAGGAGCCGCTCGCCCGTGCGGCCGTCGAACACCAGGAACACGATGTCGAACAGGAAACCCGTCTGCTCGACGTAGACCTGGCGGTAGTACGTGCGACCGTCGATCGGGGAGGTGTACTCCTCGGTCTTGTAGCCGGAGCGGTCCTCGACCTTGAACTCGAGGCTTCCCGACACGACGACCTCGGAGTTGGTCTGGGCCCCGACCGACGCCCAGAACTCCTGGGCGCGGGCGAGCTCGGTCAAGTTCTGGGTCGGCAGCTTGACGTCCGCGGGGGTCTCGACGATCTCGAACTTGGTCTTCTTCTCCAGCTGCTTCTTCAGGAACCGGTGGAACTCTCCCTGCAGGTCGACGTTCTGCAGCCGCTTGTCGCGCGCCTTCTCGGCGTCGGTGACCAGGATGAAGGGTGCCAAGGCGATGCGCTCGTTGCCGCGCAGGGGAAGCTTCGCCTTCAGGGGGAGCCGGAGCTTGACCTCCTCGGGGCTCGCCGCGGCTCCCGCCGCAACGGCGAGGGCGAGGAGCACCGCGGCTGAGACCCGCGTCCTACGGAACACCGGCGGCCTTTCCCGTCGTCTTCGTGTACGACGTGTAGAACTCGGCGAACCGCGCGTAGTTGCGGCGGATGTAGTTGTTGTTGGGATCCAGCTCCAGAGCCTTCTTGTATTCGGCGAGCGCCCGAGCGAAATCTCCGTTGGCCTCCAGCGCGACCGCCAGATTGTTGTGCGCGTGGGCGTTGTCGGGCGCCTTGGTGATCGCCTGCTCGTAGCGGAAGGCCGCCTCGCGCCAGAGACCCTTCTTCGCGACGTCGGTGCCGAACTTCATCTGGGTCTCGGCGCGCTCGGGGTGGTTGTACGAGGTGCAGCCCCCCGCGACAAGAAGAAAGGTGAGAATCCACGTGCGGCTGCGATTCAAGCTCGTCTCTCCGCCTCCCAGGTCGGGTGGCTATTATAGGTTTCCTCTCGATACGCAATCGGAGATTTGTCGCCGCGCCCCGGGAAGGATGAGAGGTACGTTAAAGCCGTGAGCCCCGATTCCCTCCCGCGCGCCGCCGCGATCTCCTGGTCGCGAGCCGGGGTCACGCCTCAGAGACTCTGGCCCGCGCTGCGCGCGCGAGGCAGCGTGGAAGCCGTCTTGTCCTCCGGCGAGGAAGAACTGTCCCAAATTCTTGGCAGCCGCGAACGCGCGCGTGAGGTTCTGCGGGCCCCCGAACAGGCGTCGGCGCTGCGCTGGGCTGCGGACGTCGAACGTTCAGGAATCCGGATTCTGACCGCGTTCGACGCCGACTATCCTCCGCTCTTGACCGAGATCGCGGATCCGCCGCTGGTGCTCTTCGCGCTCGGCAGACTCGAGCGCCTGCGGCTTCCGGCCGTGGCGGTCGTGGGCTCGCGAGACGCGTCGCGGTACGGGCGGGACGTTGCCTGGCGGCTCGCGCGGGAGCTCTCGGGGGCCGGCGTGACGGTGGTTTCGGGCTTCGCGCGCGGCGTCGACGCGTCGGCCCACGAGGCCGCGCTGGAGGGGCCCGGCGGCACGGTGGCCGTGCTCGGATGCGGCCTGGACGTGGACTATCCCCGCGAGCATCGCAAGCTCAAGGATCGGCTCGCCTCCGAAGGGCTGCTGCTGTCAGAGTACTTTCCCGGAAGCGAGCCGCGTCCCCAGAATTTTCCGATCCGCAATCGCATCATCGCGGGACTCTCCTCGGGGGTCGTGGTGGTGGAGGCCTCGCGGCGATCGGGCTCTCTCATCACGGCCCGTCTCGCGGCGGACTTTGGGCGCGACGTGTTCGCGGTGCCGGGGTCCATTTTTTCGGAGACCTCGGCCGGAGCGCACGCGCTTCTTCGCGACGGCGCGATCCTGTGCCGGGGCGCCGAGGACGTGCTCGCGGAGCTGTTCCCGTCGGTCGGTTCGCCGCAGCGGATCGCCGCCGGGGCCGCCTCCGCGCCGATGGATCTCTCGCCCGAAGCGCGCCGCCTTTGCGAGGCCCTCGCGACGGAAGAGTCGCTGTCGGCCGAAGAGCTCGCGCAGGCGCTGGATCTGCCGGCGGCGACGGTACTCGCAGCGCTCTTCGAGCTCGAAGGCGCGGGCCTCGCGGCGCCGGTCGAGGGCGGACGCTACGGCGTCCTAAGACGTTAGGAGTCAGATGTTAGGCGGATCCTCCGAGGGACCGGGAATAGCCGAATGTTGAGACAGTGCGGACCCGAGCCGTTTGCGCTTTGGCCGAGGTTATGAGACTTTCCCACGCCCTCTATGGCCGCTAAGTCGATCGTCATCGTCGAATCTCCCGCGAAAGCGAAGACTCTCGAGAAGTTTCTCGGGAAGGGATTCAAGGTCCTCGCCTCGTACGGCCACGTGCGCGACCTTCCGCGCAAAGGCCTCGGTGTCGACCGCGGGCAGTCCTACGAGCCGACGTACGAGGTCCTCCAGGGCAAAGAGAAAACGGTCAACGAGCTGAAGAAGGCGACCCGCGATGCCGAGAACGTCTACCTCGCGGCCGACCCGGACCGTGAGGGCGAGGCGATTTCCTGGCATCTGCAGGAAACCTTGAAGCCCGGGGCGAAGAAGACGAGCTTCCGGCGCGTCCGGTTCAACGAGATCACCAAGAAAGCCGTGCTCGCCGCGATGGAGGACGCCGGAGAGATCGACGGGCGCCTGGTCGACGCGCAGCAGGCGCGCCGCATCATCGACCGGCTGGTGGGCTACGAAGTGTCGGACCTTCTCTGGAAGAAGATCTGGCGCGGGCTTTCGGCCGGGCGCGTGCAGACGGTGGCGCTGCGCATCATCTGCGAGCGCGAGAACGAGATCGAGGCGTTCGTTCCGGTCGAGTACTGGACGGTGGACGCGTCTCTCGAAGGCAAGGTCCCGCCCTCCTTCACGGCGCGCCTCTCGGCCTTCCACGGCCAGAAGCTGAAGTTCGACGGCACGGACCCGCGCCTGCCCGACGAGGCGGCAGCGAAGGCCGTCGTCGACGAAGTCTCGAGGGCGACGTGGACGGTGGCCTCGGTCGAGACCTCCGAGCGCCGCAAGAATCCGGCGCCCCCCTTCATCACCTCGCAGCTCCAGCAGGCCGCGGCGCGACGCTACTCCTTCGCGGTGCGCCGGACGATGCAGATCGCCCAGCGCCTGTACGAGGGCCGGGAGATTCCGGGCCGCGGAACCGTGGGCCTGATCACCTACATGCGCACCGACTCCACGCGCGTCTCCGACGACGCGCTGAAGGCGGTCCGCGAGCTCATCGGCGCGCAGTACGGGGGAGAGTCGCTGCCCGAGTCGCCCCGCTACTTCAAGAGCCGCCGGGACACGCAGGACGCCCACGAGGCGATCCGGCCGACCTACCTGGACCTGCCGCCGGACGAGGTCGCCAAACACGTGGCTCCCGACGAGGCCAAGCTCTACCGCCTCATCTGGGAGCGCTTCGTGGCGTCGCAGATGGCGCCGGCCGTCTACGACACGACGTCCGCCGAGATCACGGCGGGGCGCGCGCTCTACCGCGCCTCCGGCTCCACGCTGAAGTTCGCGGGGTATCTCGCGGCTTACGGCGTCTCGGCCGCCAGCCTCGCGACGGTAGACGAGGAGGAGACCGACAAGGACTCGCCGAAGCTGCCGCCGCTGTCGCAGGGCGAGACGATCAAACTCCTCGAGGTCAAACCCGAGAAGAAAGAAACCCAGCCGCCGCCGCGCTTCAACGAGGCGTCTCTGGTGAAGTTCCTCGAGGAGAACGGCATCGGCCGGCCCTCGACCTACGCCGAGATCCTGCGCAAGATCGAGGAGCGGCGCTACGTCCACAAGAAGGACCGCCGCTTCATCCCGACCGCGCTCGGGCGCACGGTCATCGAGCTCTTGATCCCCTACTTCGACGACTTCTTCGAGACTGCGTACACCGCTCGCATGGAGGAAGCGCTCGACGACGTCGAGGAGGGAAAGCTCTCCTGGACGAAGGCGCTCTCGGATTTCGACAAGACGTTTTCCCGCGACCGCGACCGCGCCCTCGATGACATGGTGTCGGGCAAGGCCGGCATTCCGCTGGCGCAGGCGAAAAAGCTGAAGCTGTCCGTGGTTCCGCCGATCGACGAGAAATGCCCCAACTGCGGAAAAAAGCTCAAGCTCCGCATGGGCAAGAACGGACTCTTCGTGGCCTGCAGCGGATACCCCGGCTGCACCTTCACGCAGGACATCCCGGATCCCGAGGAAGACGCGGTGGACATGTCGGAGATCGAGAACACCACGTGCGATGAATGTGGCGAGCCGATGAAGGTGCGCCAGAGCCGCACGGGCTCGACCTTTCTCGGATGCACCGCGTACCCCAAATGCCGCAACGTCGTGAACATCGCGGTCGCCGGGGGCAAGGCCGAGGCCAAGCCCGACGAGCCGACCGGGCAGATGTGCCCGCGCTGCGGCCACGAGCTCGTGCGCCGGCACGGCCGCTACGGGGCCTACGTCTCGTGCTCGAACTATCCCGCGTGCAAGTACAAGCCGCCCAAGCCGATCAAAGACACCGGCGTGAAGTGCCCCAAGGACGGAGGCATCATCGCCGAGCGGCGCGGCCGCTTCCGGCCGTTCTACGGGTGCGTGAACTATCCCAAGTGCGACTTCTCGCTCTCGGTGCGACCGATCCCCGAGAAGTGCCCGCAGTGCGGCAACCCGTACCTGCTCTTCCGGGAAAGGAAGTCCGGCAACGTCTTCGCATGCGACAAGGCCGGCTGCGGCTTCGAGAAGCCCGCCGGGCCACTGCCCGAGATCGTCGAGGTTGTCCCGGAGGCTTCTCCCGAGCCCGTGGAAGAGGTCGCAGCGGAGCCCGCGCGCAAGCCGAGGGCGCGTCGCTCCGCGAAGGGTTAGGTCTTCACCGCCCTCAGGCAGATCCGGAACCGGAACGACCTTCCGATCCCCGGCAGGTTCTTCAGCGCCAGATCGACTCCGCGATAAAGCGGGTAGGGCGAAGCGGGATAGAAGATCTTCTCGACGCGGAGCCCCGCTTCTTCCAGGAAGCGCAGGATTTCGCGCGGCCGCCGCACGGCGATGTGATCAGGCTGCTGGCGCAGGATGAAGTTGCGCGCCTTCAACCTCTCGACGAAGTGCTCGCGGTTGGGCGTGTAGGCCACGAAGCGGCCGCCGGGCTTCAACACCCTCCGCACCTCCGAGAGCATGCGGGTCAGCGTGTCGTCGGTGACGTGCTCGAGAAAGTCGAAGGCCCCGGCCACGTCTACGGTCGCGTCGCCGATCTCGGGGAATCGCCCGGCGTCGGCCTGAAGAAACGTGACGTTGGAGACGGAAAGCTCGCGCGCCTTCTCGCGGGCGAGTGAGATTGCGAGGGGCTCGCCGTCCAATCCGATGACGTGGGCGACGCGGGAAGCGAAGAAGAACGACGCGTCTCCGCGCGCGCATCCCAGGTCCAGGAGAGTTTCGGTGCCGCGAGGCTCGACGAGCTCGAGAAGGTTCTCCTCGCGCTCCCGCCACTTGCGCGCGGGGCACGTGAACCAGTGCCGGTGGTACATCTGCGCGTAGTACGCGGGATCGTACGCATCCCGGTTGGGCGACGTGCTCTCGGCCATGGCGACCGCGTCTCTCGATCTAGCCTTCGCCGGGCGGGACGTTGAGGAGCCTGCGGAAGGGGAGCTTGATCGGGAAGGCCTGCGCGTACTTCCAGATCCGGTCCGTCAAGGGAGGCTTGGCGGCGGGATTCTTGAAGCAGACCGCGCAGCGGGGAAGGTTGGTGAAGTCGTGCGCGCGGAAGCCGTCCTCGATCGTCGAAAGGAACGGGGAACGAGCGATCTCGGTGATCCGTTGCTCGCGGACGTTGCCGAGCTTCTGCGTGCCGTCGTAGTCGTAGCAGCAGTGGGTGACGTCGCCGTTGCAGAGGATGACGAACCACTGCCACGGCGTGCCCTGAAAGCAGCCGTAGTACGCCTGGTGGAGCTCCGTGACCTCGGCGGTGTCCAGACCCTCGCAGGTCTTGTTGATGACGACGGCCTGGGGATATCGGTCGAGGTGGAAGAAGTCGCGAAAGTCCCGCGGCGTCTCGTCGTGCGTCTGTGTGGTGATCATTCGCTGGATCTCGACCGTGATCCTCTTGCCTTTCGACATGTCGAGAAACCGGCGGATGTTCTCGACGACCGCCTCGAACTTTCCGCCCTTGCGCACGATCGGGTAGACCTCGGGCTTCAGCGTGTCGATGCACAGGCGGATGCGCGACAGCGAGCTCTCGAGCAGGCGCCTCGACCAGTCTTCGTTTAGGAGCGTCGCGTTGGTCGAGACGCAGACGCCGGGGAAAAGATCGACCGCCTCGGGCAGCCGCTTGTAGAGCAGCGGCTCGCCCATCTCGTGGAGGTAGCTCATGTGCAGGCCCATAGTCTTCATCTGCGCGGCCACGTCCTCGACCATGTCGAACGGCGCATCCTCGAAGGGCCGCGTCAGCACGTCCATGGGGCACATGCCGCACCGCAGATTGCAGCGGCTGGTCAATTCCAGGGCGAACTTCACCGACTTCAGCTTCAGCGCGCCCTGCCGGTCCCGGCTCATGGCGCGAGTCTAGCCGAGAGGAGGATCCGGTATCGAAAGAGCCGGCCGATCCCGGGCAGGCGCCAGAGCGCTTTCTCGATCCAGCGCACGCCGGGGAATGGCGCCGGCGAGTAGGTCAGGGAGTCGATGCTCCAGCCCTCGGATTCCAGAAGCGTCGCGATCTCGCGCGGGCGGCGCACCGCGATGTGCTGCGGGAACTGCCTCAACAATATGTCCCGCGCCTTTAGCCTCTCGACGTAGTGCTCACGGTTGGGCGTGTAGGCCACGAAGCGTCCGCCCGGCTTGAGGACCCGCGCGAGGGCCCGGAGCATCTGGCGGACCGTGGCGTCGTCGACGTGCTCGAGCAGATCGAAAGCGCCGGCGACGTCGATGGAATGGTCCGGAATCGCCGACAGCTTCGCGACGTCGCCCTCGACGAAGCGCACGTTGTCGAGGCCGCGGCGAAGGCGTTCTTTCTCCGCGATCTCAAGGGCCCGCGGCGACGCATCGACGCCGATCGCTTCGTTCACCCGCGGCGCGAGCAGGAAGCACACGTCGCCGCGCGCGGAGCCCAGGTCGAGAACCGTCGCGTCCTTCGACGGCCGCGCGAGCCGCAGGATGTCGCGGTCGCGCTCGCGCCACTTGCGCTCCGGCGCGGCGAACGCGGTGACTTTGTGGAGGCCGTCGAAGTACTCGTCGGGGTAGAGGTCCGACTCGAACGTCACCGTCCCATCTTAGGACGTACAATCTGCACATTGCGTTCCCCCTGGGAGAAGTTCTCGCTGCCCGGAGAGGCTCCGGCGTATGCCCTCGGGCGTTCGTCCGAGTTCGTGAAGACCGTGCGGGCGACTTTCGGCCCCTTGGTGGAGCGCGTCGACAAAGTCCCGCCCGGAAAGCACGCCTGGATCCTGGCGGAGGTGCCGGGGGAGGGCTCGCTGACCGCCTTCTTCGGCGACCTCGAGAGTCGGCTGACGTCGAGCGGGTCGCTCTGGGTCGTTTTTCCCAAGAAGCCGTTCATCGAGGAGATGAAGTTTCCCTTTCTGTGGATCGATGTGCAGAAGGCCGGGCTGTCGGCGGGACTCGTGGACAACAAGATCGCCGCCTTCTCGCCGCGGCTGACGTCGATCCGGTTCGTCGTGCCGGTGGCGCGGCGCGCGAAGAGGGCCTCGTGACAGTGTTCCGGCGCGCCGCCGCGCTGTTCCTCCTCCTCGGCGTGGCCGCGGCGGCGCAGGCCAAGGAGCTTTCCTGGCGCGCATTCGACGTGAAGGCGCGGCTGGACGCCCAGGGGGCGCTTCACGTCGTCGAGACTCAGACCTTCATCTTCAACGGCGACTGGAACGGCGGCGAGCGGACGTTTCGCCTCTTCCCGGGCCAGAACCTGGCGTTCGAGTCGATTACGCGCATCGATCCCGACGGCACGCGCCATCCTCTCGCCGGAGGCGACCTCTCGAAGGTCGACGATTACGGTTTCGTCGGAGAGGGTGTTCTGCGGTGGCGAAGCCGCCTCCCATCCGATCCTCCGTTCGAGAACGCCGAGCTCGTGTACGAGATCGCGTACACGCTGTCGGGCATCCTCGTGAAGCAGGGCGACCGGTACGTGCTCGACCACGACTTCGCCTTCCCCAACCGGGACTACGCGATTCAGAAGTTCACGCTGACGCTCGAGCTCGATCCGGTCTGGAAGCCCGTGACGCCGCTCCGCGAGAAGTTCGAGCACGGCGTGCTGCCGCCGGGGCAGGGTTATGTCGTGAACGCGAGCCTCGCGTACGGAGGCGTGGGCGAGCCGGTCGCGATGAACCGGCTGCCGGCGGCGCAGAAACCGGCGACGCCCGGCGTCCGCAAGGCGCTGCTCGCCGCCTTCGCCGCCGCGATCGTGATCCTGTTTCTCGCCTTCCGTTCGCGCGAGAAGGCGCTGGGTCGCTACGCGCCGCTGACCCCTCCGGAGCAGATCGACCAGAGATGGCTGGAGGCGAACCTCCTGTCGCTGTCGGCCGAGGAAGCCGGAGCCATCTGGGACGCGAAGATCGGATCACCCGAGGTCGCGGCGGTTCTCGCGCGTCTAGAGGCGGAGAAGAAGATCTCCTCGAAGGCCGACGGCAAGAAGCTCTCGATGCGGCTGCTCGTGCCTCTGGAGAAATTTCAGGGCTACGAACACGACCTGCTGAAGGGATTCTTCTTCGGAGGTCGCAAGGAGACCGATACCGACGCAATCAAGAGCCATTACAAGTCGACCGGGTTCGATCCGGCGTCCAAGATCAAGCCGGGCCTGGAGGCGAAGATCTCGGCGTATCCCGACTTTCGCGATTCGTCGCCGGCGCCATCGAAGGGACTGACCGTGATTCTGTTGACCGCCGGCGTCGCGAACCTGCTGGCCGCGATCTTCCTCGGCAACCAGGATGTCGGCACGGTCATTGGATTGGCCATCATGCTTGGGATCCTGTACGGGCTGGCGGTGATCGGAGCCCTGGTCTTCCGCAGGCTGGTGGATCGCCTCGACGCCTCATCGATCCTGATTCTCTGGATGCCGCTCTTGCTCCTGTGGTTCGTCTGGCTGGGCGTGCGCGAGGGCAACCGCGCCATCCTGCTGTTCGTCGTCGGAGGCCTGCTGGTGCGTCTGGCGATGGTGCGTTCGATCTTCAACCTCGCCGCGACGCGCGACGGCCCGAAACGCATCGCGCGGCGCAAAACGCTGGCGTCGGCGCGCGCGTATTTCAAACGCGAGCTCGACTCTCGGTCTCCGCGCCTCCAGGATTCGTGGTTTCCGTACGTCGTCGCGTTCGGCCTGACTACCGACGCCGACCGCTGGTTCAAGGCCCACGGCGCCGCGGCGGCGGCTTCGTCGGGCTCCTCCTCTTCGTGGACCGGATCGTCTTCGAGCTCGTCGTCCTCCTCGGGCGGCAGCTCCGGAGGGTGGACCGGCGGAGGAGGCGCATTCGGCGGCGCCGGGGCCTCGGGCTCGTGGGCCGTCGCAGCCGGCGCGCTGGCGGCGGGAGTCGCGTCGCCGTCCTCCTCGAGCGGAGGCGGGGGAGGTGGAGGAGGCGGCGGTGGAGGGAGCTCGGGCGGGGGCGGCGGGGGAGGCTGGTAGCGCAGGTCATCCCGAGCGGAGCGAGGGACCCCTTTCGAGTCACGACGCGGCTAAAAAAGGGGTCCCTCGGGCTGCGGCCCTCGGGATGACAACTTAGAATCCCTCTCTCCATGGCTTCGCAGGTCACCATCGTCGGCGCCGGGCTCGCCGGATCGGAATGCGCGTGGCAGCTCGCTCGGCGCGGGCACCGGGTCCGTCTCCACGAGATGCGGCCCGTCGTCTCGACGGCGGCGCACCAGACCGACCGCTGCGCGGAGCTGGTTTGCTCGAACTCGTTTCGCTCCGACAATCCGCGCAACGCCGTGGGTCTGTTGAAGCGCGAGATGGAGGCGCTGGACTCGCTCGTGATTCGCTGCGCGAGACAGTCGGCCGTTCCCGCGGGGGACGCGCTCGCGATGGACCGACACGTCTTCGCGGGTCTGGTCACCGATGCCCTCGCGGCGCGGCCCGAGATCGAGATCGTTCGGGACGAGGTCCGCGCGATTCCCCGCGAAGGCTTCGTCGTGCTGGCGACGGGTCCGCTGACCTCGCCCGCCCTCGACGCCGCGATCGGGGAGCTCCTCGGAACCGAGGACCTCTACTTCTACGACTCGATGGCGCCGATCGTCGAAGCCTCCTCGCTCAATTTTTCCAAGATGTACGCGCTCTCGCGCTACGGGAAGGGCGGAGGCGACGATTACTGGAACTGTCCGCTCTCGCGCGAGGAGTACGAGGCCTTCGTCGGCGCGCTCCTCTCGGGTGAGACGGTGCCGGTCAAGGATTTCGAGAAGGGCGTCTACTTCGAGGGCTGCCTCCCGATCGAGGTGATGGCCGAGAGAGGCCTCGAGACTCTCCGGCACGGTCCCATGAAGCCGATGGGGCTCATAGACCCTCGCACCGGCAGGAGACCCTGGGCGGTCGTGCAGCTGCGGCAGGACGACCTGGCGAAGGAACACTACAACCTGGTGGGTTTCCAGACCAAGCTGAAGATCGGTGAGCAGCAGCGGATCTTCCGGATGATCCCGGGCCTGGAGAACGCGACCTTCGTGCGTTACGGGATGCTGCACCGCAACACGTACATCCACGCCCCCGCGCACCTCGACCGCTTCTGGCGCCTGCGGTCGGACCCGCGGATCTCCTTCGCCGGCCAGATCACGGGCGTCGAGGGTTACGTCGAGAGCGCGGCCACGGGGCTCGCGGTCGGGGTGACTCTCGCGCAGACGCTCGAGGGCCGCGAGCCGGTGCCGGTCCCGTACACGACGGCCATCGGGTCGCTGGCGCGGCACTGCTCGGAGCGGCCGCCGCACGAGAAGTTCGAGCCGATGAACGTGACGTTCGGCCTGATCGAGGACACGTCGCACTCTCCGGTTCGGGACAAGCAGGTACGGCGCCAGAAGATGGTCGACCGCGCGCTCGCGGCGATCGAGGAGTGGAAACAACAGATCCTGGGCGCACCGGTCGCCGTACCTTAGGAGAGCCATGCTGACTTTCGACGACATCGAGCAAGCCCGAAAGCGCCTCCAGGG
>JBKOVK010000173.1:0-23854 GCA_046724475.1 Acidobacteriota bacterium | reverse complement strand
GGGCAATGGAGGTCCACAGCTTCTTCTGGCGACAGAGTTCGCAGAACAAACGCCCCACTTCTCCCCGGACGGGCACTGGTTCGCCTACAGCTCGGACGAGACCGGCCAGACCGAGATCTTTGTGCGGCGATTTCCGATGACGGATGAAAAGTGGCGGACTTCGACCTCAGGCGGGCAGCAGCCTCTGTGGAGTAGGAACGGCAAGGAAATCTTCTTCGTCGCTCTCGACGGCAATTTCATGACGGTACCGGTGTCGGCGGGATCCACGTTCTCCGCCGGCAAGCCACAGCCCCTTTTCCGAACGTCCGTGAAACTCAACGCTGTCAGCAGACAGTTTGCGGCGTCGGCCGACGGGCAACGGTTCTTGATGGTGGTGCCGACCGATGATTTTGACTCCCAGGTCTTTCGGGTGCTCCTGAACTGGCAGACCAGGCGATGACTCTATCTACGGGCTCCCGACTGGGTCCCTACGAAATTCTCGCCCCCCTGGGTGCGGGCGGGATGGGAGAGGTGTATCGGGCGAAGGACACGCGGCTGGAACGGACGGTCGCGATCAAGGTCCTCCCGCAAAAGCTTTCGTCTTCGCCCGAGGTGCGTCAGCGCTTCGAGCGCGAGGCCAAGACGATTTCGCAGCTCTCCCACCCTCACATATGCGCCCTCTACGACGTGGGCCGCGAAGGCGATGTCGAGTACCTGGTCATGGAGTACCTCGAGGGCGAGACGCTCTCGGACCGACTAGCGAAGGGAGCGTTGCCGCTGGAGCAGACGCTGCGGTACGGGCAGGAGATCGCCGACGCTCTGGACAAGGCTCACCGGCAGGGGATCGTGCACCGGGACTTAAAGCCCGGCAACGTCATGTTGACGAAGTCGGGGGTGAAGCTGCTGGACTTCGGACTCGCGAAGGCGCTGCCAGCGGCGACCGGCAAGCCGGAGACCCTCACGTCGCTTCCGACGCAGCAAGGCCTGACGCAGGAAGGGACGATCCTCGGGACGTTCCAGTACATGGCGCCGGAGCAGGCAAGGACGCCGACGCGCGGACGGACATTTTCGCGTTCGGGTGCGTGCTCTACGAGATGGCGACGGGGAAGAAGGCGTTTTCCGCGTCGAGCCAGGCGTCGCTGATCACGGCGATCATGTCGAGCGATCCCGCGCCGATCTCGAGCGTGCAGCCGATGTCGCCGCCGGCCCTCGATCGCGTCGTCAAAGGATGCCTCACCAAGGACCCGGAAGATCGCTGGCAAGCCGCCGGCGACGTCGGAAAACAGCTCAGGGGGATCACCGAAAGCTCGGACGCGGGACTCCCGTTGCCCCGTGTCGCTCGACGGATGCGGCGGAAACGTCTCGCTTGGATCGGTCTCGCGGCGGCCGCCTCGGCGGCCCTGGCCGTTCAGCTCATGCGTCAGCGCCCCGCGCTCTCCGCGAGGTTCGAGACCTCGATTCTTCCGCCGGACAAGAACGAGTTCGTCTTCCGAGGCTCTCCGCCCGCGGTCTCGCCGGACGGCCACCGGATCGCCTTCACGGCGGAGACCTCGGAAGGCACGAGACGGCTCTGGGTTCGGCCGTTCGATTCGGCCTCGGCCCAGGCCCTGCCCGGAACCGAAGGGGCGACGAAGCCATTCTGGTCCCCCGACAGCCGGTCGCTCGGCTTCTTCGCGGACGGGAAGCTCAAGAAAGTCGAGGCTTCCGGAGGCCCTCCTCAGACGCTTTGCGATGCACCGAGCGGTCGGGGAGGGACGTGGAATCGGGACGGCGTGGTCCTCTTTGCTCCCGCCCCACAGAATCCGATCTATCGCGTCTCCGCTTCGGGCGGTGCCGCCGTTCCAGTGACATCACTGAACCCGGGCAAGGGCGAGTACCAGCATCTCTGGCCCTCTTTCCTGCCGGACGGGCGCCACTTCCTCTACGTCGGCATGCTCGCCGAGGCCAAGCCTTCCGACCTCCTCGGTTTGTTTGTTGGGTCGCTCGATTCGAAAGAGGTGAAGCTTCTCCTGTCCGGGCGCGGGAACGCTGCCTATGCACCCTCCTCGAACCCTTCCCGGGGCCATCTGCTCTTCATGCGAGGCGCGACTCTTCTCGCGCGGCCGTTCGACGCCGCGCGCCTGGAGCTCACGGGCGAGGCGATTCCCGTCGCGGAGAACGTCAAGTATTACGGCGCGCAGGGGTCGGAGGCCTTCTCTGTTTCCGAGGACGGCATCCTCGCCTACCAGACCGGTGTGCAGGGCGATCCGTCGCGGCTGGTTTTGTTCGACCGTACCGGGAGAGAGATCGAGTCGATCGGCCCGATCGCCAGCTACACTCACCCCCGCCTTTCGCCGGACGGCCGGCGGGTCGTGTTCGCCCTGCTCGATAGCCAAACGCACTTTCTGGACCTGTGGCTGCACGACCTGCCGCGGCACGTTTCTTCGCGATTCACGTTCGAGCCCGCCGTCAACATCTTCCCGGTCTGGTCCCCCGACGGCCGCCGGGTCGCTTTCGCTTCGAATCGAACGGGAATGCACAGCATCTATCAGAGAGCGACATCCGGCTCGGGAGACGACGAGCTCCTCCTCCCCTCGGTTGGGGCCTATCGGTTCCCCACGGATTGGTCGCCGGACGGCCGCCTCATCGCCTTCCAGGCCACCGACATGAAGACGAAGACGGGTCTCGACCTCTGGGTCTACTCGCTCGCAGACCGAAAGGCGATGCCCATTCTGGCCACGTCGTTCCAGGAGTGGTCCCCGCAGTTCTCACCCGACGGCCGATGGTTCGCCTACACGTCGGATGAGTCGGGGAAACCGGAGGTCTACGTCCGGCCGCTTCAGGACTCTTCCGGCAAGTGGCAGATCTCGAGCGGAGGCGGCTCCTATCCGAGGTGGCGGCGCGACGGCAAGGAAGTCTTCTACATCGCGCCCGACAAGACCCTCGTCGCCGTCGACGTCCGGACCGGACCCGGATTCGAGTCCGGCGAGCCGAAGTCTCTCTTCCGCACGCAGATCCGGTCGCCGGATGTCGGGTTTCAGTACGACGTTTCGGCCGACGGGCAGAGATTCCTGGTCAACACGATCGTGCCGGAGGAGCAGAGCGCGATCACGGTCGTCCAGAACTGGACGGTCGGGCTGAAGAAGTAGATGACCCTCGCCGCGGGCTCCCGGCTCGGTCCCTACGAGATCCTGGCTCAACTCGGGGCCGGCGGCATGGGGGAGGTGTACCGGGCGAAAGACACGCGGCTCGAACGCACGGTCGCGATCAAGGTCCTGCCGCAGCGACTCTCGTCCTCTCCCGAGGTTCGTCAGCGCTTCGAGCGCGAGGCCAAGACGATTTCGCAGCTCTCCCACCCTCACATATGCGCCCTCTATGACGTGGGCCGAGAGGGCGAGACCGAATACCTCGTCATGGAGTACCTGGAAGGCGAGACGCTTTCGGAGCGCCTGGCGAAGGGGCCTTTACCTCTGGAACAGACGCTGCGTTACGGCGTCGAGATCGCCGACGCTCTGGACAAGGCGCACCGTCAGGGGATCGTGCACCGGGACTTAAAGCCCGGCAACGTGATGCTGACGAAATCGGGAGTGAAGCTGCTGGACTTCGGTCTCGCGAAGGCGCTGCCGGCGGGCAAGGCCGAGGCCCTCACGTCGCTTCCGACGCAGCAGGGCCTGACGGCGGAGGGGACGATCCTCGGGACGTTCCAGTACATGGCTCCGGAGCAGCTGGAGGCCAAGGACGCCGACGCGCGGACGGACATCTTCGCGTTCGGCTGCGTGCTCTACGAGATGGCGACGGGGAAGAAGGCGTTCTCGGCGACGAGCCAGGCCTCGCTGATCACGGCGATCATGTCGTCGGATCCGGCCCCGATCTCGTCCGTGCAGCCGATGACGCCGCCGGCTCTGGACCGGGTCGTGAAGACGTGCCTCGCCAAGGATCCTGAGGAGCGCTGGCAATCGGCGCACGACATCGCCGGCGAGCTCAAGTGGATCGCGCAGGGCTCCGAGGCCGGAGCGCCGGCCGCGGTCGTCTCGCGGCGTAAGAACCGGGAGCGCCTCGCGTGGGGGATCGCGGTGCTGCTTCTCGTGGGGCTCGTCGCGGCGGTGGCCGTCCTCCTCCGGCGCGCACCTCGACCTCTCGAGCCGGTGCGCTTCGAGATCCTTCCGCCCCCGCGAGCAGTCTTCAACAACCTCGACGGGCCCGTGACCGTCTCACCCGACGGCCGCCAGATTGTCTTCGCCGTCCGGGACGAAACCGGCAACTCGTTCCTCTGGGTGCGGTCGCTCGCCTCGCTCGAGTCGCACCGGCTGGACAACACCGAGGATGGCTACGACCCGACCTGGTCTCCGGATGGGCGATCGATCGCCTTTGGATCCCCACCCGGCAAACTCCTGCGGATTCCCGCATCCGGAGGCCCCGTGCAGGTCATCTGCGACATGATCGACGGCCGCGGCCAGACCTGGAATCGGGAGGACGTCATTCTCCTGACCACGAACGGGGGAGCGAGCCCGATCCTTCGCGTGCCCGCCGGCGGCGGGACTCCGGTTCCCGTCACGACCCTGGACAAATCCCGCAACGAGACGGGCCACTGGCGACCGCGATTCCTGCCCGACGGCCGGCATTTTCTCTTCCTGATCCGCAGCTCCGAGCCTCAGAACGCCGGCATGGCGGTCGGCTCGCTCGACTCCAAGGAAATCGTTCGTCTTCCCGGGATCGAAACCGCCGCGAGCTGGTCGCCGCCCGGGTTACTGCTCTTCATTCGCGACCGGACCCTTCTGGCGCAGCGCTTCGAGTTGTCGAATCTGCGTCTCTCGAGGGATTCATTTGCGGTGGCCAGCAACGTCGAGTACGCCCAGACCTGGGGCGCCCCGGCGTTCTCGACATCGGACAACGGGACCCTGACTTATCAGAGCGGCGGGCGGGCGATCCGGCGCCTCGCCTGGTTCGATCGTTCCGGCAAGGAGCTGGGTGCTCTCGGCGATCCCGGTGAATATCGACAGGATCCGCATATTTCGCCCGATGGCCGCCGTGTCGTCGCGATGCGGGTCGATCCCGAGTCCCGGAGCGCCGACCTCTGGGTCTTCGACGTCGCACGCGGAGTGGGCTCGCGCCTGACCTTCTCACCCGCGCTCGAGGAGTACCCGGTGTGGTCGCCGGACAGCCAGAGCATCGTCTACGACTCCAATCCCGAAGGCGTGGGCGACATCTATAAGAGGAGCGCGTCGGGGGGCGGCTCGGACGAGCTCCTCTGGAAGTCCCCTCGCTGGAAAAACCCTGAGGACTGGTCGCGGGACGGCAAGTACGTCCTCGTTCGCGTCCTGGATCCGAAGACTCGCGTCGACCTGTGGCTGCTCCCGACGTTCGGCGAGAAGAAACCGACTCCCTTGCTTGTGACTCCCTTCTCGGAGTCCGAGGGCCGCCTCTCCCCCGACGGCAAGTGGTTCGCATACCGCTCCGACGAGTCCGGGCGCAAGGAGGTCTACGTCCAACCCTTTCCCCCGACCGGAGCGAAATGGCAGGTCTCGGTCGGAGGTGGCGAGACGCCGCGTTGGCGCGCGGACGGAAAAGAGCTCTTCTATGTAGCTCCGGACTACATGCGCAAGGCCGTCGAGATCAAGGCCGCGCCGGGGTTCGAAGCGGGCGTTCCGAAGGATCTCTTCAAGACGCCGAACTCCTGGGGCTCCGACGTCTCGCCGGACGGCCAGCGATTCCTGGTGAACATGCCAGCGGGAGACATGCCGCCGTCTCCGATCACCGTCGTCCTGAACTGGACGCAGGAGCTTCCGAAGCGATGAAACGTCTTTTCATGGCGACACTTCTTCCCGTGCTGGCTGCGTCCTGGCTCCGGGCGCAGGGCGACATTCCCGCGCGCATCGCAGGGGAGGCGCTGACCGGCGGGGGAGCTTCCGCGTTTCTGCAACGCCTGACCGATGAGGTCGGCGGGCGTGTGACGGGGTCGAAGGAACTTCGCGCCGCGTCGGAGCTGCTCCTCGCGGCGCTGAAGGAGGCCGGCTACGACAACGCGCGTTTCGAGGAGTATCCGCTCGAATCGCGCTGGACGCGCGGCCCGGCGTCCGGCCGGATCGTGGCGCCGATCGATCGCGCGATCCAGGTCGGGTCGTACGCGTGGGTCCCGGGCACTCCGGGCGAGGTCACTGCGCCGCTGATCGATCTGGGCGCTCCGAGCTCGATGACGCTCTCGCTTCCCGCCGAACAACTGCGCGGCGCCGCCGTTCTCGTGGATCCGCAGAAATCCGGCTCCGACCCCTCCTTCGTGATGCGCGCCGCACTTGCGCGCAAGCTCGCCGAGGCCGGTGCCGCGGCGATGCTGATTCCGTCGGACAAGCCCGGCCGGATGGTCTACACGTCCGCGTTCGGGTTCTACCCGAAGGGGCCGCTGCCCGTGATTTCCGTGGCGAAGGAGGACGCGCAACTGCTGCGTCGCCTTCTCGCGAAGGGAAAAGTCACTTTGCGCTTGAACGTGCAGAACACCTTTTCCACAGAGCCCTACAAGGAGCGCAACGTCGTCGCCGATCTTCCGGGCAAGGCCGCCGACGACGTCGTCCTCCTCGGCGCGCACTACGACTCGTGGGACTTCGCGCAGGGCGCCGACGACGACGGCTCAGGCGTCGCCGCGGTGCTGGAAGCCGCGCGAATCCTGAAACGCCTGGGGATCCAACCTCGGCGGACGATTCGCTTCGTGTTCTTCTCGGGGGAGGAGGAGGCGACGCTCGGCTCGCGCGCGTACGTCGCAGCGCACGAAAAAGAGCTCGACCGGCATCGCGCGGTGCTCGTCATGGATTCGGGAGCCGGTTCCCCGCGCGGTGTCGAGCTCCACGGCCGTGCGGACCTGGAGGACCCGGTGCGAAGGCTCCTCGGCCCCGTCGCGTCGTTTGGTGCCACGACGACGACGCTCGACGCCACGTTCGATCGCGATCACGCGCCCTTCATGGTCGTCGGCGTGCCCGCGCTCACGCTATGGGTCGAGGAAGGCGACTACGACGAGCGTCATCACACCGCCATCGACACATTCGAACGCGTCGATTCGCGAAAGCTGGCGGTGGACACCGCGGTGGTGGCGATCCTCGGCTGGGAGCTGGCCAATGCCGAGCAGCCCATCGGGCGCCGCCTCTCCTCCGCCGAGGCGGAGCAGCTCCTGGAGAAATCCGGTGTCGCCGGAACGAAGCGGATGGTCTACGGCGGTTCGGCTCGCTAAGGGCCGCGGCTACTTCGAGGGAGTCGCACCCGGCGCCGGCGGGAAGTGCGCGAGAAGAACGTCGACCTCGTGGTTGAGCTCGCGCCCCACGGCGTCGGGGTTCTCGCCTTCGAGCCGCGTGATCGAGCCGCGCCAGATCAACTTCTTCGCGCGGTCCCGGATGTCGATCGTCACGCCGCGCGATTTCTCGTACATCGTGGTTTCGTAGCCGGTCAGCCAGGCGTAGTTGGGATCCTTGACCTCGTCCGAGACCCCCATGTCTCCCGTGCTGTAGTTGACGAACATCTGCGCGGAGGCGGGTTGCACCTTCTGCAAGCCCTTGTTCTCGAGGGCCCGGTCGACGGCGCCGCGAATGTGATCGTCGAGGAACTGGCCGTCGATGATCGAGTCGCCGTGCGGCGGCTGGAAGCCCGGCGGATTCCACCACGCGAACGTTTTCAGCGGCGCGAAGTCGGCCTTCGGGTCCCAGGCGTAGGTCGGTGCCGGATGCGTGCCCGCGCAGGCGCCAACCGCCGAAGCCACCACGAGGAGCAGGAGAATCCGGGAAGCAGTTCTGGTCATTTGGCCTCCGCACCGGGGGGCGGCGGGAACTTCGCGAGAAGATCCCCGACCGCGTCGTCGATGTTGCGTCCGAGTGCTTCGGGGTTGGTGCCCAGGATCGCCATCTTCGAGGCTCGCCATATCAGCTTGTCGCCCGAGTCGCGAATGTCGAGCGTCAGCGTGCCCTGCTTCTGATGCTTCGTGCCCCCGACGATCGTGTACGACCACCAGTAGTAGCTGCCGAACTTGTCCTGGCTGACGACCCCGTCCGGCCGGGTCGCATAGGAGACGTAGACGTCGGCCTTGCCGCCGGTCTTCGATAGGCCCTTCTTCCCCAGGTCGGCGGTCACGGCAGCGCGTACGCGTTCGTCGACGAACCGCCCGTCCACGATCGAGTTGCCCTGCGGCATCTCGAACTTCGGATCGTCGTACCAAGACCAGGTCTTCAGGTTCGAGAAGCTCGCGGCATGGTCCCAGGCGAAGTGGAGCTCCGGCTTCCCGGCGCAGGCGACCGCCAGGGCGAGGAGCAGGACCAAGGTGCGGCGCATGTTCGCGCCATTACATCACGGACGCCGGCGTTGTATTCTCGCGCCCTCTCGGGCTCTCATCTCAGGGGTGAGGCGATGAACGAATACACGACCCTCCTGGAGGAAACCCTCGAGGCGTGGGCCTTCACGCGCGAGGGAGTGATCGCAGAAGTCCGGAACGTTTCCGAGAAAGACCTGGCGTTCCGGCCGCATCCGGAGAGCCGCTCCTTCGTCGAGCTCGTGCACCACATCGTCGAGTCCGGCCTGATGATGTCCGGCGAGCTCTCGCGCCCGGACGGAGACTTCCAGCGCAAGTCGTACGAAGGATTCCTCAAGGAATACGGGCGCGGCGTCGCGTCGAAGCGTTCGAAGCGGGACCTGCTCGACGCGCTCAAGCGCACGCATCGCGACGGCGAGAAGCAGATCCGGCAGGCCGGCGAGCTGCACATGCTGCAGTGGATCCGGCGCTTCGACGGAAAGCCGGGAACCCGACTGACATGGATGAATCACGGCATCTCGCACGAGGAGTACCATCGCGGCCAGCTCGCGCTGTACGCGCGACTGCTCGGCCGGGTGCCGGCGTTGACACGACTGATCCAGGGCGTTTGATCCGGCGATCCGCCGGTTCTGGGGAGGCAAGCGAACGAGCTCATGACCCTCGCCGCCGGGACCCGCCTCGGACCTTACGAAATCCTCTCGTCTCTGGGAGCGGGCGGGATGGGGGAGGTCTACAGAGCGCGGGACTCTCGGCTCGGCCGCGAGGTCGCCGTGAAGGTTCTGCCGGACCGCCTCGGCGACGGGAGCGACGCCCTCGAGCGTTTTCATCGCGAGGCAAGGGCGGTCGCGGCCCTGTCGCATCCGAACATCCTCGCGATCCACGACGTCGGCGAAGCCAACGGAAAATCGTTCGCGGTGATGGAGCTGCTCGAAGGGGAGACGCTGCGCTCGCGTCTGGCCGCCTCCGCGATCCCGCCGCGAAAGTCCGTCGAGTACTCGCTCCAGATCGCCCGGGGTCTGGCGGCGGCCCACGAGCGCGGCATCGTGCACCGGGACCTCAAACCCGAGAACGTCTTCTTGACGAGCGCGGGCTACCTGAAGATCCTGGATTTCGGGCTGGCACTGCTGGCTCCCGGCGCTTTGCCGGCCGACCTCTCGAGATCACCGACCGCGGGTACGCAGCCTGGGATCGTGCTGGGCACGGCCGGGTACATGTCCCCCGAGCAGGTGCGCGGCCGGCCGCTGGATCATCGCAGCGACCTCTTTTCTCTCGGCGCGATCCTGTACGAGATGTTGACCGGTCGTCGCGCATTTCACGGGGACAGCGCAGCGGATCTGCTCATCGCCGTCCTTCAGCAGGACCCCATGGCGGGGAACACGGGAACCCAGATTCCGCCCGACCTCGCCCGCATCGTGGCGCACTGTCTCGAGAAGGAGCCCGGAGAACGGTTCCAGAACGCGCGGGACCTCGCCTTCGCTCTGGAGGCCTGGCAGGGAGAATCCCCCACGCCGCCGTCGGGGCCCGTCACCAGCGTGCCTCCGGAGGCATCCATCGCCGTCCTTCCATTCCGAAACCTCAGTCCGGACCTCGAGGCCGAGTACTTCAGCGACGGGATGACGGAAGAGATCATCGCGGCCCTGAGCGGTGTTCCGGGAATGCGCGTGGCCGCGCGCACGTCGTCGTTCGCCTTCAAGGGGAAGGACACGGACGTCCGTCAGATCGGCCACGAGCTCGGCGTGCGCTGCGTCCTCGAAGGCAGCGTGCGGAAAGCCGGCCAGCAGCTCCGCGTCACGGTGCAGCTCATCGACGTCGAGACCGGATACCACATATGGTCCGAGCGCTACGACCGCCGGATGGAAGACGTCTTCGCGGTCCAGGACGAGATCGCCCGCGCGATCGCCGGAAAGCTCGAGCCGCGCCTGGTGCGTTCGTCCGCTCCCCTGGTGGCGCCCGGGACCGAGAACGTCGACGCCTACAATCTGTACCTGAAGGGGCGCTACTACTGGAACCTGCGCCGGCCCCGAGAGGCGATCCAGCAGTTCGAGGCCGCGATCGCGGCGGATCCCGACTACGCCGCCGCGCACCTGGGTCTCGCCGACTCGTACAGCGTGTGGGGATTCTACGGAGGCATCTCCACGTGGGAGGCCTATGCGCGCGCGCGCGTGGCCGCGGAGCGGGCGCAGGAGCTCACGCCGGACGCAGCCGACGTGCACCTGTCTCTGGGCCTCATCGAGCACTACTTCGGCTGGAACGTCGAAAGGGAAGAGCGCGAGATACGCCTGGCGATCGAAAAAGCGCCGAAGTCGGCCGACGGCTACTTCTGGCTGGGCCTGTGCCTGGGGTGCCAGGGGCGCGTCGAGGAGGCCACCGAAGTCAGTCGGCAGGCCGTCGCTCTCGAGCCGCACTCGGCGAACATTCAGGCCCAGTACGGCTGGTGCCTCATGTACGCCCGCCGGTTCGCGGAGGCCATCCCGGAGCTCCGCAAGGCCGTGTCGCTCGACGAAAAAGCCGGCTTTCCGGTCTGGTCGCTGGGAATCGCGTACCAGGAGACCGGCGCCTATGACGATGCGATCCGGACGTTCGAGCGCGGCGTCGAGATCACGCAGGGTAACCACAGCTTCTACATGGGTCTGCTCGGCGGCGCGCTGGCCCGGGCCGGGCGCGCCGAGGGCGCGCAGCGCGTGCTGGCCCAGCTTCGGGACCGAAGCGCACGCGAGTACGTTCCGCCCTTCGATCTCGCCGCAATCCTCGCCCCTCTGGGCCGGACCGACGAAGCTCTGGCGGAGCTCGAAAAGGCGTATGAAGAGCGCAACGCGCTTTTGTGGTTCCGGATCTATTTCCCCGTATTCGATCCGATTCGGTCGAATCCCCGGTTCGCGGCCCTGGCCGCCCGCCTGGCGCGCACCGCGCCGGTGAATTCTCCGGTGACGCACGACGGGCGTTAGCGCATAGAATCACTTCACAACCAAGAGGCGACCATGAGCACGCCCGCGTTGAGCCGCTGCGAGTTCGAGGCCGACGACCTCCTCGTCAAGGCCGACATGACCATGCCCGCCGACGTCAACGCGATCTCACCCCTCGTCGCGCGCGTGATGGAGATCGTCATGCAGATGGGCTGCGCCGCGGGACGAGAGTTCGAGATCGAGCTCGCGCTGCGCGAGGCTCTGGCCAACGCGGTCGAGCACGGCGGGAAGCACGATCCCTCCCAGAAGATCGAGTGCTGCGTGGCGTGCGATCACACGCGCGGCATGCTCATCGTGGTTCGCGATCCCGGTCCGGGTTTCGATCCCGCGTCGATCCCGAGCCCGATCGTCGGACAGAACATCTTTTCGACCGGCGGTCGCGGGATCTACCTGATCAACCAGTTGATGGACGAGGTGCGCTTCGAGCGCGGCGGCACGGAGATCCACATGCGCACCCATCCTCCCGGGCCCCGGCCGGCTTAGCCCTAGCCGTCATCCCGAGGAGCGCAGCGACGAGGGATCCCGCGCTCGTCGAGTCCGGGATCCCTCGCTTCGCTCGGGATGACCGGGCAGGCTTCGCAGCCCGGTCAAATCTCGGCCGGTCCCGCCGCGTCCGGCAGCGTCTGCTCCGGAGCAGCAGCGTGGTGGCGAGGCTCGGGCAGGCGGACGAACATCGCGGCGGCGACGAGCCCGAGGAGGAACGTCAGGCCCCACAGCACGCGGGCGCCGAAGCGCTCGATGACCACGGTTCCGGCCCAGGGACCGACGGCGAACGCGATCGAGAAGGTCGTCGTGTAGAGGCCGCTGTACTCGCCGCGGCGCGCGTCCGGCGCGACGTCGGTGGCGTAGGCGGCGGAGGCCGGGAAGAAGAGCATCTCTCCGAGCGTCCAGACGACAACGGTGGCCGCCAACGTCCAGAAATTCGTAGCGAACGCCATGGCGCCGAATCCGGCTCCCGAGAGAATCGCGCCGAGCGCCAGAGTGCGCCGGTGCGGCCAGTGTGCCGTGGCGGCGTTCAAGGGGATCTCGAAGACGACGATCAACAGGCAGTTCAGCGAGAAGAGCAGTCCGAACGACGCCGGCGACAGGTGGAGATCCCGGACGACGTAGAGGGGCATCGACGAGATGTGCTGGAAGAAGATGATCGTCACCGGTAGAACGGCCGCCAGGAAGAAGAGAAAGCGCGGGTCCAGGTGCGCGGCCGTCGAGAGCCTCACGCGGGCGGTCGTCGAAGGGGCTTCCGCGTGCCGCGGCGTGGAAGCCCGTCCCGGGATCGCGGCGGCCGCGAGCACGAGCCCGGCCCCGATCGACGTCGCGCCGTCGGCGTAGAAGAGATAGCGAAAGGACAGCGTCGCCAGGACGCCGCCGACTGCCGGCCCGATCGCCATTCCGAGGTTGATCGCGAGACGGTAGACGGCGAAGGCCGACTTGCGATTCGCGGGCGCGACGGTCTCGCCGATGAACGCCATCGCGGCCGGGCGGAACGCCTCCGTCACCGCCGCCAGTATGACTGCGATCGCACCGATCGCGACGTGCGAGTGCGCGAACGGGAAGAGCAACATCACGGCGCCCCCGAGGAAGAGCGAAGCGCGCATCAGCGGAACGGCGCCCCACCGGTCGGCCAGCCGGCCGGCGAAGGGGCCCGACACGATCGCGCCGACGCCATAAAGAAAGAGGATGAAGCCGGCGCCGTCGGCCGAGAATCCCCGGTCCTGTGTCAGGTACAGGACGAGGAACGAGAGCACCATCGAGCCGGCCCGGTTGACGAGCTGAGAAGCCGAGACGATCCACACCGGGCGCGGCAGGTGCCGCAGGTCCTTCCAATACTTCAGCATGGGCTCGGGAGTTTGTACGGGAAGCGCGGGCCCGGAGTTCTCAGAGGCGCCTCAGGAGCGTCGCGGCGACGAAGGCGAGGAGCGCGAGCACTCCCAGGAATCCGAGGACGTAGAAGAGGATCGGGAGAAAGCGGGGACGATCGGGATCGTCCCCGGAATCATCCATGGATTCCCCGGGAGGCGAGCCAGCGCTCGGCGTCGATCGCCGCTTTGCAGCCCTCTCCGGCCGCCGACACCGCCTGCCGGTACGTCGGATCGGCCACGTCTCCTGCCGCGAAAACGCCCTCGACGGACGTGTAGGTCGACGGATGACGGACCTTGAGATAGCCGACCTCGTTCATCTCGAGCTTGCCCTTGAAGATCGCCGTGTTGGGCTCGTGGCCGATCGCGATGAAGACGCCCTGCGTCGGAGACTCCGAGTTCTTTCCGGTCTTGGTGTCCCGCAGCGTCACCCCCGTCACGCCGGTCTCGGCGCCGTGAATCGCCGCGACCGTGGCATTGAGCTTCCACGCGATCTTGGGGTTGTGGCGGGCGCGCTCCAGCATGATCTTCGAGGCCCGGAACTCCTCGCGCCGGTGCACGATCGTCACCTTCGACGCGAACTTGGTGAGGAAGGTCGCCTCCTCCATCGCGGTGTCGCCTCCGCCCACGACGATGACTTCCCGCCCCTTGAAGAAGAAGCCGTCGCAGGTGGCGCACGCCGAGACGCCGTGCCCCATCAGGCGCTTCTCGGACTCGATCCCGAGCAGCTTGGCCGACGCGCCCGACGAGACGATGACGGCGTCGGCCGTGATCGAGCCGCCGGCGTCGAGCGTCAGACGGAATGGCTGCGACTGAAAGTCCACTTCGGTCACCGAGTCCAGGACGACTTCCGTTCCGAAGCGCCGGGCCTGCTCCCGGAAGATCTCCATCAGCTCGGGGCCCTGGATGCCGTGCTTGAAGCCGGGGTAGTTCTCGACCTCGGTCGTGATCGTCAGCTGGCCGCCGGGCTGCGGTCCCTCGAAGATGACCGGCGCGAGCTCCGCGCGCGAGGCGTACAGGGCCGCAGTCCAGCCGGCCGGACCCGATCCGATGATGGCGATTCGGTAGTGCGACTTGGTCGGTGCCATGGCGCGGGGAGGATATCAGCCGCGGCGACCGGTATCATCGCGCCATGCGCGGCGCGTTGTCCCGAAAGCTCGAAGGCTTCGGAACGACGATCTTCACCGAGATGACGCGCCTCGCCAACGAGCGCGGCGCGATCAACCTCGCGCAGGGCTTTCCCGATTTCGACGGTCCGGACTTCGCCAAGGACGCCGCGATCGCGGCCATCCGCGCCGGCCACGGACAATACGCGCGGATGATGGGTCTGCCCGAGATCCACCGGGCGCTCTCCGAGAAATATCTCCGCGACTATGGACTCGCGTATGCGCCGGACACGGAGCTCACCGTCTGCTCGGGAGCGACCGAGGCGATCTTCGCCGCGATCCAGGGCACCTGCGACGCCGGCGACGAGGTTGTTCTCTTCGAACCCTGGTACGACTCTTACAAGGCGAGCGTAGTCATGGCCGGGGCCGTTCCGCGGACCGTGCGGCTGCGGACACCCGACTGGAGCTTCGACCGGTCGGAGGTGCGGCGCGTGTTCTCCGCGAAGACGCGGGTCCTTCTCCTGAACTCGCCGCACAACCCGACGGGGAAGGTCTTCGCACGCGAGGAGCTGGAGCTTCTGGCCGGGCTCTGCCGGGAATTCGGAACGATCTGCGTGACCGACGAGGTCTACGAGCACCTCGTCTACGACGGCCACCGCCACGTGCCGATGGCGTCGCTGCCGGGCATGCGCGAGCGCACGATCACGATCTCCTCCTTCGGAAAGACCTTTTCGCTGACGGGCTGGAAGATCGGCTGGGCCGCGGCGCCTCCGGAGCTGACCGCCGCCGTGCGGGCCGCTCATCAGTTCATCACCTTCGCGACGGCGACGCCCCTGCAGCTCGGAGCGGCCGCGGCGCTTCACGCCGGTCCCGAGTACTACGCGGAGCTCGCGGCGGAGTACCGCGAGCGCAGGGACTATCTCGTCGAGGCGCTCTCCCGCATCGGCTTCGACGTGACGCCGCCGGGCGGGACTTATTTCGCCTGCGCAGACTTCCGTCCGTTCGGATTCGACGACGACCGGAGCTTCGTGCGCCACCTGATCGAAGAAGTCGGCGTGGCGGCGATCCCGCCGAGCGTCTTCTACGAGGACCCCACGCGTCCGCAGACGTACGTGCGCTTCGCGTTCTGCAAGAAACGCGAGACGCTCGCGGCGGCGGTCGAGCGGCTCGGCGCCCTGGCGGCGCGGCGCGCCGGAGCCCGGGCGTGAAGATCGCGCTCGTTCAGCTCGACCTGGCGTGGGAGGACGTCGAGGAGAACCACCGGCGCGCCCGGAAGCGTCTGGAAGAAGCGAAGTCCAAAGGCGCGGGACTCGCGCTGCTGCCCGAGATGTTCTGCACCGGCTTTTCGATGGATGCCGCGCGCATCGCCCAGCCCTCCGGCGGGCCGTCCGAGACGTTTCTCCGAGACACCGCCCGGGAGCTCGGCATGTGGATCATGGCGAGCGTTCCCGAGGCGGGGACGCCGAGGCCCCGCAACCTGGCGATCCTCGCCGGGCCCGACGGTTCGGGAACCAAATACGCCAAAATCCATCCGTTCACCTTCGGCGGCGAGGACCGCGTCTATTCCGGAGGCGACCGCATCGTGACGGCCGCGGTGGACGGCCTGCGCGTGACGCCGTTCGTGTGCTACGACCTGCGCTTTCCCGAGCCGTTCCGGCTGGCCGCCGACGAGACCGACCTCTTCGCGGTCGTCGCCAACTGGCCGAACACCCGGCGCGAGCACTGGCGGACACTCCTGCGCGCCCGCGCGATCGAGAACCTCTGCTACGTCGCCGGCGTCAACCGCGTGGGCGAGGGCGGGGGGCTTCGCTACGTTGGCGACTCCGCCGTGATCTCGCCGTGGGGGGAGATCCTCGCCGAGGGCGACGCGTCGGAGGAGGTCCTCCTCGCCGACATCGATCCCGCCGCCGTCCGGGAAGCCCGCGCGCAGTTCCCCGCTCTCGCCGACCGCCGGCCCGAAGCGTACAGGCGATAGAGCTCGCCGAGTCTCAAGAACTCCTCAAGACGCAATCCAAGCCTCCCGCCGCGCACGTAACGCGGGGCAACCGAGATTGCTCGCGGAATGGTTCCGCGGCACGGCAGAAGGGGAGGAATGTCATGAAGAGTCTCAGTGTTCGATCCAGGGCCGCAGAAATCGGAGGGCGCATCGCGGCGATGCTCTTCGGCTGTGCGCTCGCGGCGCCGGCCTTCGCCGCCAGCCACCGCGAGGCTCCGAAGATCGCGCTGGATCCAGCCGCCGACATCACGGACGTCTATTTCTTCCGCAGCTGGGAGGATTCGAGCAAGGTCGTCCTGATCATGAACGTTATTCCCGGGCAGGAGCCCAGCTCCGGTCCTAACTACTTCAACTTCGACGACGACGTTCTCTACGTGATCCACGTCGACACGGACCGCGACGGAAAGGAGGACGTCGACTACGAGTTTCGCTTCCGGACCGAGATTCGTCCTCCGTTCAACGACCTTCCCGTTTCCTACGCGGGCGTGGATCCGGTGCCGGGATTGCCGCCGGCGATCACGGCTCTCGACGGCCCGGGTTCGGAGGGGCTCGGCCTGCGGCAGAGCTACACCGTCCGCGAAGTTCGCCGGAAACGCAAGGACGACCTCGGCACGACGACAATGTTCGCCGTGCCCTCCAACATTGGTTCGCGGACGATGCCGGGCTACGAAGCGCTCGCGGCCAAGGGAATCTACGCCCTGAGCAACGGCGGACGCGTGTTCGCCGGACAGAGGGACGAAACCTTCTACATCGACCTGGGCGCGACGTTCGACACCCTGAACCTGCGGCGCAATCCGCCGGTGCTGACCGACGCCGAGGATGCCAACGACGGCGTCAGCCCGTTCGGCGTCGACATGTTCTCGGGCTTCAACGTCAACACGATCGCGCTGGAGATTCCGATCTCCGATCTCACCGACGATCCGAATGCCATGCTCGGCATGTACGCCTCCACCAGCCGCGAGAGGAATCGCCACCTCGGGGAAGACGATCAAGCATCGTTCGGATCCTTTGGATCGGGCAAATTCGTCCAGGTCGCCCGGCTGGCCAATCCTCTGGTCAACGAGTTGATCATCGGCACCGGTCAGAAAGACCGCTGGAACACGGAGGACCCCAGCGAGGAGTCCCGGTTCCTCGACTTCTACCGGACGCCGAGGCTCGCGGCGGTCCTGAACCTCGCCTTCGGGCTTCCGGTTCCCGCGACACCGCGCAACGACCTCGTGGCGGTCCTCCTGAAGTATCCGGGACAGGACGCGACCGGCTGCTCGCGGCGAAATCCCTGCTCCGAGCTGCTACGCTTGAACGTCGGCGTCGCGCCGACGGCGCCCGCTGACCAGAAGCGCCTGTCGGTTCTCGCCGGCGATCCGGCCGGATTTCCCAACGGCCGCCGCCCCAACGACGACGTCACCGACATCGCCTTGCGGGTCGTCGCCGGCGCGCTGCTGGGACCCGTGCCGCGGGTGGGCGACGGCGTGAATTTCAACGTCGGCGCCCCCGGCACGAACGTGACGGCCAACGGGATCTCCACCGTCTTCCCGTTCCTTCCCACGCCTCACGACGGACGAGATCGCAGGCACGTCGACTGCGGCGAGACGGTTGCCAATCCCTGCAACTGAGCCACCCTCGAACCGATCGAGAGCGGCTGGCCGCGGGGCCGGCCGCTCTTTTTCTTGGAGCGCGCACTTAAGTCGTACGACTTCCGAAGGCCGAGGCTCCTGCATCGGAATCCGTCGTACGACATCAAGCCAATAGACGGCCGCCGCCGCTTCCTCCACGCTCGAACGCGGTCATCCACGGGGGATGACGTGGACGTTCGAGGCGAAAGGAGCAGGCGATGCGAGAAGAGTGGGTGCAAATCGCGCGGCGGACAATTGTGGCGGCGACCCTCCTGGCGGTCGCCGGCCTCTGGCCGGCGGGCGCCGCGGCCCAGGAGGGCGGCGCGGAAACGCCCGCCGACGATGGGGCGTACTGCTCCGCGACGACAGCGGCGGTCTACGAGGCCTGCCTCGATGAAGCGCGGGCGGACTACAAGCTGGAGGTCGGCAAGTGCTTGAACATCGTCCTCAATCAGGCGCGCGCGAACTGCCTCGCCGATGCTCAGGACGCGCGGGACGAGGGCATCGCGCTCTGCAAGGCCCAGCGCGTCCTTCGCCGCAACATCTGCGCGGCCCTGGGTGAGGCCCGCTACGAGCCGAACTTCGACCCGGCCCGCTTCGACCAGGACCTCGGAAACCTCACGAACCCGAACCCGTACTTTCCGCTCGTCACCGGGTACCACTGGGAGTTCGAAGGATCGGAGCACGTCACGGTCGAGGTCCTCGACAAGGTCAAGCTCATCGCGGGCAACCACTGCTTCGTCGTCAACGACCGCGTCATCGTCGACGGCGTCGTCGTCGAGAACACCGACGACTGGTTCGCGCATGCGAAGAACGGAGACGTGTACTACGCCGGAGAGCTGTCGGGGGATTTCGAGACGTTCGAGGGGGACGTTCCGCCGGATCCGGAGCTGATTACCCTCGAGGGCTCGTTCAAAACCCGCCGCGACCGGGCCAAGCCCGGGATCGCCTTCTTCCGACATCCGCACAAGGGCAAGGTGTACCGCCAGGAGTACGATCTCAACAACGCCGAAGACATGGCCGAGATCATCTCCACCACGTATGCCTTCGGCGACGACCCCGAGCTCGACCGCTTCGTGCCCCAGGACCTGGCCGAGCTTCTCTGCGCCGGGGACTGCATCGTGGTCCGGGAGTTCACGCCCCTGTCGCCGGAGGACGTCGAGCGGAAGTACTACGCCCCGGGAATCGGCAACTTCCTCGGGATCCACGTGGATACGGGGGAGAGGGTCCAGCTGGTCCAGTGCAACTTCGATACGCGCTGCGACGCGCTGCCGAGCCCGTAGTAGAGCTAGGCTAGGGGAAGCTTCGCATCCGGCGACGATGAACGAGCTGATCGACCGCCGCACCCGGACCTGGGCCCTCGTGGCCGTCGTCGCCGGGATCGCGCTCATGCTCGCGGTGGAGGTGTGGGAAGACCCCGACAAGACTTTCTTCGGCCTCCTCCGCGAGCTCGTCGCGGTCGTTCCGGTCGTCCTGACCAGCGCCGGCGTGGTGGTGCTCTTCATGATCAGCCGCCGCCAGCGCGAGGAAACCGGGGCACTCATCCGCGATCTCGAGATCGCCCGGGCGCAGGGCCATCGCTGGCGCTCCGAGGCACGGACTGTTCTGAACGGCCTGGGGGAGGCGATCGACACGCAGTTTTCGCGGTGGAACCTCACGGAAGCCGAGCGGTCCGTCGCCCTTCTGCTTCTGAAGGGTTTGAGCCTCAAGGAAATCGCAGGGCTTCGCGCGACGACCGAGCGCACGATCCGGGCGCAGGCCCACGCGCTCTACGCCAAGGCGGGAGTCACGGGCCGCGCGTCGCTGTCGGCGTTCTTCCTGGAGGATCTCCTCGCGCCGATCGGCCGCGAGGAAGAGTAGCCGCCTAGGGCGGATAGAGCCGGAAGCCGAAGGTCTTCGTCAGGAAGACCGCCATCTGGCCGCGCGTGTTGGGGTTGGCGGGGCAGTAGTTGCCGTTGCCGCAGCCGCCCGTCACGCCTTCGGTCGCGAGCTGTTCGATCCAGTCGGCGAACTGCGAGGGACACGGCACGTCGTCGAACACTCCCACGCAGGTTGGTGGCGTGTAGGTGGAGCCGTGCTCGGCTTTCAGCAGGAAGACGGCCATCTGCGCCCGCGTGACGGGGTTACCCGGACAGTAATTGCCGTTGCCGCAGCCGCCCGTGATGCCTTCGTCCGCGAGCTGCTCGATCCAGTCGGCGAACGCGGAGGGGCAGGGCACGTCTCCGAAGATGCCGGAGCAGGCCGGCGGCAGATATCCGGCGCCGTGCACGGACTTCAGGAGGAAGACCGCCATCTGGGCGCGGGTCACCGCGTTGCTCGGACAGTAGTTGCCGCCGGCGCAGCCGCCCGTGATCTCGTTGTGGAACAGCGTCTCGACATACGTGTAGAAGCCGTCCGTGACCGCGACGTCCGGAAAGCTCTCGCCCACGTGCAGGGTCCACGTCTTGACCATTCCCGTCGAGAGCGTCTCGTCAAACTTCGCGTCCCAGTGCTGAGCGGGGCGCGCTCCGGACACGGTCACCAGGTAGCAGTCGGCCGTGGCGCCGTCGCAGTTGTTCGTCGCGCCCGCCGCGATGGACCCGTAGTCGGCGGTGGAATCGTCCAGCGTGTAGGTTGGCCCCGCCGGCCCACGGGCGTTCGACGCCGTGCCGGTCAGGCCGAGCGGATTCGAAAGAATGTTCGACCAGTGAGGCGCCACCTGAACGGTCTCGCCCGCTTCGAGGACTCCGTTCGCGTTGGAGGTGGAGCCGGTCACGGAGCGCGCGTCCACGTCGGCGTGTCCCGCGTAAGGAGCGCTGAGCCGCCCGAAGACGTTTTCTTCGGTTGGCGTCGTCAATCCGCTGAAGACGACGACGAAGCTGTCGTGATGGCCCATCGCGATCGCCGGCGTCCACTGCCGCAGGGCGGTCGTGGCGTTGACCCGGAACTCGGGTCCGACCGGCGACACCGACGAGTCGAACGCCTGCGCATAGACGCCCCAGTCGTCGCCGTCCTGCAAGTTGCTTTGCCAGGTGCAGACGAAGTTGCCGTCGGGATCCATGGCGATCGAGGGAGCATCCTGGTTATTGGTCGTGTAGGTGTTGACCTCGATCTCTGCCGTCAGCGGCGTACCGGTCGGGTCGAATCGTCGGCCGAAGATTCCGTTGGCGCTGCCGTCCGGGCCGTCCCAGACGACGACGAAGTTGCCCGAACGATCCATCGCGACTTCCGGATCCCGCTGAAAGCCGGTGGTGTAGGTGTTGACCGCGATCTCGCCCGTGACGGGAGCGCCCGTGGCGTCGTAGCGCCGGGCGATGATTCCGTACCCGCTGCCGTCCTGTCCTTCGCTCTGCCAGGCGACGACGAATTCGCGTCCCGCATTCATCGCCACCTCGGGGTAGGTCTGAGTTCCCGTCGTATACGTGTTGACCTGGAACTCGGTGCCGAGCTTGTTGCCCGACGCATCGAACCGCTGGCCGAAGACTCCATATCCGTCGCCGTCCTGACCGGTGCTGACCCAGACGACAACGAATTCTCCGGACGGGGCCATCGCGACGGACTGGGGACCGAAGACATACTGATCGCCGGTCGTATAGGTGTTGACGAGGAATTCGGGACCGGTGGGATCGCCGTCGACGTAGCGTCTCGCGAACACATCCGCGCCCGCACCGATCTGGGCGTAGCTCGTCCAGACGACGACGAAGTCGCCGTTGCGGTCCGCGGCCACCGCGCAGTTGTACTGGTCGGAAGTCGTATAGGTGTTGACGGCGAACTGGCCCGTGAGCGGCGCTCCCGTGAGGTCGAACGCGCGCCCGGCCACGCCGTAACCGTCTCCGTCGGAGGTCGGCCACACCACGACGAAGTCGCCCGCCCCGTCCATGGCGACGGACGGGAGAGCCTGAGGGCTCGTCGTCGTGTACGTGTTGGCCGGGATCTCGGGTGTCATCGGCGGTCCCTGAGCGAGCGCGACCGATGCCGTCAGAGCGAACAGGGCGAGGAGAAAGAAGCGACGCATACTTTCCTCCCGGCGTTGAGGCGCGGCTTGTTGACGCACAGCTTATAGAAGACACGCGGAGTGAGAACGGAAAAGGGCTCAGCCGCGGCGCGAGCGTTTAGCGCGCGTTTAGATTGTGGGGACGTTGCGACGCGGTCTAGGGCGAATAGAGCTGGAGGCCGAAGATCTTCACGAGGAAGACGGCCATCTGGCCGCGCGTGTTCGGATTGAGCGGGCAGTAATTGCCGCCGCCGCAGCCGCCGGTGATGCCCTCGGCGGCGAGCTGCTCGATCCAGTCGGCGAACTGCGAGGGGCACGGCACGTCGGGGAAGACACCCACGCAGGCCGGAGGCGTGTAGCTCGAGCCATGCTCGGCTTTCAGAAGGAAGACAGCCATCTGCTGGCGGGTGACCGGATTGCCCGGGCAATAGTTACCGCCGCCGCAGCCGCCGGTGATGCCTTCGGCCGCGAGCTGCTCGATCCAATCGGCGAAAGGCGAGGGACACGGCACGTCCGGGAAGACGCCCGCGCAGGCGGGCGGCAGATAGCCCGAGCCGTGCTCGGACTTCAGGATGAACACCGCCATCTGCGCGCGCGTGACGGTGTTGCCGGGGCAGTAGCCGCCGCCGACGCAGCCCGCCGTGATCTGGTTATGAAAGAGAGTCTCGACGTAACTGTAGAAGGTGTCCGTGACCGCCACGTCGGGAAAGCTTTCCCCGACGTGCACCTTCCAGGTCTTGACCGCTCCGGTCGAGAGCTTTTCGTCGAACTCGGCGTCCCAGTGCGGAGCGGGGCGCGCTCCCGTCACGGTCAGGAGGTAACAGTCCGCGGTCGCGTCGAAGCAATCGTTCGTGGCGCCTCCGGCGATCGTGCCGTAACCCGCGGTGGTGTCATCGAGCGTGTAGGTCGGGCCCGCCGGTCCTCGGGCGTTCGATCCCGTACCGGTCGCGCTGAAGGAGTTCGTGAGGACGTTGTGCCAGTGCGGCGCCACCTGGACCGTCTCGCCCGCCTCGAGCACGCCGTTGGCGTTGGAAGAGGAGCCGGCCACCGAGCGCACGTCGACGTCGGCCACACCTGCAGACGGAGAGCTCAGCCGCGCGGTGATGTTCTCGTCCGGTACCGCCTCGCGGCCCCAGGAAATCACGAAGTTGTCGTGTTGGCCCATGGCCACCGCGGGCAGCTGGCCTCCCGAGCTCGTCGTGGCGTTGATCTGGAACTCTCCGGTCGCCGGCGCCGCCGACGAGTCGAACGCCCTCGCGATGACGCCGAAGCCCGCGGGGCCGCCTCCCTGGCCGAAGCTCTCCCAGGTACACACGAAGTTGCCCTCGGCATCCATCGCCATGGACGGGAAGAGCTGTTGCGAGGTCGTGAAGGTGTTGACCGGGAATTCGCCGGTCAGCGGCGCTCCGGCCGAGTCGAAGCGCCTCCCGAAGATCCCGTCGAAGTCGCCATCCTGGTTGAAGCTGTTCCAGACGACGACGAAGTTTCCGGCGCCGTCCATGCCGATCGCCGGGACGTGCTGCGAATCCGTCGTGTACGTATTGACGGGAATCTCACCCGTCAGGGGCGTGCCCGCGGCGTCGTACCGCCGGGCGACAATGCCGTAATTGTCTCCGTCCTGGCCGTAGCTCTGCCAGGCCACGACGAACTGCCGCGACTCGTTCATGGCCACGACCGGATAGCTCTGGGCGCCGGCCGTCGTGGTGTTGACCTGGAACTCCGTTCCGACCTTGTTGCCGGAGGCGTCGAACCTCTGGCCGAAGACGCCGTAGCCGTCGCCGTCCTGGCCAACGCTCGTCCAGACCACGACGAACTCGCCGGAGGGCGTCATCGACACGGCCTGGCCGACGACGAACTGGTCGCCGGTCGTGTGCGTATTGACCACGAACTCGGGTCCGGCGGGATTGCCGCCGACGAAGCGGCGCGCGTAGACCTCGGTGTTCGTCGCGTTGAGCTGCCCGTAGCTCGTCCAGACGACGACGAAATCGCCCTTTCGGTCCGCGGCCACCCAGGGGTCGTACTGGTCGCCCGTCGTCGAGCTGACCGCGAACTCCCCGGAGGTCGGGTTCCCGCTCGCGTCGAACAGGCGAGCCGCGATTCCGTCTCCA